>PGYV01000007.1:128292-129101 GCA_002839855.1 Candidatus Goldiibacteriota bacterium HGW-Goldbacteria-1
ATAATAAATCCTTTTATCAATTACATCGTAAAAAATAACGTCAGGCTGACAACTCCAAGTGCAGCTCCCCCTATCATTAAAGGTATCGCTTTTGATGTAGCTTCATCATATTGCTTTTGCGTTCTAGAAAGACCAGCAAGAACGAACACTAAAGAACCAACAGCAAATAAACCAGCTCCAACGCCTGACAACGCAAGCCACATAGTTTTATCACCATCTCTATCTTCTACATATTCTTGCTGTTTATCAGAATGCTCAAAACCCTTTTCTTTAAAATCATGATTCTCGTTTGTAGATACCGGACTTACAGTTGCACATCCTGATAAAACAAGAATAGGTATAAGCAGCAATATTACACATTTTTTCATTATAAACCCCTTTAACTTTTCATATATAATATGTTATCCCATAAGAAAACAGAAACAAGTATTAATTGATTGCAAACTTATATCAATTATAACGTAAAATATAACACCAAACTGACAACCCCAAGTGCAGCGCCCCCTATAATTATATGCTTTGCTTTTGATGTTGCTTCATCATATTGCTCTTGCGTTGTAGAAAGACCAGCAAAAGCTAATGATAAAATTCCAAAAACGCAACAACCCAATCCAACACCTGCTCCTACAAGCCCAACAATATTTTTGTCAACTTTATCTTCTACATATTCTTTTTGTTGAGCAGATTGCTCAAGTTCCTTTTCATTAATATCCTGAACATCCTGATTCTCGTTTGTAGATACCGGACTTACAGTTGCACATCCGGATAAAATAAGAATAGGTATAAGCAACAATATTACACATTTTTTC
>PGYV01000007.1:129133-152400 GCA_002839855.1 Candidatus Goldiibacteriota bacterium HGW-Goldbacteria-1
ATAATAAATCCTTTTATCAATTACATCGTAAAAAATAACGTCAGGCTGACAACTCCAAGTGCAGCTCCCCCTATCATTAGGGGTATCGCTTTTGATGTAGCTTCATCATATTGCTCTTGTGTATATGAAAAACCAGCAAGCATGAACATTCCAAGTCCAACAGCGTAACAACCTACCCCAACGCCCGTCCATACAAGCCAATGAATATTTCTGTCAACTCTATCTTCTACATATTCTTGCTGTTGATCGGAGTCATTAAGTCCCTTTTCTTCAATATCATGATTCTCGTTTGTAGATACCGGACTTACAGTTGCACATCCGGATAAAATAAGAATAGGTATAAGCAGCAATATTACACATTTTTTCATTATAAACCCCTTTCCCATTTAATTTCCACATATACTACGTTATCACACAAAAAAACAAAAGTAATAATAAAAAATTCAAGATATCGGTTTATTTTTTTGAATATAAGTAATACAGCTGTTTTACGCCGTTTTTGTCCACGGCTTCGCCTGATACCTGCGTGAAATTATTTTTATAAAACTTCTTATTATTGTTTTCCTGGTGAAAAGGAATGCCTGTTATTATCTCTCCCGGTTTTGACTTGGCATACGCCATTAAGCGCGACATGGTGGTGATGCAGTTGCCGTAAACATTAAGCGCTTCCTGCCCGGCAATGTTAACTTTTACAAGCCTGTCTTTGCCGTTGTTGACTCCTATCCTTATTTTCCATTCCGCAAGTTTGTTTCTTTTATTCTCTTCATTGACGGTTTTTAACCTGTCCATGAATTTTAAGCTAAATGAAAAATTAACGTCCGCGTCTTCCCTGTTTCCAAGAAAACACACAAACGCGCCGTCACCTAAAAGTATTAAAAGATAATCCCTGTAGTCTTTTAGAAGGTCGCCCAGGATTTCATTGAACTGCGGTATCATATGGTCGCGCTGGGTTTCAAGGTCAGCTTCAGTGCTGGACCTGATATCCAGGCCTATACAGGAATTCGGATATTCCAGCCCCGGTTTTAATTCACCTGTCACCGTGGGCGCGAACATATTGCTTGGCCTTAAAACAGAATCGTCCGTGCCGTCTGTCACTTCGCATTTATATTTAAACCCGTCATAATATTCCATATCTTCGCGGAAGACCATTCCGTCGTATTTGTAATACACCGCCTGCGTGTCAGAAGGAGACTGCTTAATAAATTTATCGGCTGTTGCCCTGGCTTTTGCAGTGACCACAAACAAAAGAGTATCTTTATCCTTAATTTCTTCGCCTGCGCCGTAGGGGATATTTTTAATTTCATCGTTTCTTTTTACAAAAGTGCCGCCAAAAGATGCCGGCTTGTTCATGGCAATAGGGTGTTTCGCGGTGGTGTCAGGGGGCCAGCCGTCATAAAGGCGCCAGCAGTTCTTGTCCCATTTTATATTAGCCTGAATGCGGCTTAAAGAACCCTTTTCATCAGCGCACAGTTTTACGTCAAGATTTTCAAGTTCCCTGCCTATCAGATACGTCCTGTTTTTATCCGTAAGAAAGATAGTTTCCTGTTTCCCGCACACACCGCAGCTGAATACAAGTTTCATATTGGCAATTTCCTCCAAATTTTTAAATATTATACCATAGAATAAAGGCTTTTCTTGTTTATGTAAAGAAAATAACCTGTATAAAATACAGGAATATATTTGAAACAGCCGCTTTTTATGTTATATTATGCTTACAGGTTTTTAAATATTAATTAAGGGGATTTTATGAAAAAAAATCTGCTGATTTCCGCGTTAATAATTTTTTCTTTCCTTATTATATACTCCTGCGGTAAAAACCCGGCATCCCCTTCTACCCCGTCAGATACGGGAGATTCAGCAACTTATACTGCAACCGCCACTCAGACACCTTTGGGTGACGCTTATGAAGAGGACGATACCCCGGCACAGGCAAAAATAATATATTCCGGACAGTCGCAGAATAAAAGCATGCACGCCTGTTATGAAAACGACTGGATAAAATTTACCATTACAAACACATCTGATGTCACAATCACCACATCAGGCACAACTTATCCCACGTTTATAGAAGGATACAACAGCACAAATATCATACCCGCCAATATGGTTTTAGCAGGCGGAGACGGCACAGGCCCTGCCACAGCATCAGTTACAGACCTTGCCCCCGGCACATATTACGTAAATGTCAGGGCGTGGAATTATGAGACCGGCTGCGATACATTTAATTACACTGTTTCTATTAATGATTTCGCCCCTGAAACCCCTACAGAAACAAATACAGTTCCTGCCGGAACTACATTTACAAATACCCCCACGCCTTCGGCGGATATATACGAAGCTGATAACGCTTATACCTCGGCAAACGAAATAACAAACGGTGAAACCCAGACGCACAGCATTCACGCCTGGGATGATGAAGACTGGATGTATTTTAACCTGACCGAGGAATCATGTGTTTCCATAACCACAGCGGATTCAAATTACTGTTACATAGATGTTTTTGAAGAAGCTGACACGGTAAATTCTTCCTTTACAGGCGGCGACGGCAGCACCCCCGCGGTAATACCTGATTATTGTTTCGTTCCGGCGGGAAAATATTACATTAAAATCCGCGCGTTTAACTATGAACCCATAACACAGTACAAAATAACAATTAACTTTGCCCCTTCAATAACCGAAACCCCAACCGAAGAAGAAACCGCGACTTATACTTACACAACAGAAGAAACCGCAACAGATACTTATACCGAAACTCCGACAGACACGCAGACCAATACCCCTACCCCGTGGCCAACGGATGTTTATGAAGACGACAACACCTCATTTACTGCCCGGACAATCACATCCGGTATCAATGAGTACCATACCCTTGCCCCGGCAGGAGATGAAGACTGGTTTAAATTTACAATTCCTTTTTATTCTTCAGTAACTCTTTTTGCACAAAGTGATGACCAGAGATATGATTTAAGAATGTATTTATACCGTGATTATTCCGGTGTCCTTTCGGATGTTGCTCACGTACAGGGCAGCGAGTTTGAAACATACATCATTCAGCCTCTTGATGCAGGCGACTATTATTTAAAAATGTATGATAACGATACCGCCACAGGGGTATTTTATAACATGCATTATGTTGCGGTTTATGACACCCCCACAATAACAGAAACCATAACCCCTACAGTTACAATAACCGCCACGGTCACGCCCACCAAGACTCTTGGCCCTGATATATATGAAGACGGGGATGATGTTTATACAGGGGCTAACGCGGCTTCTTCATCGCCCAATTCCGAAATTCACAGCGTTTATCCGGCAAGCGATTCAGACTGGTTTGTATATACAGTGGGCGGGACATATACTTCCAGAATTTATTTTAATGTTGACGGAAGCCAGGACGACACAATTGGAATATATGTATATGACACGGAAGGCGCGCCCACATCCGGCGGTTATCCGGATAATTATCTAAGCGGCGCCTGGCTGGGCGGAGCAAATGATAATGAAACCTATTTTGATACAAACCTTTCCGCAGGTACATATTACGTAAAAATAATAAACTCCTGGCCAATACATGAATACACCCTGTATCACGAAGAAATGACCTTTACCATAACGCCCACATATTCCATCACACAGACTTTTTCCGTAACGCCGACAATTACCGTTACCAGCACCATTACAATGACGCCGGGAGCCTGGACAGCTGTAGCTTACGGAACACCCGCTGTTTCACAGCACGCAGCGCTTGCTTCTAACGGAACTGATTATTCCTGGGGTTACACGCAGAGCAACAGCAAAATACATATAAACGGCACGGGTTTAGACCTGTCTCTGGAATATACTAAAATGGGAAAACGCTGGCTTGCAAAATCAGCGGCTTATGACTACATTGTTTATCCTTTTGGCGCGGGCGGTATTTATGCCCGCTATAGCGGAGATAACTGGCTTAGTTCTCTTGGCATAACCGTGGGCAACGGCTCACAGCCGTGCATTTACATTGACAACGAAACGCCCTATGTGGCGTATATAAATTCAGACGCCGGCAACAGCGTAACGGTAAAATCATACGCCTCAAGCTGGACAACATACGGTTCCGCCAACTTTACCCCCCCGGTATCCGTTGACGTGGCGCGCCTGAATACCCTTTCTATGGACGGTTATAATGACGCGGGAACGCTTAAATTATATGTGGCTTATGTTGACCCTAATGATGAAAACAGGATTCATGTAAAATGGAAAAACGGATTGTCAGACTGGGCAGACTTAGGCGGCGTTGCTTACAATTATGACGTTGAAGCTTCAAGCATTGATATCAGCGTTATAAATGATGCTGCGGTTTATGTAATCTTCACTGCAAATACATATCTGCCCGTTGTATGCAGATGGAACGGTTCTTACTGGACAGATTTGACCCCTTCGCTTTTCGCCTGTTATTCAAAACATAATTCAATACACGCGGTTTCCGAAAATGAAATTTACGTCTCTTTTATAGACACGGAAAAAGACAAAGCAATCGCGGCAATGTATAACGGCGCCGGCTGGATATATTTGAACAGCACGTCGGGATATACGTCCCCGCTTACAGAATATCCTTACATCTTAAAATCCGCAGGAAGTATTTATTCCGGATACATAAGCAACGGGTTTATGGGCGTTTATAAATATCAGTAGGCGCCATCTTAACGTTGACAAATCTCCCTTTTCAGTTTATTGTATCTGCTGAAAAATAAATTAAAAAAGGGAGAGTTTATGAAAAAATTACTATTTGTTATCTGTTTACTGTCAGTATTCATTATTTCCTGTAAAAAACAATCACCCACAACTCCGGTTGATACGCCTGATGTACCGGTCTTTACACAGACAATTACAGAAACAGCCACACCGGGTGATACATTTACCGCAACCATTTCTTCAACTGCGACTGTAACCACCACTTCCACCCAAATTATTGAAAACACATCCACAACAACACCCACAACCACAGAAACACCGTCAATTACACTGACTTCAACCATAACAGTTTCCTGTACAATTACTGAAACTGCAACCATTACCCCGTCTTCAACCGCCACTGTTACCATCACTAATACACCCGCCTGGCAGACAGTGGGGCAGGCTGAAATTTCCGCCAATTCAGCAGACGAAGTGTCATTAAAAAACTGCGGCGGGAAAATGTACCTTGCGTATACCGATAATGACAACTATCCTGTTGTAAAAACTTTAAACGGCAGCAGCTGGATTGATTCATATACCACTTCAAACATGGGAAGAAATACAAACCAGAGTTTTTATTCCACAGGTTCAGCTTTATATTGGGTGCCTTTTTACTTTTACACAAATGACCCGCTGCTGTTTTTTAACGGCACTGACTGGAGCGAACTGTCAGTATACCCTTCAGATTACTCTAATTACTCTGTTGCATCTGACGGCACAAATATTTACGCGGCAGGCGCGGACTCAGCCAATGAATATAAATTTATAATCAATAAATTTGACGGCGCTGTCTGGACAGACATCACTTCACCTTTAAACATTACTAATGTGGATGCAGAACCCTGGATTCCTTCTATGGAAATTTTTGGCGGGGAACTTTACCTGGCATACAATGACCTTTCTGTAAACGGCGCTGCAGTTGTTAAATACACGGGTACAACCTGGGAACCTGTGGGAACAGCCCCGATAATAACAGAATCACCTTCAGATATGACTTTAAAGGCCAGCGGTGCAAATTTATATCTTGCTTTAAATTATACAGGAACCACAAAACCGGCCGTATTTATTTTAAACGGGACTTCCTGGCAGGATTTAAACAGCACCAGCATAAGCGACTACTACGCGGGTTATATTGCGATGAACGTTTACAACGGCACACCTTATGTGGCTTACAGGGACGCTTATGACAATTACAAATTAAAAGTGAAAAAATATAACGGAGCAACGTGGGATACAGTGGGTACGACCAGCGCCACTGCCGGTTCTATAGGGTCAATAAGCCTGGAATTTGACAATTCAGGCGTGCCTTATGTGGCAGTTACAGATTCCGCAAACTCAAACAAAACACATGTTTTTAAATACGAATAAAAAACCTTTAAAATAAAAAAGGCGGGGAGAAATCCCCGCCTTTTTTATTTATATAAAGAAAGTTATTTTTTAATAAGAAGCTGTTTTACAAATCCTGCCGCCGCACCGGCAATTGCGCCAATACCGCCGTACTTTAATGCCAGTTCATTTCTGAACTGTGAAAATGGTTCGCTTATATCAGCGCCGATATCGCCAAAAAGCCCGCTTGATAAAAGTTTCGGGAAAAATTCAGCTATCAACCCTCCAATTAACGCGCCAATTACCGCAAATGATAAAACCTCTTTTACATTCTTCATTATTTCCCCCTGCTATTATATTTAACTTCCCTTGTTTTTTTTAGACCCCCGGAGTTGATAAAAAGGGTTTGGGAGGGGTTTCTTATCGTGGATACTCCGGGGGGATTGCAATTATTATAATTTCATAAATAAAATAATTTTTATCATCCCTTTTCATCTTTATCCACACCTAAAATATGCCATATCAAAGTGTATTTGTCAACTGTGCCTTATCAAACGCGTTACACAGCCGCTTATTTACATAAAACACTTCCTGTTGACAAATTTATCATGATATTGGAATATAAGTAAATAACCTAAATAAGGGGCTTTTATGGATAAGACTTCCGGGTATTTCTTTGAAGAAGCAAAGAGTGCTTTTGAATCAGGCGATACAGACCGCGCTTTTCTTTTATTAACCCGGCTGCTTGAATTTGAACCGTCACACAGCGACGGCCAGGAACTTATGGTGCGCGTGCAGAAAAAAAGAGAAAAACCTTCCGCCGAACTGCGCACAGCCCTTGATTTTTATAACAATAATCCGTCTGAACGTTCCGCCAAAAAACTGGGTTTTACCTATAAACATCTTCAGCGTTACAACAAGGCAAAAGAACTGTTTAAAAAGATGGTTGAAGAGCGCCCCCGGGACCACGAATCGCAGGGCGCCCTTGGAAAAATATACGTTCAGCTTGAAGATTATGAAGACGCCATTCCCCTTCTGGAAGACGCAATGGTAAAAAGGCCCGGAGATTCAGAAGTACTGTACGACATGGGGCTTTGCTACTTTAAAACACAGCAGTATGAAAAAAGCCGTGATATATATGAAAATATGCGCATTGCCTACAGCGGGGAAAAAGGCGTCCGCGCGTGGCTTGGGCGCTGCCACGAAATGCTTGGGGATAAAAAGGCCGCATACTTTTTTTACAGCGAGGAACTGGAATTATTTCCATGGAGCCCGGAAGGCACTGAATTTATGTATTTTTATTACAATGAAAATGGCGATATTTCTGACGCTTATGAAGTCTTGGAAAAAGCAAAAACAGCGGTTGAAAACAAACCTTCGGAAATATTATCCATGGGCGTGATGATGCTGCGCTGCGGTTTCTGCCATAGAAGCCTGGACCTTTTTAAATACGCGGAAACAACAGGCGCAGAACGCGGCTACGGCCTTTCCCTTCTGTACAGCAATATGAGTGTTGCCTGGTATGGCCTTCACGATTTGCCAAAAGCTAAGGAATACCTGAAAAAATCACTTGAAGTTTACAGCGGCTGCCAAAATGCAATTCACAATAACGGCATGCTTGCGTATTTTAACGGAAACTACGCAGAAGCCATTGAACACCTTGAACACGCCCTTTCACTGGAGCCTGACCGCGATATTACGCTGGCGCTTCTGGCGGAAGCTTACTGTGCCGCCGGCGATATGGAAAAAGGCATTGAATACTTTGAAGCGGCAATTAAAAGAAAACCAAAAAATATAAACTTTTTAATGCGCTACGCGCGTTCACTTTTAGCCAAAGATATGGACACAGAATGCGAGCGTATAATTAATAAGGCGCTGCTTCTTAAACCTGATTTTCAGGAAGCTTATCTTCTGCTTGCAAAAATGAAAGCATATGACCTTGACGCGGATGGCGCAAAAAAATACCTGGATAAAGTGACGGATAAAAAAAATCACAACAATGAATACTTTCAGGTATATGAAACAATAATAAACCTGCGCAAAAATAATTCAAAACGCGACGCGGTAAAAATCAAGGATGTAATAAAAGGAATTCTTCCGGAATTTAAAGGCGCTTTTACAGCCAATATTCCAAAAAATACAGACAGAGCAAAAAACAAACTGTACCCTCTTGCGGGAATAATTTCAGGGGAAATTCATAAGGGCGCGGATTTTAACTTTTATTACTCGAAAAAGGGTGAGCCTATAGCATTTCGCATATATTTTGACGACCTTACTTTTATGCTTGACGCAGGGCTGATTGTCTCTAAATGCCTTCTTATCATACAAGCCGCCGACCCGGATGATAAAGTTTCACAGGGCGCAATAAAACGCATTGAGAATGCTTTTTTAAGTTTAAAATAGCTTTTTTCTTATCCTTAACTTTATTCACCTCAATATTGTGCAGTTTTAAGTTGACACCCTGCCCTTATTTCCTTATAATATGCAGACAAAATCTTGTTTTTGTATTTAAAAACATTAAAACAAGTGAAAAATTAATATAAATGGAGAATAATTATGCCAAAACGTACTTTTCAGCCCCACAAGAAGAAAGCACAGAGAAAACATGGTTTTTTAAAGAGGATGTCAACGCCTACAGGCCGCAAAGCGGTTAACAGAAGAAGGGCCAAAGGCAGAACCAAAATGACTTCCTGCACCAAATAATACTTTGAGTTTCAAAAAAAAACCTCCTACAAGCCCCGATGTAAACAGGGCTATAAAAAGAGGGGTTAAGCACGGCAATAATTGTTTTGCGGTATTTGCCGTGCCCTGTTCTGATACAAACAGCTTAAAACCACGCCTTTTTACGGCAACCATAAGCAAAAAGTTTATTAAAAAAAGCGTTGACCGCAACCTTTTAAAAAGAAGGGTACGCGGTATTTTTGCAAAGAATTCCGCGCTGTTTGAAGGCAAAGACGTCGTGGTAATGGCGCGGTCCGGGTCGTCCGGGCTTAAAACTTTTAAAGAAACCGAGGAAACCCTCCTCTCTTTATTTAAACTTTACGGAAAAACAAAATGAAACATATTTTCATATTTTTAATTAAAGGTTATAAAAAACTGATTTCCCCGCTTCTGCCTAAATCGTGCAGATTTTATCCCACCTGTTCCGAATACGCCATAGAGGCGCTGGATAAGTACGGGATAATTAAAGGTACGGCGAAATCCATATACAGAGTGTTAAGATGCAACCCGTGGAATAAAGGCGGCATAGACAGGCCTTAAAAGGTCAATACAATTTTTGGAGGACACATGAACGATAAAAATTCCAGGCTTATAACATTCATAATACTTTCAGCCATAATACTTTTCGGATATAACATGCTTTTTATGCCCAAACCGGCAGCTAATCAGCCGCAGGAAACCGCGGCAGTCTCACCGGCCACACAGGCGTCGCAGAACGCCCGTGCAGTACAGCCGGCCGTATCCGGCACCGAAACAACAACAGCGTTAAAAACAAACACGCCTTCGGCGATAAAACCTTTTGAAGAAAAAAAATTCGTAATTGAAAACACCCTTGCCCGCGTAAGCTTCAGCGACCGCGGCGCGGTGGCCATAGGTTATGAATTGAAAAAATTTACAGCCGGAAAAGAAAATAATGAAGTGCTTGAACTTATTCCCAACAAGGCTTCTTACTCTTACCTTGCGCTTAATCAGGCCGCCGGGCAGGATTTAACAGCCATAAGATGGAAATATGACGGTTCTTTAATAGGCGACAACGGCTCTATAATAACCTTTTCCACCCCGTTATCTGACGGCGTGACAGCGGTTAAAAAGTTCATTCTTGACGCGGACACTTACGCGCTGACTACAGAAATAATATTTAAAAATTCCACATCTTCACCCAAATCAGTTAAAGACATGCAGCTTATGTGGGGCCCAAACATACACTTATTGCCTTCCGAGTTTCAAAAAAATAAAGACGGCATGTACGCCTTTAACCGCGTACATTATCCGCTGGGCCGTGAACTAAAAAAGGTGGAAATAAAAGCAAATATTAAAGAGGATAAAATAACAAACGTAGGCGTTCCGGATTACATTGTAATAAAGGACCTTTATTTTATGTCTTCTTTCAAGCCGGCAGAAAAGACCACATATAAAAGCGCGCTTATAAAAGAATACAAAGGCGGTTTTGGTTTTATAGCCATAAACTTAAACGACGCGCTGATAGAACCGCGGTCAGAAGTTTCGTCTTCTTTTGTTTCCTACATAGGGCCGCAGGAATATAAACGCCTGAAAGAATTTGGAATGGAAAGGGTGGTTGACCTGGGCTGGCCGCGCTTTTTGGGGCTTTGGATGTTTTACGCGATGGATTTTTTCCACAAACTTACAAAAAATTACGGAGTTGCCATCCTTCTGCTTACGCTGCTGGTAAGGCTTATACTTTGGGTGCCTTCACAGCACAGTTTTAAACAGATGAAAGACACGCAGAAAAAAATGACAATAATCAAACCGCGTATAGAAACCCTTAAAAAAGTGTATAAAAACGATTCACAGAAATTAAACGAAGAGACCATGAAACTTTATCAGGAATACAAAATAAACCCTCTTGGCGGCTGCCTGCCCATGCTGATACAGATGCCTATCTTTATAGCGCTTTATCAGATGCTTATAAACATGGTGGAATTAAAAGGCGCTTATTTCGCCCTTTGGTTGAAAGACCTTTCTAAACCGGATCCGTTTTTTGTACTTCCTATTTTTATGGGTGTTTCCATGTTCTTTCAGCAGAAGATGACGTCTTCCGCGACTCCGGTAACGGATGAATCAGCGGCCATGCAGCAGAAAATAATGCTGTGGGGTATGCCAATATTTTTAACTTTTCTTTCCTTCAGCTGGCCTTCCGGGCTGCTGCTTTACTGGTCCATGTCAAACATTCTTGGAATAGCACAGCAGCTTATGGTTAATAATTCAAAAACAGCCTGACATGGCACAGCATATGAGCGGTATTAGAAAGACTTCAGAGAAAATTTCTGACGCAGTAGCAGTTTTTATGAAAGATGAAAACGTGCCGCTTGACTGCGTGTCAGTAAACCTTATAAGCGAAAAAGTTTTCACGGACAGGTATGAATATACGGTTGAACTTTTTAAACGCGAAAACACTTTAAAAAAAATTCAGCCCCCTCCCGTACCCGCGGTGCAGTCTGCCGTTGAAATGCTTGACACTCTGCTTAAACTTTCAGGAAATACGGGTTTTTCCCTAAAAGAAAATATTACACCTGACGGCGCAGTCATAAAGATACACGCCCCATTTAAAGACGGGCTGCTTATCGGTAAAAACGGGCAGAACATAAAAGCCCTGCAGTATTTAATATCCACCGTGCTTGAACAGAAATTCAGGACCCGTTTTCCCGTAATACTGGACATAGACACTTACAGGGAAAAACACAGACAGCACCTTTTAAACACAGCGTCAGAGATGATTACAAAAGCACAGGGCGCTGCGGGTGAATGGCTTACGGAGCTTATGCCCTCTTTTGACAGAAAAATAATTCACGAAGAATGCGCATCAGCCGGTGTAAAAACTTTCAGCATAGGCAGGGGCGTTTATAAAAAAGTTGTGGTGACTTCATTATTATAGCGCGTAACCCGCGCGGTTCTTTTGGTGGCCTATGGAAAACAGAACAATAGCGGCAATTTCAACATATCCCGGAAAATCCGCGCTTGGCATAATACGCGTAAGCGGCAGGGATACTTTTTCCATAATTTCAAAAATAGTGCGTTTTTCTTCCGGCATGCCAATAAGCGAAATTCCGCCGCGCACCCAATATCTGGCAGGCCTTTATGACCACTTTGATTCCCTTCTGGACAAACCTCTTGTAACTGTATTCAAAGCGCCTAATTCATATACAGGCGAAGACATGGCGGAAATATCCTGCCACGGAAGCATCTTAATCCTTCAGTCCGCCATGGAAGCCCTGTGCCATTTTGGCGCACAGAGCGCTCTGCCGGGTGAATTTACAAAAAGGGCTTTTTTAAACAACAAAATGGACCTTGCCCAGGCAGAAGCTGTGGCCGATATAATTGACGCGGATTCCAAAACCTCGCTTAAACTTTCGCTTTCACAGCTTGAAGGAAATGAATCCGGCGCCATTACTGCGCTGCGCGAAAAAATATCGTCACTGCTGTCTTTGCTGGAGCTTGAAATTGATTTTGCCCACGAAGACACGCCCAAACTTGATTCAAAATCAGCACTGTCAAAACTGTCTTTAATAAACGCGGACATCGGGCTGCTTTTAAAAAACGCGGATTTAGGCATTATGATTAAAAACGGCGTACGCTGCGTAATAGCCGGAAAACCCAATGCCGGAAAATCAAGCGTTATGAACGCGCTTTTAAGAAAGAACCGCGCTATAGTGACAGGCCTTGCAGGCACCACCAGGGACGTCATAGAAGACCGTTTTGACCTTGAAAACATCCCGGTTAGGCTGTTTGACACCGCAGGTATCAGGCACGCGGAAACGCAGGCAGAAAAAGAAGGGGTACACAGGGCTAAAACCGCTTTAAAAGAAGCTGACATTATATTATTTATAGTTGACGGCTCGCTTCCCCTTACTAACGAAGATATTGACGCTTTTAAGGAAACTTTTGGCAGGCAGGTAATTTTGTGCATAAATAAAAGCGACCTTGAACAAAAAATTGCAGCGCAGGACGCGAAGGCTTTTCTTGGCGCAGATGACACCACATCAGCTATAAGCATAAACTGCGTAAAAGAAGACGGAATTATCCCCTTAACAAACGCCCTGAAAAATATTATAATTGGAAGCGGTCACCCGGCTTTGCTTGACGGAATACTTGTTACCAATTTGCGCCACAAACAGGCACTGCTGGAAGCAAGCACCGCGCTTAAAGACGCCGGTGATGCTTTGGCAAAGAACCTTTCTTTTGAATTCGCGGCGTCGGACATAAAACGCGCGGCAGCTTCACTTGGAAGCATAACGGGAGTTATAAGTACGGATGAGATACTGGAATCAATATTTTCAGGTTTTTGCATAGGAAAATAATAAAAGGCGGCCCTATGAAAAGATTGCTTATTGCATCACTTATATTTTTTTCAATACTTGGCCTTATACTTATAACAGTACAGCGCGGCCGTAGCAAAAAAACGGTTAATCACCTTACCGCCGGAACCCCGTATATTTCTTTCCCGGTAGGCTACAAAGACAGCGCTGCGGTTAACCTTGACAATTTCACGGGCAAATCATCAGTGGTGCTTTGTTTTACCGATAAATCAATAAATTCCGAAAAATTAAAAACTGTACTTAATAAACAATTGCGGGGTTTTACAGACAATTATTTAAAAGTTATCTGGTTCAACATAGCTTTAAATGAAAAAACAGCGGAGATATCCGAATTTAACAACAGGACGCCCCGCTATATTTTTTCCTTAAACGACCTTCCAAAACAGTATGACCTTACTGTTATGCCGGTGATTTACGTAATAGATAAAACCGGCACAATTAAGATGATTTACAGAGGCTTTTCACCGACAGTAATCAGTGACCTTGCCGGTGTTTTTTAGTGGAAACAAAAAACAAAAAAAAAATGGATTTTGCCGTCACCATCCTTTTCATTTCAGTTTTTTTTGCCTTTGCGGGTTTTCTGCTTTTATACAATGCTTATCATAAAAAAATAGCCGTCACCTGTTCTGTTAACCAGCTTGAATTTATCGGAACACTTCCCACTATACTGACGCGCGGCGACAAGCTTGCAGCCCCCATCCTTCAGGATGACCCCATGTTTAAAAGGTACGGTGTAAAAGGCCACTTAAAATGCGATTTTTATGAAGATTATGTTTCTTTAAGGTATGTAACAATAAATTTAAGTTCCGGCGGCGCTTCAGTGAAGCTTTCAGAGATAATAGACGCAAGGACGCGAAAATGAAAAATAATCACATTATCCTTGTCTGCCTTATTTCTTCTTTTTCTATTGTTACCGCTTTTTATTTCATGAATTATTTTATGGCGGATTCAGACTTAAACCGGGATCTTAAAGCGGATGAATTTTTGCGGTCCACAGCCGCATGCGTAATTTCACTTTCTACTTCAGCACAGGATACCTCTTACGATACGACCGCCGTTATGAATATCCCTTCACTTTCAGAGACAGGCGAACCGGTATCTGATAAAACTGACTCTTTTACCCTGCGTTCGGGCAACGAAGCGCTGTCCGTTATAATTAACCCTTCTCCTGCAAGTTCAAGGCCTGCCGCTTCTTTTTCATACCCGATACTTCACGGTGTAAAATTCGGTTTTACCGGCGATTTATTTTATACTCTCAGAAATTATAAAGGCCGTGAATACCTTCATAATTACCGCATAAAAAAAGGGTGCATTATGTCCCCTAAGGCGGAAAAATAATGCGCGTAAAAATCATTACAATAACCGCGTTATTTTTTGCCTCGCTAAATTTTTTGATGTTCGGGCTTGGAATAAAATCTCAGGCGGAAGCAGCAGTATATTTTGATAAAGCAAAGCTTGAACGCGCTTTAAATTCCGGATTTGCAGTGGCTTCAAATTTATTTGAAGACGGAGACAGGCTTTTAATATCAGGGGACTTTACAATTAACGGGTGCAGGGTTTATTATGAAGCCGGGCCTGTTGACAGCCAAAACGCCAAAATATTTGTGACAGCCTCCCTTAACGGAAAAACAGTAAAATCGGAGTATTTAAGAAAACTGTAGTTTTACCTGTAAACAAAAAGATTATCCCTGTGAATAACTTCCGTATAGTAATTATCTTTCATGATTTTCTTTATCTCTTCTTTTTTTCTTCCTTTAATCAAACTTACGTCTTCAGAAGAGTAATTTACAACGCCTTTTGCTATTCTTGTGCCTGCTTTATCCTCTATTTCAACCGCGTCGCCAAGCGAGAACTTCCCGTTTACAGCGGCTATTCCCACGGCAAGAAGGCTTTTGCCTGAATCTAAAAGCGCCTTTTTTGCGCCGTCGTCAATTATTATATTGCCCTTTGCCTTTAAAGTCAGAAGTATCCATCTTTTTTTTGATTCTGCCCTGTGCCCTTTTCTAAGTATCAACGTCCCCGTGTTTTCACCGCCGGCAGAGCGTATAAGCACATTCTTTAAATTTCCGTTGGCTATAATAAGGGGAATTCCAGCGTGATTAAGGTTGCGCGCCGTTTCAAGTTTGGATAACATTCCGCCCGTGCCGCCCGATGTGACACCGTCAGTTTGAACTTCTTTTATTGTGGCTTCAACATCTTCTATGACTTCTATTTTTTTGGCGCTGCTGTATCTGCCGGGATTTTTGTCATACACTCCGTCAACTGATGTTAAAATGGCCACAAGGTCCGCGTTTACAAGGCTTCCCACAATTCCGGCAAGCGCGTCATTATCCCCAAACTTTATTTCTTCTGTTGCCACGGTGTCATTTTCATTTATTATGGGCACCACTCCCCATTCAATAAGCTTTAAAAGGGTGTTCCTTGCGTTCATGTTCCTGGACTTATCCTTGACGTCATCGTGGTTTAAAAGGACCTGGGCGACTGTCACATCATTATCCGTGAAAAGTTTTTTGTAACGGTTCATAAGGACAGGCTGCCCTATGGCGGCAATGGCCTGTTTTTCCTGAAGGGTAAACTGCCTTTTTTCCATGTTCATGCGGATAAGCCCGGAACCAATGGCGCCGGACGAGACAATTATCATTTCTTTCCCGGCCTTGCGCAGTTCCACCACCTGGCGGACAAAGTCCTTAAGGAAAGTTTCCCTTAATCCTTTTTCATCAGCTATCAGGTTTGTCCCTATTTTTACAACTATCCTGTTGTACATATTAATACCTCTTTATCCTTAAATTTATTCCTCGTCGTCGTAAATAAAATCCCTGTCAGCAATTACCAGAACATCGCCATTTGTCACGCCGTTTGCCTTAAAAAATTCATTCATTCCGCTCTTTTCAAGGTAGCGCTTGAATACTTCCACAGTTTCCATTTCAGAAAAATCAAGCATTTCCACATAACGCTCCGTGGGCCTGTGACGCAGCACAAAAACGTGAGCTCCGGCCTTTTCCAGCTGCGGCGCGGAATCCGCTTCTTCCCTGTAATATACAGTGGAAATTTCTTCTTTTTCTTCCGGCAGTTTTTTCAGTATTTCATAAGCTTTTATTACAACTTTTCTTAAATTTTCATCTTTATGCGCGGAGATAAATTCCACCGGTATTTTTTTCTTTTTAAATTTATCCTTAATTTCTTTTTTTTCATCATCGCTTAACAGGTCGCTTTTATTTATAACCGCCACCTGCGGCCGTTTACCAACCTTGCCGCTGTATCTGGAAAGTTCCTTATTTATCATTTTATAACCGTCAAACGCGTCTCCCTGAGTTGGGTCCACGACGTGAATATAAACTTTTGTGCGCTCTATGTGGCGCAAAAATTCTATTCCAAGCCCTTTACCTTCTGATGCGCCTTCTATAAGCCCCGGAATGTCCGCGGCTACAAAAGCATTTTCCGCATCCACTTTTACTATTCCAAGCACCGGTACAAGAGTGGTAAACGGATAGTTTCCTATCTTTGGCCTGGCATTGGAAATTTTTGACAGCAGCGTGGACTTGCCAGCGTTTGCCATTCCAATTATACCCACATCCGCCAGAAGCTTAAGTTCAAGGGCAACGCTTAGTTCTATTCCCGGCTCGCCTTTTTCGTAAAACCTTGGCGCCTGCCTGGTGGAAGTTTTAAAATGTATATTTCCCCTGCCGCCGCGCCCGCCGCCCGCTGCAAGCACTTTATCGCCTTCTTTTACAAGGTCAGCCACTATTTCATTTGTGGCCGCGTTCATGATAACCGTGCCAAGCGGCACGTGGATATACAAATCTTTTCCGTTTCTGCCGTGCATCTGGCTGCCGGCGCCGTTAACGCCCTTTTCGGCTTTATAAAGCTTGTTAAAATGAAAATCCACAAGGGTATTTAAGTGCCTATCCGCCACAAAATAAACGTGGCCGCCGCGCCCGCCGTCGCCGCCGTCCGGTCCGCCTTTGGGCACATATTTTTCGCGCCTGAATGTGGAAGCGCCGTTGCCGCCTTTACCTGATTCAATCATTATCTGTACGTGATCTACAAACATTTTTAATGCTCCGATTATTGCCGTATTTTATTAATGCATTATATCATATAAATTTGGCGCGTATATCCCGTAAATTAACCTGCGGGTAATCATACGCATCATAATAAAATAAAAAAAGCGGGCTTAGACTTAAGCCCGCTTTTTGCTGTTAGTGTAATAAAAATTACTTTACAGGTATTATGCTTACCTTTTTTCCGCCTGCGGAAGTTGTAAACTTTACCCTTCCGGTTACTTTTGCGAAAATTGTGTGGTCTTTGCCCATTCCGGCGTTAGTTCCGGCTGTGATTTTTGTGCCGCGCTGCCTTACTATTATGGAGCCGCCTGAAACCAGCTGTGAATCGCCCGCTTTTGTGCCAAGCCTTTGTCCCGCGCTGTCGCGCCCGTTTCTTGTAGAACCTTGTGCCTTCGTGTGTGCCATTTAAATCCACCTTCCTTAATTTTACGTTCTTAAATTATTTTTATAGTTCCGTTTATTTAAAAGGTTATGCTTCTATTTTTAATATTCTGATTTTAGTGTATTTCTGCCTGTGTCCCATTCTTTTCTTGGAATTCTTTGCCCTCTTCCATTTGAACACAACAATCTTGTCCCCTTTTACTTCTTTGTCAACAATTTCAGCTTTAATCTGAACATTGGGAATTGTGGGATTGCCGACTTTAATGTCGCTGTCGGATACAAGAAGAAGCACTTTGTCAAAATTAATTTCATTTCCTTCCTGATTAAGTTTGTCCACGTTAATTACCGCGCCTTCGGTAAGCTTGTACTGTTTGCCTGCTATTTCAACTATCGCGTACATTGTAAAAAACCTCCATAATTTCGCGGCTGTTTCTTTACCGCGTCTTTGCTTTTATTTTTGTATTATTATACCATATTAATTGGTGAGCCGGGAGAGGCTCGAACTCTCGACAGCCGCCTTAAAAGGGCGGTGCTCTACCAACTGAGCTACCGGCCCACCTATTATGCTACAAATACAAAGTTGTAAGTAAAATCCTGATAGTGCAAGAACACCCTTAAAAACATACTTCTTTAATGAATCATTCTGTTTTTTTATTATTGTAATACGAACTTATGATAAACAAAACAGTAGAGCATATTTTACACAATATTTTTTTAATGTCAATATATTTTTGGAAAACCAAAAAAATATTTTTGCCCTTTATTTAAAGGCGTTTTTTACGTTTTTTGCCTCTGACAGCTATTTTATAATGAACACTTTTCTTGTTTCAACGGTTCCTGCCCTTGTTATTCTGATAAAGTAAAGCCCCTGTCCAACCGTTTTACCCGCGTCATTTTTGCAGTCCCAGTATCCTTCGTTCCATCCTGTTATCACTGTATTGAAATTAAACTGTTTTATCCTTTCACCGGATATATTATAAACTTTAATTTCCACCAGTTCACCAATAACAGAAGCCTTCACGGATATTTTTATGCTGTCCCCTTTTAACGGCTCTGCATAATTTCTGTCCAGCGCTATATCTATGTTAGGCGTGGGTGTGTTTGTAAATGTAGGTGTGATGGTGGGAGTGTATGTATGCGTGAATGTATTTGTCTCTGTGAATGTGTACGTAGGCGTAGAAGTATATGTTTCTGTTGGTGTGTCGGTGAAAGTGTATGTTTCTGTCGGAGTCTCTGTGTAGGTGTATGTGGCTGTATTTGTGAAAGTGTCGCTTGGCGTTGGCGTCTGGGTGTCAGTGGCTGTATCTGTCGCCGTGTCAGTGGGCGTGTTAGTTTCTGTGTTCGTCTGCGTCACAGACGGAGTGTTTGTGGTTGTAACAGTAATTGTTATTGTCATCGTGGGGCTTGGCGTCGCGGTTGAAGTAATTGTCTGCGTGGCTGTCTGTGTAGGAGTTGATGTTTTTGTAGTTGTCTCTGTTACAGTCTGCGTGGCAGTTAAAGTTGAAGACTGCGTTGCCGTTTGTGTGGCTGTTTTTGTAAAAGTATTTGTAGGGGTGTTTGTCAGTGTCATTGTGGGCGTTGCGGTTTCTGTGTTTGTCTGCGTTGCAGAAGGCGATGGTGTCTGGGTTACAGTCTCTGTTGATGTCCCGGTTGCGGTCTGCGTAGCTGTATTTGTCCCCGACGAAGTCATTGTCACAGTGGACGTGGATGTTTTTGTAATTGTCCCTGTAGCTGTCTGAGTATTTGTACCGGTAATTGTTCCGGTTGCCGTCTGCGTAACCGAAGTTGTTGCTGTCTGCGTTACAGTAGGGGATGCTGTATCTGTAATAGTTTGAGTTAAGGTTCTTGTCACAGTATGCGTCACTGTATTAGTAACAGTCAGCGTTGAGCTAACAGTCTGTGTCATTGTCCCTGTGACTGTCGGCGAAACTGTACCGGTAATTGTAGCTGTTACAGTCCCTGTCGCACTCACAGTAACCGTAACAGTCGGCGAAGGGTTTACTATTGAAAAAGTATTTCCAAGCCCGGGCATTTCCACATTACCAAGAGTGTCCTTTGACCTGCTGAAAATTGTATATGTTTCTCCCGGATTAAATACCGGCATATTATTAAACGTCCAGTTTTCATATCCTATTGCCGCAGCCCATTCCGGCACCGAAAGCGACCATGTGTTTGCAGTAAAGTCCCAGTAAAATCCGCCTGCCTGCCTCTGAAACGCCACTTCCACAAGCTGTATGCTCCCGCATGAAGCGGATGCATTTCCGTCTGCCTGTATTAACGATACGTATTCCTGCCCGCCCTGAGGGTTTATGACATATGAAAAAGGAGTATTGACACACGGTGTTATTGTTACGGTCGGCGTTACAGTAGGCGTTACATAGCACGGTTCGCTTTGCATATTTAGCGTGTTAGAAAACACCGGGACAAAGGGCGCAATACCGCTGAAACCCGCGGTATTGGTAATACTGCCGCAGGCGTTTACTTTTCCCCACCAGGTCAATGCTCCTGCTGATTCCGCAAGCGTACCTATGTTCCATGACAGTAAATTACCTGTTAATGTCCCTGAATTTGAATTGCCAAGGTATGATATCTGCGCGGGAACTGTATCAAAAATCACAGCCCCATTAATAACGCCAATCCCTGAATTAAAGACCATAAAATCATCATAATTATTTTTTGTGTCCGGCATATATCCCTGATGGTTAATACCCGGCCTCCAGGATGCACCGTTAGTACAGTGCATTCCGTCAGCAAGCCCGCTTGCATCTGAATAAACAAGCGTCCAAGCTGCCGGTTCCGGCTCCCCTTTATTCCAGACTTTTGCCC
The DNA here is from genome assembly GCA_002839855.1 of Candidatus Goldiibacteriota bacterium HGW-Goldbacteria-1. NCBI lineage: Bacteria > Candidatus Goldiibacteriota > Candidatus Goldiibacteriota bacterium HGW-Goldbacteria-1. The sequence continues at coordinate 149,499 of PGYV01000007.1, forward strand.
TGAAATAAAATTCAGAAACAGCTTCAATTTTTACAGTGTACCAGGTGTCAGGATTTACTATAACTGTATTTGAATAACTTGGCCACAAACAGCTTCCATTTATGCACTTTTGAAATGATACATACCCGTTAATACTGTTGTCTATGGATAATATAAGGGAATACATGCTGTTCTGCGTATCCGGAAGGCCGTTGCTGCGTATTATAACCTGAGCGTCCGCACCAAAATCGCTGCCCGGCTGAATTCTGACGTCGGTTAAAATTGTACCTGTGCAGAATTCTGCATTTGCCGGAACCGTGTCGTCAATCAGCATGCCCGGGTATGTATTTGCAATTGAAGAAGATTCAATATATTTATTTCCCGTTGAACACAGCGCAACAGGCAACCACGTTCCAAATTCGCCTGAATCAGTTATAAACTTCCACCCCTCGGGCGGATTTAAGCTGGTATACACACCCTGCAGATTATCAAATAAATCAACGAATTGAAGCGAGGATGAAGTAGAAACATAATTAATAATATAAGTTACCGTATCCCCTATCGCCGCGGAAGATTTATTCTGGCTTGCGTTAAGCAGCACTTTATTCTGATTTACAGCCAATGAAGCACTTAGTGATTTTGCATTTGAACCCATTGAAGCGTTAAACGGAACTGTTATTTTTTCATTATCGGCGGCAGGCGGCTTTTGCAGCTTAGCGGTAAACCATAATTTTCCGGAAGACAATGACGGCATCCCCATCCTGTTCTGCAGTACCCATATTATAGAGCCGGTCTGACTGCCCGCTGTCGGCGATGACATAACATATTCAGAAGGCCCGCACGATTCTATTTTTAGCTTCCCGTCCGAAGGCAGCGCGGATTCAACAGTAAGAACTCCGCCGGTATAAGCGTATTCGCAGGAAAACAGGACCAAATCGCCGTTTAACGAAACCATGCCTTCCGTTTTTGCATTTTTAAGTTCCAGTTCTTCTCCGGGATAGGGAATAATCCATGGAAGTGAAACAGAACGGCATGAATCAAGGGCAATCCAGTCTGATGACCTTATAAAATAATCATTGACCCCTACGTGCAGAAAAAATGCTGAAATTTCGCAGCCGGGAAACTTTGATATGTCCGGTATGTGAAAAACAAACTGTTTTATAACAGTGCGTGAATTTGTATCGCCGCCGCAGTCAGTACAGTTGTTAACAGCCATTCCATCCGAAACCGCTGCAATATAATGTATATCCCCATATGCGTTGGGATTTTCACTTGGAACATCAATCCCTAAATTACTTACAACAAAAATCTGTCCCGCAGTGCCTTCGGGGGACTTTGACGGCAGGCTGCTTACCGCAATATTCAGCCCCGTTGAGGAATACTTAGTTGCACAGAATTCAACTGTAACTGTAACTTCCTGGCCAAACTTGGGATTTGGCGGACTCATAACAGCAGAAATTATTTTTGGGCCTGTCGCAGATGCCGCGCAGACAAATAAAACCTGTAATAAAATAAATAATAAAACTCTTTTTAACATGTTATGAATACCTCATAAAATTATTTTACTATAAACACCCTTTTGGTCTGAACGGCGCTGTTTTGTTTTATTCTCATAAAGTACAGCCCCTGTCCTACAGTTTTACCGGCGTCATTTCTGCAGTCCCAGAACCCTTCATTCCACCCTGTTCCTGTTGAATAAAAATTAAACTGCCTTACCCTTTCGCCGGATATATTATACACTTTAACTTCTATTAATTCACCCGCCGCCTGTGATTTAACTGAAACTTTTACCTTATCGCCTTTTAACGGCTCTACATAGTTTCTGTCCAGCGCTGTATCAGTATTTGGAGTGGCAGTGTTTGTGAATGTCGGGGTAATTGTCGGAGTATAAGTTTCAGTAAATGTATTTGTGGCGGTAAATGTATCAGTAGCCGTAGATGTGTATGTTTCTGTAGGCGTGTCGGTGAAAGTGTTTGTTTCTGTAGGGATTTCAGTATAAGTGTATGTGGCAGTATCAGTGAACGTTTCACTTGAAGTCGGTGTCTGAGTGTCTGTGGCTGTGTCTGTAGCCGTATCAGTTGGCGTGTTAGTTTCTGTATTTGTCTGCGTCACAGAAGGCGTGTTTGTGGTTGTGACGGTATTTGTAATTGTCACAGTAGGCGTTGCTGTTATGGTTATTGTAATTGTCGGTGTATTGGAAAGGGTTATTGTCTGCGTTGGCGTTCCGGTGGCTGTCTGCGTTGAAGTCCGGGTGGCTGTTTCTGTGGCGCTTGAAGTGGCTGTGGCAGTCACACTTTCAGTAGCCGTTTCTGTCACTGTCTGCGTGGCCGTATCCGTTGCAGATTCAGTGGCTGTCGCGGTTGATGTGAAAGTTACTGTTAAAGTCACTGAATTTGTAGCCGTTGATGTTTCTGTTATCGTGACAGTTACAGAATCTGTTGAAGTCTGTGTCACTGTTTCTGTCAGGGTCTGCGATACTGTGCTTGTCGCAGTTTGTGTCGCCGTACCTGTGGCGGTCTTTGTTGATGTATCTGTAATGCTTTGCGTAGCGGAAGGTGTGGCAGACGCAGTGACTGTTTCAGTAACAGTTTGTGTTGCCGTTTCTGTTGAGGTCTCCGTGGATGTCTGCGATACCGTTTCTGTAACTGTATTGGTGAAAGTAACAGTGACAGTAGGCGTTATTGTCTGAGTATCATCAGGGGTATTTGTTGATGTTTCAGTTATTGTCTGTGTTGGCGTTTGCGTTACTGTCTGTGTCACTGAGTTTGTAGACGTGGGTGTTACTGTCTGTGTTATTGTCTGCGTTACTGAGCTTGTCAAAGTGTGCGTGACAGTTTCAGTCATAGTCTGTGTTGCCGTCTGTGACACTGAACTTGTAGATGTCTGCGTGACAGTCTGTGTTATGGTTTCCGTTGATGTCTGC
>PGYV01000007.1:152614-261291 GCA_002839855.1 Candidatus Goldiibacteriota bacterium HGW-Goldbacteria-1
CCGTTGCTGTTCCGGTAACTGTCTGTGTTGCCGTATTTGAAGGTGTCGAAGTTTTTGTTGTGGTTTGTGTTACAGTTTCTGTTGAAGTCTGCGTGGCTGTCTGCGTTATTGTACCAGTAACAGTCTGTGTTGCAGTTCCCGTTGATGTCTTCGTGGCTGTGCCTGTTGCAGTTCCGGTAACTGTCTGTGTTGCCGTATTTGAAGGCGTAGAAGTTTTTGTTGTTGTTTGTGTTACAGTTTCCGTTGAAGTCTGCGTGGCTGTCTGTGTTATTGTACCTGTACTAGTCTGCGTTGCAGTTCCCGTTATTGTCGGCGTGGGCGACTGTACTTCTCCCGTACCATATTCATCCGCCCCAATATCCCACACTCCAGCACGCGTTTTCATATCAATATCGTCATTTAACGCAAACAGAATGTCGCCTGAAAGGTTTACGCCAAAATCTATGGCTTCAGTATCAAGCGCTGACAGATGCAAATCTTTTCCCGCAAGATCCACAAAAGAAACAGTTCTGTTTGTTTTTGAACCTGCGCCGGGAGCTGTCGAATCAGAGGATATATTTGCGGTTGACGCTATATTAAACAGGCCATAAAAATCATCGCTGTCGTTATCAACGCTTATATTATTCTTTGCAAAAGCAGGTACTGAACCCATATTATCAACACCGCTATAACAGCCCTGAACCGTATTATTATATAAAACATAAGTTCCTGCTTCAACGCCTCCGGCCAGTCCTGAAGATGACGGGTTTCCATTTACACCATAAATAATATTATTCCAAACCATAACATTTCCGCCAAAAGTAGAATAACAATAAAGACCCCAGTTAAATGAATATGATGACGCAGGGTCTCCCCATAGAATACAGTGAGAAACGCGTATATCTGTATTTGACGAAGGATAAATAACCAGCGCGCCCTGGAACGTGCTGCTCATCGAAGAGAAACTCACCTGCAGCCCTTCAATACGCACATGATTTACAGGCATGTAAATGGACGCCTGACCTGTACCAGACAGCCTGTAGCCCGTGCCCCATTTTCCCAAATGGCGCTGGCTTGCGCCTACATCTGATAACAGATAAGGGGTAAAAATACGCAGATAATTCTGCGGACCTGAATTCCAACCGGTAAAATTTGCGGACAAAGTATCAACCGCATCGTCATAACACGCAAAATGCCATTCTTCATTAAATGCAACCATATCCCTGTTGCCCGTATCAAAAATTCTCACCGCGCTGTTTATGCCGCTATTTTCTATGCCTGTTTCCGCATTTGCAAGCGATGTGTAAGCGCGGTATATTGCCCAATCCTGATCAGGCGCTGTGGTATTTGCCGCACTGCCCCCTGAAGAATTTCTTACACTATAACTGACAGAATTTATTCTTTCTGTTATAAACGCAATAGAATCTATCATACCGTTATTATCCGCATCGTATTGAACAGCATCACCTACGCCTATATTTAGAGGAAGTGAAGCCGTAAAATTGGCGATAGAACCCATTATGGTCATATTATTTCCGCTGCCCGTGGCAAGCGGTGTTGTATTGCCCGGCCCCACAGAACGGTAAATAACAGAAGCTTCAACAGCCGTACTGGTGATGGTTGCTGTTGCTGTTGCTGTTAAAGTTTGTGTAACAGTAAATGATGGTTTCATTGTGGGTGTATCCGTCGGAGTATCTACACCACCAGCCGCACAGCTGTCAATGTATTTCCACAGTGTCATGTCATTATTTAAAGATACGTTTCTGCTTTCACCCGCAACCAAAATGCTTCCATCAGCGCCTACAACCAGATTCATGCCATGGTCATTTCCGCTGCCGCCCGCCGCGTTGCCGCTTATTAAAATACCGTCATCGTCAAAATCAGTATCAAGAACCCCTGCAGTTGTAAGCCGCCATAATATCATATCGTTATCAGTCCCGTTTGTGCCGTAACCTGATACAACAACTCTGCCTGATGCGTCAAGTTTGATGCCCGCGCCGTAGTCATTGCCAATGCCTCCGGCTGCGCTGCCATGTGTAAATACTCCCGGAACCGGCGATGCCGGGTTGAATGAATTATCCAGGCTTCCATTATTAAGATATTTACATACAATCATGTCATAGTTTATGGAGGCATCAGGGAGCACATCTGTCATACCCGTCACATAAATATTGCCGACACCGTCAGTTACAATACTATATCCATAGTCAGTTCCAATGCCCGGCCCGTCAAGCGTAACGATGCCCGGTATTACGCCTCCCGGATTAAAGGAAGTATCAAGCGTACCGTTTGTGTTGTAACGCCATATTGCCAAATCAGCATTTCCGTCAGGGTTATAACTGTAACCTGTCACCACTATTTTATTATTTATATCAATTGTGACCGCGAAAGCCTGATCTGATGAATTTCCGCCTGCCGCATTATGATGCACAACAATCCCCGGTATGGCGCCGCCGCTGTTAAAAGAAGTATCAAGGGTTCCGTCAAGGTTATACCGCCAGATAACCATGTCGGAATTCCACGAACTATTAAAACTGTTTCCCACCACAATAATCTTTCCGGAATTATCCACGACAACTCCATAGGCTGAATCCGCGCTGTTGCCGCCGGCAGCATTATGGTGTGTGACAATCCCCGGTATTGCGCCGCTGTTATTAAATGTGGTATCTAAAATTCCACCCGGCGTGTAACACCAAAGCGCCATATCATTTCCTGCAGCAGCCATACTATAACCTGCCACAAATACCCTTCCGCCTGAATCAAGCGCCACTGCCCTGCCGTAATCCGCGTCAGAACCGCCGGCCGCATTATCATGAGTTGAATATCCAAACCCGGGATTAAAAGAGGTGTCAATAAGGCCGTTTGAATTATATTTCCATACCGCCATGTCAACGTTCGTTCCGTTGTATGACACACCTGCCGCGTAAATACTGTCAGATTTAATTTCTATTCCATACGCAGTATCGCTTCCAAAACCGCCCGCAGCATTGTCATGCGTAACTATTCCCGGTGTTGCACCCGCATTGTTAAATGCCGTATCAAGTCCGACTATACACCCGCCGCTTTCTGTTGTTCCAAGTGGCCCTTCATACTGAAGCAATGACACATCTTCCGGCGAACCCTGCTGTGCCCATACCGTAACAGGCCGCATATCAGCGCGCAGTGCAAGCGAAGGCGAGTAAGAATGCGGAGCATTCTGCGATATATTGCGGGATTCAAGCCCGCTGCCGTCAGCGTCCACCCATCCCATATTAAACCGTTTAATATAATTAACTTCAAAGTTGCCGGTGTCATTGCACACGAACGAGATGTGCGGCCTGCCGGACGGCTCTACAGCAAGCGACGGAGTGATGCACTCGCCGGTGTAAGATGCTGCGGCAATGGATTCAACCCCGTTGCCATCCACGTCAACCCAAGCCGAGCCGTTAAACCACAGGTAATTGATCTGATAAAAAGTCCCGTTATCCTCCTGCCATGCCGCATGCGGCCTGCCAAAACTGTCTACAGCAATAGACGGCTTCATAGAATCATAAGGCGGCGTGTTTGAAACATTAATCGGGGTGCTCCATACAGAACCGTTATAAAAGGCATAATGCACTTCCATGAACCCGCCTGCATTACTCTCATAAACCACATGTATGTTTCCTGTATTTTTGTCAAAAGCTGCGGAAGGGTACTGCGACAGCACTGTGTCGTTTGATATATTAACAGCCGTCCCCCAGGAAGTGCCGTTCCAGCGTTTCATATAAATATCATAGTCTCCGTCATTATCGTCTGTCCAGAAAATGACGGGGTATCCGCTGTTATCTATTACTATTGAAGGATAACCGGAATTACCCGCGTTGTTAGAAACATTTCCGCCGCCTAAACCCTGCCAGGCCGAACCATTCCAGTAATAACAGTAAATTTCCGAAGGCAAAGCGCCTTCCTGCCAGGCAATATAAGGAGTGCCCGTACCGTCAACCGCAAGCGCCGGAATGTTGCTTGGGTCAACCGTATTTGAAACATTTATATTCCCCCGTATGTTCCATGCCGTTCCATTCCAGTATTTATAAAATATATCTGTGTTACCGGGAGTGTCGTCGCGCCATGCGGCATGGTAATATCCGTTGTTATCAATAGCAAGCGAACGCGGCATGGTATATGACACGCCCGCGTTTATTTCTATCTTTTCCGATTCCCTTGCTGTCCCGTCCGCGTCCACCCATCCGGTATCAACAGTATTTATAGGGGTAACCGTAACTGTAATAGTTATTGTATTTGTAAGAGTCGTCGTCGGTGTCGGTGTAAATGTAAAAGTGGGCGCAGCTGCAGGCCCGATATATCTTAACCTTACAAGCGCGTCGTAATTAAGATAATTAGTGTAGGAAATGTTATTGTTTGTGGAAAATCCGGCATAGCCCGCTTCTCCCTGAAAGGTTGCTTTTTGCATGTCTGCTGAACCTGACAAAGTCTGCCCCGCAATCACATGCCAGCGGTTTGTGGACGGGCTGTTATGCGAGCAGAATAATACTTTATATATCTTCCCTTCTTCAAGAATATACTGAGCTGCAAGATCCGCTTCAACCCATGTACCGCTTATCGCAACAGGCGCATTGCTTGTCCCGGCAAGAACACCGCTTGTTATTGTAACCTTTGCGGCTTCATCATAAATATAATAGTCAAGCGTCCCGCCGGGCGCCGCGGTTGACGCGTACACAAACGCCCCAATTTTATCAACTTTCCATCCGTTTGGCCCCGGTACAAATACCTGCATGGCAAAACGGTCATCGCTTACATCACCTGCCGTACTGTTATTATGGACAGCAAGCGCTACGTTCGCGTGATAAGGGTTTCCACGCACGGTTCCGTCTGAATATTTCAGCGCCATAATCGGATGTGTTGAATCGGGATTCCATCCAAGCCCAAGATTTGAAAAAGCAAGAAATTTAGAGTCATAGAAATTATCCGTGGGCCATATCCGCCAGCCCGGTGTATTTCCTTCTTCCCATTCGGAATATTTAGAGCCGTTTGGATTTCCACTTGGTTCTATCACAACAAAATAATCTCCCGGATTAAGCGTGTAATTTGTAACAGGGCATGCAATCCACCCTGCCGCTGCCGGGGTAATAAAGCCCGATGTAAGATATATTCCCGAAGGCAAATCGCCTGCTGCCGCCTGTATGCCCACTTTGTACTGCGGCGATGCACTTACAGCATTAACATATGTGTAAACAGAAGTTATTATTTTTGATTCCGGCTGCGTAAAGCGCATTGCAATACGCTTACCTGTTGCATCAAGGCGGGAAAGCCTTGAACTTTCCGCGGCTGACCTGTGCCCCACCCATTTATGCTGCGGGCAGTACGATGCTTTTACTGTGTATCCGTTGGTATTTGATGTACCTGCAGGAAACACGGCAGGAAATGGCCCTTCACTGAAAGCCGAAATATATCCCGGTACATTCATAGTAGTGTCATAATTAAGCATTGAATCGCCCGCGTCGGATAATTGTACCGCTATCCAGTAATAACCTTTTTGAAGACTGTACTGCGTATTAAGCGGTGTACTGTTCCAGCCTGCAGCGCATGCCTGCGGTGCACCCTGAAATAAAAGGCTTCCCGGCGCTCCGGCAGAATCCGAATAAAGCGCCAGCCTTATTGTTCCGCCTGATGACGAATAAATATAAGCGGATAATTCATTTATAAAACCATCTTCATGCAGCTGATAACGGCTTGCTGCAATATATGCTCCGTTTAAATCCACATCAATCAAGCCGGTGGAACACGCGCCAAAAAATTGCATGTCAGAACAGGCATAAACAGTCGGAGTATAAGTCGGTGTGAATGTAAAAGTGGGCAAGTTTGTGGCCGTTGGCTGAACTATCGGGCCGGAATACCATACGTCATTCGGATATGTGCCGGTGTTACCTGATATTGCCCACATGCTGTCATTAAAAACGCACGCGGCAGGGGCAAACCTTCCCGAAAAATTGGCGGCAGCGGTTTTTTGCGTCCAGACAGAACCATTTTCTGAATACCAGACATCATTAAAAAACGAAGCGCCAAGACCCGCGTAAACCCACATTTTCATCCCTGTGCCGTCATCAAAAGCAACGGCGCACAATCCCCTGCGTTCTTCAAAAGGCGCGGCAGCGGTTTCCTGCGTCCATACAATTCCGTCAGGGCTGCTCCACACGTCATTAAGTGTCGCCGCGTTATTTCCGCCTATTACATACATTTTTCCATTATACACAACCGCTTCATGCTGCCATCTTCCCGAAAACTGGGCGTTTCTTGTAGCAGCTGTCCAGTCAACTCCGTTTGTTGAATACCACGCATCATTAAGAAACGCGCTGGAATTATCGCGGCCGCCTATTATCCACATCTTATTGTCAAAGACCAGCGCTTTTGCAGAGCCCCTTGCCGGAAAACCCGCCGCTGCAGTTTCCTGAACCCAAGAGGAACCGTTAACAGAACTCCACACGTCATCATCATAAGGCCCTGTCACTCCGGTCATAACCCACATTTTTCCATTATATACAACACCTGTATGATATGCCCTTGGAAAAGTAAACGCGGCGTTTGTTTCCTGTGTCCAGTTTATTCCGTTTGAACTGCTCCACACATCATTTTTAGCCGCGGCATCAGTTCCGGCAATCAGATACATTTTTCCGTTATGAGGAAGAAGCACCGCTCCCGCCCTTCCGCTGAACTGCGCGTTACCGGTTGCAAGTATCCAGTCCGCACCCGCGTTAGGCGTTGATACAGGATTGTATTGAAGTTTAAAAAGAATATCCGCTTCATTATATATGGACCATGTTCCGCCGCCGTTTCCGGAAAAAACCGCTTTTTGATTCAGGCCCTGATAATTTATACCATCATGAATAGGATCTGCAACAAGACTGTAATTTTCCGGCATATTTATTTCATAATAATCCGCGCTTCCTGTCCCTGTGTTCTGAGAATGAAAAGTCAGCCTGTATGTTTTTCCCGCAATAAGCGTAACCGCAGGAAAGCCCGCGGTCTTCCACTGATAAGCTGCAGTTACATCCCCGGGGTTTGCAAGTACGCCTGACGCTTCATCAAAACCGTCAGTTATATTTTTAATGGTATAAGACACCGGATCTGTTGGATTTCCCGCCTTTCTTAAATAACACACAACTTCATTTATTACGGTATCAGCGGTAAGGTTTGATATGTCCTCGCCATATATTTTATCATCCGAAGTTGAAGCGGAATTATTTCCGTGAATGTATGCAGTAAAAATATTAAAGTCGTATGGATTTCCAAAATGTTTTCCGCCTGTGTCTTCAATTTCAAAAAGAGGCATTCCATTATATGACGCCCATGATGTACCATTAAAAAACAGCACATCCGCATCCGCGTCATAGTACTGATTAAGGGGAAAAACTTTGTGGTTTGGCGTTGTATATGAAAACTGGTATCCCCCAACCTGCAGGACAGATGCTTCAACCACAATATGATAGATGTTTCCGGCATTTAAAGTATACGCGGGAACTTCAAAAGTATTCCAGTAATTCGCGGCTGCAGTAGGTGTGCTGCTTGTAAGATACCCTGCCAGCGGTTTTCCAAAACCGTCATCCGCTTTAATACCAACCACAAAAGTGGATGTTGCTCCGCCCTTATAACCTGTAAGCCTGATACTCTGCGCCTGAATGTCATAAGGCGCCTTAAATTTATAGCTTAATTTATATGATGCATTTGTAAAAAATACTTTTTCCAGAGTTTCTACAGAACTGACGTTAGACAAAATAACGGGCGGTGTCGGTGTAGGCGTCGGCGCTTCGCCTTCGCAGTACTGCGCGTAAATAGACCACTGCGTGTCATCGTAATTTGTCGCGGCAAATACGGCCGGAAAGCTTCCAAAAACATAACCCGTCCTGTATCCTTCACTGACTGAACCTATAGAATAATTATTGTCAATTTGCACTCCGGTTTCCGCCTGAAACGCAAGCCAGTAATCTCCGGGCGTAATATTAATTTCAGGCACAGGAACCGCATTCCATCCTAAAGCCGCATTATATAAAGCTGATTGTGTTAAAAGATTTTCCGGCCCGCCTATACCGCCGTTTAAAGACTGGTTGTTGGAATACAGCGCCGCACGTAAACCTGTATTTACCGACATGGCGGCAACGTTAATATTAATTGTATTTACAGTTCCGGTTACACCCATTTTATATTTTGTGGAATTTAAAGACGCGCCGTCGGACGCCCACGGATTTGAATACCCTTTGGTGGTCTTTCCAAAAGTCCCCTGAACACATCCCGCGTCCCCCTGCACAAGGCTGTAAACAAGGTCAGTGTCATCATAGAAAGTAAACGAAGCCCCGCCGTTGGAATCAATAATAAAATTATTCTGCGTGCCGCCAAAAGTCTGCGACAAAAATAAAGTTTCCGTCCTTGGATAACAGCTGTTTGTCAGCACTTCATATTCATTTAAACTTGAAGAAATCCCGTCAGCGTAAAGATAAATTCTGTATGTCTTTCCGGTTTCAAAAGTAACAGGTGTAAACAGCGCCCTTTTCCAGGCGTAAGAGGTTGAAACATCAGTCTGATCAGCAAGAATACCATCGGCTAAAACAATGCTGTTTGTAACATTTATAATTCTATACTTTAATGGTTCCCCAGGATTTCCATATCTTCTTACATAAAATTCAACACCGGTTATCTGTGTGGCGGGCGGCGCCCATACTATTTCTTCGCCCGCAACGCTGTCATCGGTTGTAACACCGCTTGTGCCCGAAGCGTGTACGGAGTAATAGTACGGATACATATATGGATTGCCAAATTCCGTGGTGCCGGATTCATCTATCAAAAATATCGGCATACCTCCTTCGCCAAAGTTTGCAGGCTGCCATGTGCCGTTGTATTCCAGCACCTGGGCATTGCCGTCATATTCCTGATTTTTAGGAAATAGTTTTTGATTAGGATATGAATACGCAAGATTATTATATACCGAAGCTGTTGCATCGCTGCTTCTGATGACAATGTGATATATCTGCCCTTTTGTCAGCGCAACCGTTGTAATGTTCACCTGCGTCCAGTCATTCGCATTAAGGGAAGTTATTGTGCTTCCGTTTAAATAAGTGCCGCTTGGCACGCCGTTAGAATCTGTCTGAATTCCAATTTCGTAGCTGGCATTGCCGGATTTTGTTCCGCAGTAAACCCACAAAGAACTTGTGGTCATATTGAGAGATGCCGTGAAACGGCAGCTTAATCTTTTAGTTGATGAATTCAATGAAACATATCTGTTGCTATCTTCGGAAATATACCTGTTTCCAAGAAGCACGGGTTCTGCTTTTATGGAAACCGGCACAGTAATAGACACAAGTATTAATAGTATAATTTGTGTTATTTTTACCGCTGCCCTCTTCAAACTCTTTTTCCCCGCAACAAATCTGAAATCATTTTTTCCCCTGTTTTAAAATATTCTCATCCGTTATAAATTTTTAAACTTCCGCTTTTTTAATTGCAGCTTCCACCACTTTATTTCTTACAGTTACAGAAACTGCTTTCGGATACCCCGCCTCTATTATCATAAGTTTCTTGTTTATCGCAGCCGCTGCTTTCTTATAATTTTCCACGCCCGTGCCTGTCTTTATCGCTTTAAGCCTCATCGCCAGAAGTTCCATCATTGCGCTGAATGCTTTTTCAATGTTTTCATTGCCAAACTGCTGAATATTTTTAATGAATCTCTCAAAATCGACAGAACCGTCTTCTTTTAATCTGCCGTCGCTGTCCCAGTTGGTGTTTTTCATTACAGGGTGCATAAGCGCTATTTTTTCCAGGGAACGCAGCATCATATTATTTACCGCTTTTTCACTTATAGATGACATTAATATATTTCTAAGTTCCGCCGATATTTCTTCATACATTTTTATCATAGCGGCTTTTTCTGTTTCACCGTAAAAACCAAAGCCGGAAACAGGCTGCGCGGCTTCTGTCTGCTTCGCAAACTCTTTTTCAAGTTCCTTTGCCCGCTTCATAAAATCATCAGTGTTGTTTTCCTGCACATACGGCTGTTCTAAAATTGCTGCAGGTTTTTCTTTTTCTGCCGGCATAACTGCTGCCGCAGGCTTTGCAGGTTCAATTACCTGCATGACAGACCCAAAAATTTCCTGTATATCTTCCAGGCTTAAATGATTATCTGTTTCCACTTTTATACCCGCCCGTTTTTATCAATTACCTTTTTTGCGTTTACAATACTGTCTATTACTCCGCCTTCTATGCACCATGCGATATATGCTGAAATATTCTCGGTTTCATCAGGTGTTAAATTTATCACGCAGTCAATAAGCGCCTTATTTCCCGCGCCTATGAGGGATGCAAAAGTAAGCCCTGCGCCGCGGTACCCCGCGGCAATGGAAATAACCTGTTTTAAATTCTGTTCAATTATTTCGGGCCTCATTTTCTCCCTTTTCTTTTCATCGGCACAGGCTGCATACTTTACGCAAAGTTCTTCCAGCTTATACACCGGTATTTTTTTTACTGCGTTTATAGCCAGCAGGTAGTCCTTTAACTTTGTATCTTGCGGGCAAAAAATTCTATTTTTCATAAAACACTCCCCCTTTTTTTACCGCTTTCTTTTTCTATTATTTTCATAAGGATGTTCATATTAACCTTTTTATCTTCCATTATTCCGGGATGCTCTTTTAAAAATTTACCAAATGTCGGTAATGATACCTTCATGTAAGCCGCACCTTCTTTTTTGCTTCTTAAGGTATTCATTAAAGCACCTTCCTTATTATACAATCCGCCCATTATCTGTAGCAATTACCATGCCCTTTTTTACCCTATAATTTAAAGGCAATAATAACTGTATTTTCACAATGTGAAAATATTTAGCCTGTTTTTTGACTGTTTGTTTGTTTTTTGACAGGTTCTTAATAGTCTGGAATTGTACTTCTAATGGCAGGTAATATATATGCAGCATCTATCCATAAATATTCTTTTCCATTTCTATCAGTTTTACCACCTGTTCTTTTACTATGTCTATGTCTATGCGGTCCTGTTCCTCTTCATTTGTTTCAGACAGCACCCGCAGGGAACATGACGCAAGCACATTTAACGAATAAAATCCCGCAAAGTATTCCATTACTTCCGGCCTTAGTTTATGCTCTTTAAAATTCTTTCTATACTCCGCGTAAAACTTTTCGAAATCAGGCAGCCGCGTCATAAACCATAAATCACCTTCCGGCGGTCCAAAAAAAGAAAATTCCCAGTCAAAAAAATGCAAATGATTATTTTTATCGGCAAGTATGTTCCAGCCGTGCAGGTCGCCGTGGCAGAATACTACCGGCCCTTTTAAATTTTTCATCATAGGCGCAAGTTTTTTTATCCTGTCCATATACCCGCCGCACCTGTTTTCAAAACCATCCAGCACTATCTTTAACACCCCGCACGACGTGGTGTCCCCGCTGTGGCGCGATATTTTAATGACAGACTTTAATCTGCTTTCAAGCCCCGGAATATCCGAATATATTTTTTCAAAATCCGGTTTTTCATTCCACTCAGCGCTGGCAGCATGATAACGCCCCATATCCTGCGCAAGGTTCATTGACATCTTTAAATCAAGTTTACGCAGGTCACCTATAGGCACGCCGCTTATAAAGTCATAAATCATAACAGTCATGGAATTAAAGGTCATTTTCATCGCACCGCTTTTGGTAATGTATGGGACATTAATGTCGGTGATATTTCCTTCATTTTTAAGCTTATAGATAAGGGGCAGGTATCTTTTCGATAGGGCGGATGCTTTTTTTCCTTCTTTTGAATTATCATATATTTTTATGAAATATGTCTTTTTATCGCTTCCCGCCGCTTTATAATTATGGCTTACAGCGCCTTCAGGAATCAGTTCAGGAGGTTTAATTTGAATGCCGTATTCTTTAAACACGGCTTCCGCAAACTGTTTTTTGTTAAATTTAAGTTCTGCCTGCATCGTTACCTTCCGCCCGCAGAAGCCGGCAGTGCTTCCAGCTTCTTTTTTATCTGTGTCATTTCTTTTATTTTTTCATTTACGGTGTCTGTATTTGCCGTATTAGACACTATGCCCGCTTTTTTTGCTTCAACTATAATATTTTTTTCGTCATTAAGAATAATAAGCCGTTGTTCCGCCTGCATCATTTTTTTCGCGTAATATTCCCTGACATCATCTTTAGAATCCCTGCTATCACCCGCAGCAAGGCCATAATTTACATCAAGTTCAAACACATCCTTAAAATTAATAACTTTATCAGACCAAACACGCCTTTGCACAAAAATAGCCGCAGCGTCAGGGCATTTCTCTTTAAGGCAGTCCCTGAACCTGCGGTTATGCTCTTCCAGAACAAGTGCATTGTAGGTAAAATAATCGTCTTTTGTTTCCCTTATTTTTTGTTCCGCCTCTTCAATTTTAAACGCGGTTTTATTTCCTCTTACCAGAAAATACCACAGGAAAAAGTCCCTGATAACCCCTTTTTTTTGCCCTTTAAGGTGGTTAATTGTTTCTGTGATGGAGGTGTTCTTTATTTCAAGTTTGGATAGCTTTTTTTCAATACTTTCAACTTTCTTTCCGCATTCATCCGCTTTAACCGCAAAATTGTCATCCGCCACGGCAATAACCGCAACTGCCGAGAACATCAGCGCCATAATCCACATCATAATTACTTTCATGTTATTCTCCGTTTTTCAGCATTCATTATCATGATTTTTTTGTCTTGGTCGCCGCGGGCTTCAGCCCGAGGCAGTTAAATACAAAACATACATCTAAACAACGCGCCCTAAAGGGACGCGGCTACCAAACATATAATACAAACCCCGAGACATAATATATTGTATCTCTACATTAAAACCATTAATTCCTACTCAATCCCTAATTTTTTTATCTTCGCCAGAAGCGTGGTCCTGTTCATTCCCAGAATCTCCGCGGCTTTTGCCTTATTCCCGCCGCTCTTTGTCAAAGCCCCGTTTATCTTCTGCCTTTCAAAAGCTTCAACTTCATTTTCAAGCCCGGCGCGGATTTCTTTTGCCGTATTGGACCTTATTTCGTACGGAAGGTCTTCCGGGGCAATCACTTCGTTATTACAGGTCACAAGAATCCTTTGAATAAGGTTTTCCAGTTCCCTGACATTTCCCGGGAAATCATATTTCATTAAAATATCAAGCGCGGCTTTTGAAATTGCTTTAACTCTATATCCGCCGAATTCGGCGTATTTTTTTATAAAATATGAAACCAGTTCCGGGATGTCCTCTTTTCTGTCGCGCAGCGCGGGCACGTGTATTTCCATCACATTAAGCCTGTAATAAAGGTCTTCCCTGAAAACCCCGTCCGCTACCGCCTGTTTTAAATCCCTGTTTGTGGCGGCAATTACCCTGGCATCTGACCTTATGGTTTTTTCGCTGCCCACCCTTTCAAATTCCATGTTCTGCAGAACGCGCAGCAGTTTTACCTGCATTTCAGGGGCAAGCTCCGCAATCTCATCCAGAAATATTGTCCCCTTATCCGCAAGTTCAAACCGCCCTTTTTTCATGTACATAGCGTCTGTAAACGCCCCTTTTTCGTGTCCAAATAATTCAGACTCCAGCACTCCCGGCGCCAGCGCCGCGCAGTTTACCTTTACAAGCGCGCCTTCTGTCCCGCGCCTGCTTCTTTTGTGTATCTCTTCCGCTATCAGTTCCTTGCCGGTGCCGGATTCGCCTGTTAATAATATTATTACTTCTTTGTCCGCTACTTTTGCCGCAAGGTCAACTGCCTCTTTTATCTTCGCGGAATTTCCCACAATAACCCTTGAAGTGATTTTTTTAAAATTCCTGTTTTCTTCTTTAAGCGCGCGCTGGCTCATTATCTTGGCGGTAAGCACCCTCATCTGTTCTATGGAAAACGGCTTGGTGATAAAATCAGATGCCCCTTTTTTCATCGCCTTTACCGCGGTATCCACAGTGCCGTACGCGGTCATAATAATCACTTCAGTATCAGGGCTGGTATTTTTTACGGCTTCAAGGACGGCCATACCGTCCGCTTCAGGAAGTTTTAAGTCTGTTATCACAAGGTCAAATGATTTTTCTTTTATTATGGAGAACGCCTCTTCAGCGGAAGCTGCCGCAATTATTTCATTGCCCCTGTCGGATATGGCCTCTGCCACTATTTCCCGCAGGCCGTCATTATCTTCAACTATAAGGATTGAATTCATCTGCTTTTCTTTCCTCCGCTTTAATTTAACTTATTGTATCACGCAGTGCTTTTCTTACCAACGAATAACCTGAACTCTGTGCCTTTACCTTCTTCAGAATATACTTTAATATCCCCGCCGTGCGCTTCGTGTATTATTTTATAGGCAATGGGAAGCCCAAGCCCGTGCCCTTCTTTTCTGCCGGTAAAAAACGGCTGAAAAATCTTTCTTATAATTTCCTCTTTTATCCCTGCGCCGTTATCTTTTACCGAGATAAACACCTGCCCATTTTCTTCTCCGGCGGATATTAATATTTCTTTTTTATCCTTATCAAGCGCCTGATAAGCGTTAAGCACAATATTATAGAGCGCTTTTTTAATAAGATAGGTATCCACATTAGCGCGCAGCCCTGCGCCGGCGCCTGTTATTTTAACCGCCGCCTGTACCTGCATTGGCATTTCAAAAACTGCTTCTTCCAGAAGTTTATCCATGTCAGCGTCCTGTTTATCCGCTGTAAAATCCTTAGTATAGGACAGAAAGTTATTTATAAATTCGCTCATCTTTAATGTGTTTTTTACAATGTCGGCAGAGTATTTTTTAATTTTTTCATCCTGCGCTTTTTCGTTTATCAGCTCCGCGTACCCCAAAAGCACGCCAAGCGAATTGCGTATCTCATGCGCAACGCCGGCTGAAAATTCACCCACATCCGCCATCTTATCCCTTTTTTCCATGTACTGTTTTACTTCCACCCTCATATTTTCCATGGCATCCGCAAGCACCTTAATTTCCGCCCCGCCTTTGGTCTCTATCTTTTCGGAAAAATCCCTTTTTGAAAGTTTTTCCGCTTTTTCTTTCAGCCTGCGCAGCGGCACGGTAATTCCCGAAGAGATAATAAACGCAAGTATAAAAGCCGCGGCAATGGCAAGCGCCCCGATTACGATAAGAAAAATTCTGTATCTGGAAACATACTGCAGGTATTCAACGCTGGCTTCCACGCCCACCACGCCTGCAATTTTGTTTTCATTTTTTACCGGAACATATCCGGTTTTAAAGTATTCTCCGCCCTTTCCCGCGTAAAGGCGGGAAGACGCTGCAGCTCCCGACAGCGCTTTATCAATTTCATATTTATCCATTTTTACAAAGAACTTGCCGTCATTTTCAATTGTGGAAATGGTAATTTTACCGGCTGCCGGTTCAATTATGAAAATATCTTTAACTTTAAGAATTTCCCTGAGGTTTATAAGTTTTGCAAGATAACCGGCATAAACTTTTCCTTTAAGCCCAATATGCACAATGTCTTCAGGGTGTATATCCGCCGCTATCACCCTTCCCGCGGATAAAAGCCTGTTTTCCATCTCGCTTTCAATATTCCCCAGGATAAAATTATATGTAATGATGCCGAACACGCTTATAATAAGCGCCGCGGAAAGCAGAAAATACATAAATACTTTTACCCTGATCGTCCTGGCCATCATCCATCCCCGATTTTTGTGCCTTATTACATTCTGCCCTTTTTAAGCCCTATGCCGCCGGATGCTTTATCCTTTTATAAAACAGAATAAACATTTCGCATCCAAGAAAAACCACAAGGCATCCGATAACAGTTGTCACAATATCCGGATATTTGCCGGAAAAACCCGTTTGTGACAGGTGCTTTAAAAGTATGCCGCAGTAAGCCCACATTAACACAAACCCGTAAGCCATATCCATGCGCTTTATCATAGTAACAGCGCCTATCAGCATTCCCGTTGCCAATACAGCCATGGTCCAAACTGATTCCGGATATCCAAAACCATCCCATTTAAGGCTTACAAGAAGCACGGTCATGTTGGCAATTGTGGCAACAGTTATCCACCCGAAATACACGCTGAAAGGCAGCCTGATAAAAACTTTTTCCCTTTTTGTAAGGCTTTCTTTATGGATGATACCGTTTATTTTAATAAGGCATACAAGAATTACAGCCATAAGAATCATTGAAAGTATTATGTACTTATAGTGCCAGGAAAAAATCCAGGCCGCATTTGCCAGGCAAGATGTCGCAAAAAGGCCGCCCACTTTTCCAAACAGGGCGCTTCTGTCGGTATCCTTAGGCTGAAAAACCCCAAACTGATATACGGTATAAAGCAAAAGCAGCAGATATATCAAACCCCATATGGCAAATGTAATGCCGGCAGGTGCGAAAAGGTTTTTATAGGAATCAGACACTGCACCTGTATTAAGCCCGTTTATCGGAAGCGCGTTTGCAAGGTAATTTACCCCCACCATAATTATAAAAGTTAAAGCCACCCATATTTTTCCTTTAATGCCCCATTTTACTGTCTCCATTTGTTCTCCTTTACTTTTTGCACAAAATTTAAAACCGCCCTAATACCCTATTTTATTACTTAAACGCGGAATTATCCACAAAAACTTGTATTAAATACGTGTATTAAAAGAAACATAATTCTGGCTTCCTTGACAATGGTTGTTTTTTCATATAACATTATCTTCATAAGGGATGTTAATTTTCAGCATGGGAGGTCTTAATAAATGGGATTATTTGGAAACATCTTATCAAAGCTTGGACTTGGCAAGAAACCTGCGGCTGCAGCAGCAGCGGTATCACAGGTTGATGTGGTTGCAAAACTGGAAGCCCTGGCAAAAGCAAGCAAGGAAAAACTTGACTGGAAGGTTTCTATAGTTGACCTTCTTAAACTTCTTGGCCTTGACAGCAGCATTGGGGCAAGAAAAGACATGGCAACCGAACTTGGCTGCCCGGCAGAAAAAATGGCGGATTCAGCACAGATGAATATGTGGCTGCATAAAACCGTCCTTCAGAAAATAGCAGAAAACGGCGGAAACATACCTTCCAAATTCACAAAATAAGCCTTATCAATATAAAGAGCCCGTATCTGCCTCAGGCGGATACGGGCTTTTTTTTTATTTTAAATTCTTAATAATTTCTGCCTTCTGCTTCTTGTTTAAAAACTTTGCTTTTTCGTCATTTGATTCCACCGCTTTTAGCAGTTCTTCCTTTGTACCGAACACCGTATATATCTCCCTTTTAGTTTTCTCGCCAATGCCGGGGATATCGTCAAAAACAGATTTGATTAATTTTTTATCTGACAGCGTCATCTGATATGTTATGGCAAACCTGTGCGCTTCATCACGCACGCGCATTAACACAAACCGCGCCGCGTCCGACAGGGCAATACCTTCGTTTTTCCCGGGGAAAAAAACAAGTTCTTCCCTTTTGGCAAGGCCTATAACAGACACATCTTCCGCGCCCACCATTAACAGCGCCTCTTTTGCCGCGTTCACCTGGCCAATTCCGCCGTCTATCAGTATTAAATCCGGAAAATTAATGTTCTCCTGAATCATTTTTCCGTACCTGCGCATGACCACTTCACGCATGGAATCAAAATCATCTATCTTATGAACCGTTTTTATTTTATACCTTCTGTAATTTTTTTTGTCCGGCACGCCGTTGCTGAATACCACACAGGACGCCACCGTGTTTTCGCCGTGCAGGTGGGAAATATCAAGACCGTCAATCACCTGCGGCATTTTTTCAAGTTTTAATTCGGTCTTTAAAGCTTCAAGCTGTTTTAAGAACTCGCCGCTTGATTTATGTCTGCTCTCTTTTGTTTTTTCATCCTGCTTTATCTTTTCGTGTATGTTCTCTGCGGCCATGGATAAAAGGGAATCCCGCACCCTTTCGGAGAGTTTTATTTTTTTACCGGAAAATACCCCGTTAATAAGCACTTCAGTATCCGCCGCCCCTTTTCTTATGACAATTTCTTCCGGCAGCATCCTGCCCGCGGAATAATACTGCGCCAGATATGTTTCAAAAGCATTGTCAGATTTGGCGGCATTTTCAAACACATCGGTTTTTTTATTAATCAGCCTCCCGCGCCTTATGTTAAGCACGCAGAACCAGTAAGTTCCGTTCTGATATGCAAAATCAAAGACATCACATTCAGTTTTTTCAAGCCCCACCACTTTCTGCTGAATGGATATTTCGTCTATTGCCTTAATGGCGTCGCGCGCCTCTGCCGCCTGTTCATACTTCTGAGCGGCGGAATATTGCGACATTAATACGCTTAATTTTTCCTTAACCGCATCATAATCACCGTTTAAAAAATCAATAACCTCTTTTATCATGCCGGCATATTCGGCATCAGTTACGTGCCTAATGCACGGCGCAAGGCAGACGCCTGAATCGTAAAATACGCACGGTCTTTTAAGCGGTTTTTCATCAAACGAATATGTGCACTGCCTTGCCTTAAAAATACTGTATATGGCGCGCACCACCCTTTTGGTTTCAAGGGCGTAATACGGTCCAAAATACAGGGCGTTTTTATCATCCGTCATCCTTGTGACATAAACACCCGGATATTTTTCTTTTGTGACTTTAATATAAGGATATGATTTGTCATCCTTTAACAGGATGTTATATTTGGGTTTGTATTCTTTAATAAGGGAGTTTTCAAGAAGAAAAGCTTCCAGTTCGTTTTTTGTAACCACATAGTCCATATCTATAACAAGAGACGCCATTATCTGTGTCTTTAAATCTTTCTTGGAGCCTCCAAAATATGACCCCACCCTGTCACGCAGGACTTTTGCTTTTCCTATATAAATAGTATCCCCGGCTGCGTTTTTAAAAATATAAACACCGGGTTTTTGTGGTAATGCCTTTAATTTGTCTTTATCCATGTGGATATTATAACATATAAGAAATGAGGGACGGAAGGTCGGATGCACAGAGGGACAGTAAAATATAAACCCGATGTTCGGAAGGTCGGATGCACAGAGGGACAGTAACTACTAAATAAACCTTCTGACCCTCTGTCCTTTTAACCTTCCGTCCCTCTGTGCATCCGTCCCTCTGTTTTATAGTGTATACTTACTATGGAAGATGAAATAAGGAGGTGAGGGTTATGGCAACGGCAAAGAATCCAAAAGTGAAAGCAATTCCTTTTTATCCGCACACCAGATATGAAGCAAAAAAAATGCACCCGTGGGAAAAGTTTACCCCGGAACACGCACGTGACATGCATGTAATTCATAACACCGACAAACACCACAACAAGAGCGGGTGGAGGAATTATTAGAACAGCAGATGATTGGATGCTTGGAAGGTTAGAGGCTTGGTAAAAATAATAAAAGATTAATACATAAACATTTTATAAAACAAAGGTTTGATTATAGAATTTGGGTTATTTTTGCAGGTTTTTAACTAAGTTGCCAAGCATCTAAACATCTAAGCATCTATGCGTCCCTCTGTTCTTACTGCACTTTCTCCATCTGAACTTTTTTCCCTTTAACCGTGCTTTCTTTTATTTTTCGGATTACCGTATCAACTATTTCATGTTCAAGCTCTATATATGTATGTGAAGCGCGTATCTCCACCTTGCCTATCTTATCAGCCGAAACACCGGCCAGGTCTTCTATTGCGTCAATTATGTCATGAACTTCAACACTGTCATCACTGCCAACATTTATAAAAACAGTATCTGTCGCAATGCCTGTTTTTTCCGGCAGTCTTGCCATTTCCGTCCTGTTATGATTAAGGTCATCTTCCCTCTTGTCAGTCAAAGACGCAATTTTTAAAAGCGCGGCTGCAACTTCTTTAAGGCTGTAATTTTTCTGCAGCAGTTTTTCTATTTCAGCAGTCTGCCTTTCAAGATTGCCCGCGGCAAGTTCTTCACGCAGCCTGTCCATTACCCTGACGGTTTTGACATCCGTAGATTCATCAAACGTGGGAACTTTATCACAGCGCACCTGTACATTGGCATACTGCTCTATTTCATAAATTTTATTTCTTTCAGCGGCGTAAATAAAAGTCAGGGCTTTGCCCTTTTTGCCCGCCCTTCCTGTCCTGCCTATCCTGTGCACATAATATTCAATATCCTGCGGAATATGATAATTAATAACCGCGTCCAGCCCTTTTATATCAAGCCCGCGCGCCGCCACATCTGTTGCCACAAGAATTTCTGTTTTTCCTTTTTTAAAACGCTCCATTACTTTTTCACGCTGCTGCTGCGTCTTGTCGCCGTGCAGCCCTTCGGTGGTATAACCCATAAGCTTTAAACGCTCCGTCACGCTGTCCACTTTATGCTTTGTATTGCAGAACATTAGCACGTTATTAAATTCAAAAGAGTCCAGCACCCGGCCTATAGCGTCAAGCTTGGCGCCGCGTTTTACTTCATAATAGCACTGGTCTATTCCGTCGGCGGTAAGCACTTCTTTTACCACCGTGATATATTTGGGGTCGTTCTGATACCGTTTTGTAAGTTTTAATATCGGTTCCGGCATTGTGGCTGAAAACAGGGCAGTCTGCCTGTCTCTTGGAATCTTTTCAAGGATAAGGGATATGTCTTCAATGAAACCCATGTTAAGCATTTCATCCGCTTCATCAAGCACAACAATTTTCACGGTGCTTAAATCAATGTTACCTCTGTTTATATGGTCAATAAGCCTTCCGGGCGTGCACACAATCACCTGCGCGCCGTATTTTAACTGCCTTATCTGTCGGTCTATGGGCTGTCCGCCATAAATAGGAATGACTTTAATGCCTTTGACGTATTTGGAAAATTTTATTATCTGTTCAGCCACCTGCACGCAAAGTTCCCTTGTCGGGCACATGACCAGCGCCTGCGTAAGGTTGGAATTAAGGTCTATTTTTTCAATGATTGGAATTCCAAAAGCCGCGGTTTTTCCGGTGCCTGTCTGCGCCTGCCCGATAACATCAAGGCCTTTCATCATGTCAGGAATAGCAAGCGACTGTATCTGGGTGGCCTCTTCAAAACCCATTTCCTGGGCTGCTTTTTTTACCTCTTTGGAAATTTCCAGGTCGCTGAATCTGATTGTCTTCAAAATGTCTCCTTTTTGAATCTTATCCCTTTATTATAAGCCTAAAAAGAAGGACATTCAACAGATTAAATAATAGGGCATAAAGAATCCGAGGGACAGATGCACAGATGGTCAGATGTCAGATTTTAACCATGCATCCAAACATCTAAGCGTCCAAGCATCCTGATTATTGATTTTTCTTCTTGGTAGGTATTAAAATTATAATAATTGTGGCTGCCAGAACGCCCGCGGCAAAAGCAACTTTCATCCAGGTTTCATGTATTAAAAAATGTGATGATATTGCCATACCCACCCATGCGCTTCCTGTTCCCATTATTTTCGCGCGTACAGAAATTCCCCTGCCTTCCATAAAATCCCTGACAAAACGCCCAAGAATTTTATGGTGAATAAGCCACTTGTAAAACGCGTTGGAACCCCTTAGATACATGGCAGCCGCCACTATAAGAAAAGGCGCCGCCGGTATTATAGGCATTATAAATCCTATTATTCCCAGAACCGTAAACGCGTGGCCGACGGCAATATACGCGTCTCTTTTATTATTACTTATTTTTTCCGCACAAATTAAAAATATGGGATATTGCCTGTTGTTCCTGTCAATTTTATAAACTGTTTTCAGCCTTATTCCGGTAAAACCCGCGTCTGCCATAAGGTCAAAAATTTCATCACTGTCAAAGCCATAGTGAAAAATTCCATTATTATCACCGTGAAAAGTGCCGTCTTCTTTTTCCAAATCTGCTATCGCAATACGGCCGTTTTCTTTAAGCGCGTTAAAAAGTTTTTTAAGCGCTCCGGCTGTGTCTTTTATGTGGTGAATTGACATGGAAGATAAAATCACATCATACTTTTCATTAAAATTGTCAACAGTTTCAATATCCGCCTGCATGGTAATTATATTGCCTGTTTTGGACTCTTCTATTTTTTGTTTAAGGTTTTCAAGCATGGCAGCCGAAGAATCAACCGCTGTGACAGAATTTACAAACTGTGCGGTTTTAAAAGATATAAGGCCGGTTCCCGCGCCAAAATCCATGACTTTATGTGTTTTTTTCAATTTTACGCGTTTCATCATGGCGTCAGCTATAGCGGATGCCATTTCAACCCGCGCGGGGGTATCCCAATTTTTGGCTTTCTCTTCAAAATTATCCATTTATTCTCCCGGCTTGTTTATTTATCCGCATATGAATTATAAATATTAAAATTCAATAAAGCAATGGTATTTGCCGGTAATAGAAATAACTGGATGTTTGGATGCTTGGAAGTTTAGATGCTTGGTTTAAACCATATATCCGGCCATACATGTATCCATCCTTTAGAATCAGCAGATAAAATAGAGATGCTTGGATATTTAGATACTTGGTTGTTTAGTTTTAACCGAACATCCAACCATCTATGCATCCAACCTTCAGGTTATTTATGGGCTATGGCTTATTAACCGCCCTTTGGGCCGGCCCTTCTGTTCATGTGCTGTCCCGCGAAACCCTTCATATTTTTGAAGGAATTAGTCTGTTTAAAATGTTCCCACGGTTTTTCTTTCTGCATTTTTTTTACAGGTTCTGCAGTTCCGTCAGCCTTCACTTCCACAGGCTCCTGTTTCTTCTTATTTTCCGCCATATAGCACCTCTTTTAATAGTTTTAATTATTATACTACATATTTATTACTTTTTTACTTTAAAATTATAATACGGCTTAAACGCGCAGCATAGCTGCGGCACACACTCATATTATAAAATAAAAAAGGCGCAGAATACCAAAAGCACCCGCGCCCATGTTTATCTTTAATATTAATACCTTATTATTTCCTCAACAACAGTTTCTATTTCCTCAACAACTGTACCGCTTCCTATGGTGCCGGGCGTGGGAGTGGGTTCTATCGTGCCGTTCTTTATAAGCCCCTGCCCCTGACCGTTAGGGATATTCTTTTTTTCCTTTCCTTCCTGTGAAGCCATTACTGATACTGCAAGTACCAAAACAAGTGCGATTATGACAAGTCTCTTCATCTTTTTTTCCCCTTAGTATTTGATATTTACCGCCATGCTGTAAGCTTTATTTTTTGCGTCGTATCCTGTCTTTACGCTTACATCACCCTTAAAGGCATTATGCAGCCAGAAATAATCAATAGCCGTATAGCAAAGCGCCGCACCGGCTGTGATTGTTGATATTAATACCAAGTCTTCAGCTGCGGTGACTTTTTCTTTCTCATATTTAAGCCTCCAGTACTCCGCTTCATCAAGCTCCCCAAGGTTTGTCTTAAGTGTGTCATAGTCAGTTGCCAGCGTATTCTGCTGAACAATTGCCATAACAGATGCCGTTACCAAAAGCGCGTCAGAAGCAAGAAGCACCACCGGCGCCCACTGAAATTCCGCAGCCGGGCTTTCTTCAGCAAAAATACTAAACGGCACTACAAAACACATAACAATTAAAGTAATAACAAATTTTTTCATCTGCTTTTTCCTTTTTTAAATTATTATATTACTGTTTTTACATTATAATACAAAACAAATATAAAGATTATCACTTTAATAAAAGAGCCCCGCAAAAATCACGGGGCTTTTTTATTATTTAAGAATTTTTATTCCGGCCCCGGAAAAGTATCACATGTTATATCTTTGTTTGATCCCGGAAGATATGTATTTGGGCTTGCCGGGAAAGGATTATCCCAGTCAGTTATAGGCGGCGTCACACCGCATATTCCCGCATAATCTCCCGGTGTAGGGCCGTCATCCAATCCATTACCGTCAACATCAACAACTGCCGTAACATAATACGTTCCCGGATAAAACATAAAAAAACTGTAATTAAATGAATTACCTGATGCGGGAGTCGTACCCTGAACGCCGGTAAAAGGATCATACCCGTCTGACATAGGCCCTGTTGAAACATATATGATATACGCATCGCTGGTGACCTGACCCGGCGTTGTTACAGTTCCTTCGACATTGTCCGCAACGTTGACCATTGTAAGGTTTACCGTCATATTGCCGTTTACGGTAAGATTCGGCGCAGAAGGGATATTCTGAAGATTTGTTGTATTATAAACACCTACATAATCGCCGTAAGACGGGTCTATATTATCTGAATCATCCGCGTCCGCAAATCCGCCCAGTATGTATGTTCCGGATTCAACCCCGTATAAAGTGACGCTGAAATTATTGCCGGCAGGCAAAACCTCTGTTCCATATTCAGGCTCTACTCCGGGTTTTAAACTTTCTGAAAATAAACCTATATGCGCGTCACCCGAAGAAAGTCCGGGCATTGTCACATTAACAGTGACGTTATACCAGTACCGTTCCAGCTCAATTGACAGCCCTGTATTTGGAAGATATGTTGACGCGGAAGAAGGCGGTTCAAAAGGCGAAGATGCATTTGCATACCCCAGAAAATCACCTGACGTGAATGTCCCTGAATTGTCCATATCAACAATGGCATACACGTAATAATTTGTTCCCAGTCCAAAATCAGGTTCAAAAGAGAAATCAGTAAAAGTACCTGCCGTACACAGATTATTGTACATGAATAAGTAACCGTCTGTTTCATCCCCATTATTGTCAATAACCACAAAATACTGTTTACCTTCCAGGGAAACATCGTAGTTTAAGGTTCCTCCCACGCTTCCAGGAGTTGGATTAACAGTTGGCGTGTGAATCAAAGTAAAAACAGGCGTTGGCGTCGCAGCCGGCTGTGACGGAGAAGAACCGCTGTCTTTTGAACACCCCGAAAAAACAAAAACAAGCGCGAAAACAAAAAAACCAAACAAAGCCACAACTTTTTTCATTTCCCATACCTCCCGCATTTATTTGTATATAAATTATACCTGTATTTAGAACTTTTTCAATTTTTTATATCTTAAAACCGAATTTTTTCTTTTTGCCTTTTTTTATATTTATTCCGCCCCTTATATCTTCTATTTTATCGCGCAGTATTGCGGCGCGTTCAAAATTAAGCGCGGCTGCCTCTTTTGCCATCTCTTCTTCCATTTTTTTCATCAGGTCCGCCCTGTCGGTATATTCTATGTTTATTTCTTCTTCTGCCACAGGAACCGTAAAATAATCCATTTCATAAACGCTTCCCTGAATGGATTTAATCTCTTTAATGATGCTCGTGGGGGTTATGTTGTGTTCTTTATTGTAAGTTTTCTGTTTTACACGCCTTCTGTCTGTCTCGTTTATCGCGCGCCTCATGGAATCGGTCATATTATCAGCGTACATTATCACCCTGCCGTTCACGTTTCTTGAAGCGCGGCCCGTGGTCTGTATAAGCGATTTATCCGAACGCAGAAAGCCTTCCTTATCAGCGTCAAGAATGGCAACCAGCGACACTTCGGGAATATCCAGACCTTCGCGGAGAAGATTAATGCCTATTAACGCGTCAAACTTTTTCTCGCGAAGCTCCCTTATTATCTGAATACGCTCCAGCGTGTCAATATCGCTGTGCAGATAGCGGCACTTTACCCCTTTATCCTTCAGATAGGAAGTAAGGCTTTCCGCCATTTTTTTTGTAAGCACGGTAACCAGCACCCGCTCCCCTTTTTCAGCGCGTATTTTTATTTCTGCCATCAGGTCATCCACCTGTCCGTCTGTCTTTCTTATCTCTATTTCCGGATCAATAAGCCCTGTGGGCCTTACTATCTGCTCTGCTATATTATCCGTGCCGGATTTTTCAAGTTCATAATCGCCCGGGGTGGCGGATACAAAAACCACCTGATTCATCTTTTTTTCAAACTCTTCAAAGTTAAGCGGCCTGTTGTCAAAAGCGCACGGCAGGCGGAACCCGTAATCTATAAGATTCTTCTTGCGCGAGCGGTCGCCGGCATTCATGCCGTGAAACTGCGGCAGAGTAACGTGCGATTCATCCACAAACATCATGTAGTCTTCCGGGAAATAATCAAGAAGCGTGTACGGCGCGTCGCCGGGTTTTCTGCCGTCCATAAGGCGCGAATAATTCTCTATTCCTTTACAGTATCCCATTTCTTCAAGCATCTCTATGTCATAACTGACGCGCGATTTTAACCTTTCAAATTCCACCGGCCTTTCCTTATAAAACTTAAGCCGGCTTTCCAGTTCCGCTTTTATCTGCTTAACCACGCCTTTCATTTTTTCAGGTTCCATTACATAGTGAGAGGCGGAAAACACAGCTGTCCTGCGTATGCGGTTAATCACATTCTTAGACACGGGTTCTATCTCTGATATTTTTTCAATTTCGTCGCCGAACAATTCCACCCTTATGGCTGTGGTGGAATAAGCAGGCCAGATTTCAACTATATCTCCCTTTACGCGGAATATGCCCTGCGTAAATTCAAATTCATTTCTCTGATACTGCATGCGGACAAGGCTTTCCGCTATGTCATTTACGGACATTCTTCCGCCCTCTTCCATAAAAAGGCGGATATTTTTATAATTTTCCGGCGAACCCAAACCGTATATGCATGACACAGATGCCACTATGATAACGTCCCTGCGGGTTAAAAGTTTCTGAGTGGAAGCCAGCCTTAACCTTTCAAGTTCATCATTTATCGCGGAATCTTTTTCTATGAACATATCTCTATGGGGAATATAAGCTTCCGGCTGGTAGTAGTCGTAATAGGATACAAAATATTCCACGGCATTATCGGGAAAAAATTCCTTGAATTCCATATAAAGCTGCGCCGCAAGGGTTTTATTGTGTGAGACTATGATAGCTGGCCTGTTAAGCTGTTCTATTACCTTTGCCATGGTAAAAGTCTTGCCGGAACCGGTAACGCCCAGAAGGGTCTGAAACTTTTCCCCCGCCGCGATGGACGAGACAAGTTTTTTAATTGCCGCGGGCTGGTCCCCCTGCGGTATAAAATCTGATTTTATTTTAAATTTATCCAAAAAAATAGCTCCTTAGCGGATTAAGCATTTAAGCTATAGCATTAAACATAACCCTTTAACAAATTAAGCAATTAAGCTATAGCATTAAACATAGCACTTTAACGAATTATGCAATTAAGCTATAGCAGAAAACCTGATGTTTCGCTTATGCTTATCTGCTTAATTGCCTAATGTGCTATTATTTCATCTTCCTGTATTTCGCAATCAGCGCGTTGGTGGAAGCGTCATGATTAAGTTTTGTTTCTGATTCTAAATCAGGCGCTATTTTTCCCGCAAGCACCTTTCCAAGCTGAACTCCCCACTGGTCAAAAGCATTTATACCCCAGATTACAGACTGCGTAAATACACAGTGTTCATATAGCGCGATTAACTTGCCCAGCGCTTCAGGGGTAAGTTTTTCCATTAATATTGTGGTGGACGGTTTATTGCCTTCAAACACCTTATGATTCACAAGATTTTCAGGGGTTTTTTCAGCCCTTACTTCTTCCGCTGTTTTTCCAAACGCAAGGGCCGCTGACTGCGCGAACACGTTTGCCATTAACAGGTCGTGATGTTTACCGGTCGCGTTAAGTGATTTCCCGAACGCGATAAATTCGCACGGTATAAGTTTTGTCCCCTGATGTATAAGCTGGTAAAAAGAGTGCTGCCCGTTGGTTCCCGGCTCTCCCCAGTATATGGAACCTGTCTGATAAGTTACACGCTCGCCTTCATTGGTAACTGTTTTGCCGTTACTTTCCATTGTCATCTGCTGAAGGTAAGCGGGAAAACGTTTTAAATACTGTTCATACGGAAGCACGGCTATTGTTTCCGCGCCAAAGAAATCCGCGTACCAGACGCCAAGCAGAGCCATAATTACCGGCATGTTTTTTTCCAAGGGAGCCGTACGGAAATGTTCATCCATTTTATTAAAACCGCTCAGCATAGCACGGTAATTATCCGCCCCAAGCGCTATCATATTAGAAAGCCCGATGGCCGATGTCATGGAATACCTGCCGCCCACCCAGTCCCAAAATTCAAACATATTAACGGTGTCAATTCCAAATTTTGAAACTTCTTCCGCGTTTGTGGACAGCGCCACAAAATGCTTTGCTATAGCGTCATCATCTTTAAGCGCGTTTAAAACCCACGCGCGCGCGGTAAGGGCGTTTGTCATTGTTTCAAGTGTGGTAAATGTCTTGGATGCCACAATAAAAAGCGTCTCTTCCGGGTTCAGATCCTGCGTGCATTCGGCAAAATCCGTATCATCTATGTTTGAAACAAAACGGAATACAAGGTTTCTCTGCGTGTATTTTTTTAAAGCTTCGTACGCCATCACCGGCCCCAAATCAGACCCGCCGATACCTATGTTAACTATATTTTTAATTGTCTTTCCCGTGTACCCTTTCCATTCTCCCTTTCTTACCTTCTCCGAAAAAGCTGCCATTTTATCAAGCGTGGCGTGTACGCCCGGCATTACATCCCTGCCGTCCACAATTATCTTACTGCCTTTTGGGGCGCGCAGCGCTATGTGCAGCACAGACCTGTCTTCTGTGTTATTTATTTTTTCGCCTTTAAACATTGCCTCTGTCTTTTCTTTAAGGCCGGCTTCTTTTGCCAGTTTAATAAGCAGGTTTATGGTTTCTTCGTTAACCCTGTGTTTGGAATAATCAAAATAAATACCTTCATCTTCTATTAACATTTTTTCCGCGCGCTTGGGGTCAAGTTCAAAAATCTCCCTTAAATGCAGATTTTTTACCTTCTCATAATTTTCTTTTAATTCTTTCCAGGCCGGAAGTTTCACTGTCTGTGCCATTTTATTTCTCCTTTATATGTAAAATAATTTTTTAGCCGGCTTACATTGGCTTCAATAGGTATTATATGCGGCGTGGCTGCATATCAGCTGCTTTATTTCCCCTGTCTTTTTGCCACTTCAGCGGCTATCTGCTGAACTTCAGGATTGCCGCTGTATTTTTCAGATACTTTATTATAAATATGAAGAGCTTCTTTTAAAAGATTCTGGTTTATGTATATAAATGCGGTTGTGATAAGCGAATCAAGAGTGTCATCATTTACTTCAAGGTCATCCCTTGATTCCATTTCATTATCTTCTATCAGTTCATCAAACTTTGACGAACTCCTTACCGGCACTTCCACTATGGGCTGCGCGGAAGCGGTAACAACAGAAGGGGCAGAAACAGGCGCCTCTTCTTTCGCGTTTTTTATTTCCCTTGCTGTTTCCAGCGCGGACTTGGCAAGCGTTGGAAGCGCGTAAGCCCCTTTTAAAGCGTCAGATAAACTTTTCTTCTTTTCTTCTCCATTTACAGGCTGTTTTCTAAGGTCATCTATTTTGAAAGGCTGCTGAACAGGTTCATTTTTTATTTTTATCATCTTTGGTTCTTCAGGCACGGACGCAAAAGAGGGCGCTGCCGAAGGAACGGGCTCCGGCTGTTTTGCAATAAGCGGCTTAGATGCTGCCTGTATTTCCGGCTCCGGCATTCCTTCCCTTGCTTTTTTCATAATATCATCTTTTTGTTTATTCCATTTATCTATAGCTTCACGTTTTAGTTTTTCAAGAAGCGCTTTTTTCTTTTCTTCCTGCTCTTTCATTATTTTCTGAACTTCTTCAGCTTTTAATTTTTCATTCTTCTGCGCTTCGTCCAGTTTTGTTTTAAGCTCCACAGCGGCTTTCTGAATAATTTCAAGCTCCAGTTTTTCATATTCGCCCTGCATTTTTGCTTCTTCTTCCAGCAGCAGGCGCGCGCGGTCTTCTTCTTCCTGCATTATTATTTTATTGCGTTCTTCCACCGCTTTTCTTTTTGCTTCTTCAAGCTTATCTTTAGGTGAACCGTCAAGTTTCTCCCATATTTTTTCCCCTGTGGATTTTGAGGCAACAATGGAATACACCCTGTGCAATTTATCCCTTAAACCCTTATCATTAGGCGCAAGTTTAAGCGCGGTAATATATGTTTCCACAGCGCCGTCATAATCCCCGTTATCCAGATAGTTCTGCGCCATTATTTCAAATTTATCCACAAGCTCGTTTCCGGTTCCGGACGTCTTCGCCTTCATTTCATTTTCCATCTGTTTCATTTTGATGGATTTGTGCCTGGCTTCGGCATCATTTAATTCCTTCATTTTTATATTTATAGGGTATTCTTCACTGTTAAAATCAATTATGGATTCATAGATGTTCCTGGCTTCTTCAAATTCCCCGTCCATCACTTTCTTTTCCGCGTCGCGTATCATAGTCCTTAAAGCGGATTTAAGCTTATTTTTTACCCTGGGTTCTTCCGGATAGGTTTTCATAACTTTCTTTATTATCCTTACGACTTTTTCATACTGAAGTTTTTTTTCATAAATGGAAAGCGCCGCGACATAGCCGTCAAGCGCTTTTAAGGAATTGCCTGTTTTGGAATATGAATCCGCAAGCATATTAAGTATGTTAACATCTTCAGCATCGGCACTGTACAGTTTTTCATACAGTTCAATGGCTTTTTTGTACTCTTTATTCTGGTAGTAGCCGTTGGCAAGTTTTACATAAAGCTTCTTTTCGTCCGCGTCCACTATCGCCGTCTCCCTTGATGCCGTCTCCCGCAATGAAAAAGTA
This sequence comes from Candidatus Goldiibacteriota bacterium HGW-Goldbacteria-1, assembly GCA_002839855.1. Taxonomy (NCBI): domain Bacteria; phylum Candidatus Goldiibacteriota; species Candidatus Goldiibacteriota bacterium HGW-Goldbacteria-1. The sequence continues at coordinate 183,031 of PGYV01000007.1, forward strand.
ATAAACGCTGAAATACGGGGCTTTTTCAACATTAATACATAAAATATTATAATACAATCAGGGTATAAACTCAATTGTTAAAAACCGGAGGGACGGATGGACAGATGCACGGATGGCCGGAAGTATAAACAAATATTGAAAATTCGAAAATTAGATGAATAGAAAAATCAAACAGGGATTGGGTGTGTTTTTTCAGTGCGCGCCGCCCTAACCTGCTGTATATGCGGCAGGGGCGGTTTAATGCAGCGCCGGCATACATGTATGTTACGCGGGCTTACGATTGCCAATGAATTAACATACCTGCTGATTTCAAATTTGTTTGGATACAAGATTACCAATTTGCGGCGCGTGCTGAAAAAATACACCCAAACCCTGTAAAACTGATGCATAGAGGGTCAGAGGGACGTAAGCAAATAATAAATTAACTATTGCGCCCTTCTGGGCGCGTTGTTTTAATTTATGGGATATTAGTTTATGGGTTAGGTAATCTTTCGTCCCTCTAAATTACTCCGTCAGCAGTTCAACTTCCACCCTGTTTCCCTTTGCGGGGGCTGATTCTTTGATGGAAACATCCGCGTATTCTCCGTCGCCATAACCAACAATATATATATTTTCGGCCGGAATACCTTTGCCTTCAGACAGATAATCCGCAACCTGCCTTGCCCTGTCAATGGACATTTTAAGGTTCCTGTCCGGATCATTGGAATCAGTGGAGAAGCCTTTTATGAATATATTATATCCCTGCGCGTACTGTTTTACCGCTTCAGCTGCCTGATTTAAAACGCTGTATTCTTCAATTGGTATCGTTGCATCATTTGCCGGAAACTTTACCGCGGCAAGAATTAATTTTATGCCTGTGGCCTTAAATTCCGGAAGGTCTGCCTGCAGCAGGCTCTTTTGTTCCGACAACACGCCGGATTTCTGTATAACTTTCACGTTCAGCCTGTAACCCCTGCCGCCTGTGACAAACTGATTTTTACTGTTGGTGCCGTCCCATACAACGCTTTTAATGCCCGGGGGTTTATTGTTAAATTCCGCCATTACATTGCCCGCGCCGTCGGTTATTTCTGCTGACCAGTTTAAAACCTGCAATTCAGGAAACTTTACATTAACCGTGACGCTGTCCCTGCCCGGTTTAAATATTACATTTTGGGTATTAACGCTGAATTTTATTTTTTCTGTGTTTATTATAAACTTTTCTGAAGCGTCATATTTATTTCCCGCAAGGTCCTCAAGAAAAAGCTGAGCCCTGTAGCCGCCGTCTTTGGCGTAATTTGAAAGCGCGTCTTTTCCGTTCCACATAAGCCTGGAAGTAAACCCTTCTCCTGTTATCTTTTTTATTGTATGGCCGGCATCATCTTTTATAAAAAACTGCCACGCTTTTATGTCCGTGTATTTTGACTCTATGCTTATTGACATTTCTTTTATTACTGTCATTGGCCCCGGAGCAAACACTTTAGGTTCCAGATATAAATCAAATACCGGCGGCGTTTTATCCACCGTTACCACCCTTGTCTTCTGCCAAAGCAGCGATTCACCTGACATAATGGTCACACGCGCGGTATAATCGCCGTCATTTAATTCAATTGCCTCTTCATTAAGGCCGTTCCATTCCATTGAAAGAGGCACGTTTCCCGTGTACTTTATTTTCCGCACAATTTCATTAAGGGAATTAAATATTTCAAGCGTGGTCACCGTATTACCCGGATCATAAGGCGCGTCTTTTATCACAAACTTTATAGTATCATTCACACCGTTCTTATCGGGAGAAACGTATTTTGAGGAGATTGAAAGAGAAGCCTGCGTGTACGCGTCTTCCGGAACCGCGGCTGCTTTTTCTTCCGTCTTTTTTTCAGCCGTTATAACAGACGGTTTTTCTTCTTTTTCTTTTTTAATCAAATCACCAAAAAACCATGCCGCATCTATTTTATGGGTTTCCCCGAATCCTCTCATGTCCGGCAGGAAAACATAATCAACTTTAAATTCTTTCCTTGCGTATGAAGCGCCAAAAGCAAGCGTAATTCCGGATTCATAAAGAGATTCCCACGCAAACCCCGCCCTGAAACCAAAATTTCCGGCAACCTCATTATCGAACGTCTTTTCGCCGCCAAAGTGCACGCCAAAACCTTCATTGCCGGCAAGGCCTGAAATATATTTAAGGTCAAGCGAGGCAAAAGCCGAATCATCAAAAAAATAGACACTTCCAAATCTTGCAAAATACGGAACCGTTTCCTTTACGCCGTTATTCCATTCAGCATTGGTATCCAGGTCATTTATGACAAAAGCAAAACGCATTTTTTTCTCAAGGTATAACGGTATGTACATTATTCCGGCATTCAAACTTGGAACAAAAGCGCTTAAATCATAATCGGCCGCAGATATGCTTGTCCCTTTAAAATTTATCCCAAGATAGAACTCTTTGGCTTTGTCAACAATGGCGGATGCCGAAAGGTAAAGCACACCTTTTGAAAAAATTGAAGAAGAATATGAAGTACTTATGTAGGCTGCAGAAAGCCCTATGTCCTGCGGCCCCGGATAAAATACTGAAAAACCAAAATCAGACTGAGTCCCTTTAAAAATTGAATGATAAAAAATATTAGCGCTTGCGGTATCAAGAAGGGATAACCCGGCAGGGTTCCAGTAAAACGCCGAATAATCATCAGCCACCGCGGAAAAAGCGCCTGCCAGGCCTGACGCGCGCACTCCCGGTGATTTAAGCATGTCGTCGCTGAATTCCGAGGCGTAAACAAAACATGCCGCCGCAGATATTAAAACTGAAATTAAAAGAATTTTTTTCAATTTTTCCCCTGTAATTAATTCAAACACAAATACAGCCGTAAAATCAGGTTTTATTACAACCGGCAGGCTTAATTTTATGCCGTACGGTCAACTTATTTACTCCATCTAAATATACTATAAATATATCATAAATAATACCCTGCAGCATAAATAAAAAAAAATCCCGGCGCCCTTGCGGGAACCGGGATTCTTATCTTATTACTTGATTGCCTTTTTACAGGCAATTAACTATTAAAGTACTTTATCTTTAAGATCTTTTGCTACCCTGAATTTTACAACTCTCTTTGCAGGTATCTTGATTTCCGCGCCTGTGGCGGGGTTTCTTCCCATTCTTGCTTTCCTGTTCTTTACGGCTAAAATTCCAAGTCCCTGAAGCTTAACCTTTTTTTCTTTCTTAAGGGTCTTGATAACCACTTCGTTAAACGCGTCAAGAACCGCGTTAACTTCTTTCTTGCTCATCTTTGATTCTTCTGCAATTGCTGCGATCATCTGGCTTTTCGTCATGCTGCACTACCTCCTGATAATTTTGTGGTTCTTTTTATTGAATAGTATCGTTTATTTTTAATTAAAAAGCCCACCCAAGTTCAAAATCAAATGAAGGAAGAATTACGCCGCTGAAAGGAGCGTCCACATCAAAATTGGCATCCGGCGATGTAACTGATGCGGCAAAATTTTTCATTCCGCCGAGAGATATACCCATTTCAAAACCGCCTTCAAACACCCATCTGTAGCCTGCCTGAAGCCCAAGAAAATAAAGCGCCCCTGTTGCTGTCTGGTTATCTTGCGAGTATGAAGCCACCCATGAATCAAACCTTGGCCCTAAAAACCATCCAACCAGACCAATGTTCTGCGGGTGAAAGAAAACATCCGCGCCATATCCCATAAGCCCCCAGCCTGCCTGGTTCATTCCCCAGTAAAAACCCCTTACTCTTACGCTTAAGTTATCAATTATTTTTCTTTCATACCCAAGATTAAAAAACGCGCCAAGATAAGGCCATACATTAACGCTTATTGCGTTGTCATAAATCTGTTCTTCTGTCTTTTCGGCCATACATACAGTGGAAAATACCAAAAGTAAAACCAGAACAATTGCTGCTGCTTTTTTTCCCATATTGCCCTCCTTATTTTAATTGTTTATTTTATAACACACTATAACAGACAGGTCAACAAAAAAATCAATGTTTACGGGCTTTATATCAGACACTGTTTATTATTTCTTAGGAAATAACGCATTTTTTATTTCTAATTTCAGATGTACTGCTTTTTCTGTATTATAAACAGCGCGTCTTCCGCGAAAAAATTGGCAAAAAGAGATTTTCTGCGCATTCTGTTGCCGTTTTTTACAAGATAAATTTCCTTTAATATTTTTATGCCGTTCTTCGCGCAGAATTCTTTAAAGTCCTTAACTGTAAGGTGCCTGATATTGGGCGTGTTATACCATTCATAAGGAAGCTTTGACGTTTTTGGCATCACTCCCCTGAAAAACAATCCGAACCTTATGGAATGATGCGCAAAGTTTGGAAAAGAAACAATTGCTTTTGAACCTATGCGCACAATGTGCTGCAAAACGCTGTCCGGCCTTTGCACCGCCTGCATTGTCTCTGTCATTATTACATAATCATATGATTTATCTTTATACTGGGAAAGCCCTTCGTCTATGTCTTCCTGAATTACGGATACGCCTTTTTTTACGCAGTTCAATACGGCTTCCGTACTTATATCTATACCAAGGCCATAAATGTCTTTTCTGTCCATTAATAGTTTTAGAAGGTCGCCGTTTCCGCACCCAAGGTCAAGCACCCTTGCCTTGTCTTCTATAACGGCGGAGATTTCCTCGTTTATCCTGTTTTCGTATGCCTGTCTGTCCGTTGTCAATTTTTTCAGCCTTTCCGTATCATATGTTTTTACTTCCACCCTTATCTTTTCATTCACTGCTATGTCCTTGAATGTAATAGGAAATTCTTTATTGCCTGTGACAGAATTTTATTTTCATTCATCGTCTTTTTTTCAAGAAGAAAAGCGTCGTGGCCGTGCTTGCTGTCAATTTCTATATAGGATACGTCTTTGTTATTCACCCTTAGCGCTTCCACTATTGCTTTTGACTGGTCAGGGGAAAAAAGCATGTCAGAAGTAAAAGAGATAAGAAGATACTCCGCTTTAGTGCGTTTCATCGCCTGTTTTAAAGAGCCGCCGCCCCACTTGGCCGCGGCGTCATAATAATCCATTGCCTTTGTTATATAAAGGTAGCTGTTCGCGTCAAACCTCTTTACAAATTTTTCCCCCTGATACGCAAGGTAGCTTTCCACGGCAAACTCCCTTTCAAAATCCTTGTCAAACACAGTGGACCCGGTAGTACACGGTACCTCTTTTTCATACCTTATTTTATAGCTTAAATTTTTATCGCCGCTCTGCAGCCTGCGTTTGAATTTTTCAGCCATTCCTTCTTCGCTTAAATATGTGATGTGCCCTATCATCCTTGCGATGGCAAGCCCTTTTAATTTTTTATCTTTGCCGTAATACTCCCCGTTTTCCCATTCTGTGTCAGACTTTATGGCATTTCTGCCTACTGTGTCAAACGCAATTTCCTGGTCAGATAAAGCGGCGCACGAAGCGATTACAATGGCGCTTTTGGGGACGTCCGGAAACTGCAGCGTCCATTCAATTGCCTGCATTCCGCCCATAGACCCGCCTATTACCGTCACAAGCTGGCTGATACCAAGCGAATCTAAAAGCGCCTTCTGCGCTTTTACCATGTCGGATATTGTGACAATTGGAAATGAAAGCCCGTATGGCTTTCCTGTCTTGGGGTTTAAGGAAGACGGACCTGTGGAACCGTAGCAGCTTCCTATTACATTGGAACACAAAATAAAATACTTGTTGGTGTCCATTGCCTTGCCGGGGCCCACCATAAGGTCCCACCAGCCTGGCTTGTTCTGCCCTTCAAGATAACCTGCCACATGCGCGTCGCCGGACAGGGCGTGCAGGATTAAAATAGCATTGGTTTTATCTTTATTCAGTTCGCCGTATGCTTCATAAGAAAGGGTTACAGGGCCAAGTTTCTGCCCGCTTTCAAGGATAAGTTCATTGGGAGATTCGCCGAATGTGAAAAACTGCGGTTTAACAACAGGTTGTGCATTACCGGGGGGTTTTTCCATTTACCGCGCGACACTCTCCTTTACCGGAATTTTTTTATTCTGTAATGATAATTTAACATATTCACGCAGGAATACAAGAAAAAATTAAACTGTTGTTAAGGCAGAACATAAATATCCGGTCTGATGCAGGTATACTTTAAAAACGAGCTTTTTCCTGCCTGACTTTTTTGTACATGTACAATTTTGTCGGTTGTATTTTATCTTATACCCGCTGTTATTTTGTGATAACATGACAATATTATATTATAAGGAGATGTAAAGGATGAAAATACTGCTGCTTGTCTGCTGTGCACCGGACGCTACTTACAGCACTTTGGCGCTGCGCGAAGCGGGATACGAAGTTATAACGTATTTCTATAATCCCTGCATCCATCCTCAAGAAGAGTATGATAAACGCCGCGGCGCCATGACGCAGCTTGCGGAAAAAATGTCAATTGAGGACATAAAAGAAGTGCCGTATGATCCGGAACGTTTTTTTGAAGCGGTTAAAGGTTTTGAAAATGAACCTGAAGGCGGCAAACGCTGCGACATCTGTTTTAAACTACGCCTTCTGGAAGCCGCACGCAAATGCAAAGAACTTGGGCTGGAAATTTTTGCGTCCACGCTTACCATTTCCCCACACAAGAACGCCGTTCTTGTAAACAAGCTTGGAAATGAAGCCGCCGCACAATACGGGGTAAAATATTACGAATCTGATTTTAAAAAGAAAGACGGATTTAAAAAATCAATTACAATGTCTAAAGATTTCGGCCTTTACAGGCAGAATTACTGCGGATGCTTATTTTCAATGAAGTAAATATTTATCCCATAGACTGAAGCCGAGGTACGGATGCACAGATGGTCGGAGGGACGGAAGTAAAGACAAACAACAAATCAACTGCCGCGCCTTAAAAGGCGCGCCTACCAGTACATATACCAAAAAGACAATACCGGGATTGGGTGTGTTTTTTCAGTGCGCGCCGCCCTAACATACTATGTATACGACAAGAACCATTTAATGCAGCGCCGGCATATTCGGATGTGCCGCGGGCTCAGGATTGCCAATGAATTAACATACCTATTGATTTCAAGTTTATTTGGATACAATATTACCAATTTGCGGCGCGTACTGAAAAAATATACCCAACCCCGGTGAAGCCGAGGGACGGATGCACGGATGGTCGGAGGGACGAAAGTAAAGATAAAACAAACATTAAAAATTAAGAGAAAAAAACAGGAATTGTGTGTGTTTTTAAACAGGAATAATAGAAAATTTATATTTTAAATTTTTCCATCTGCGAAGAAAGGATTGAAATGGTCTCTGACATTTTTGAAGCGGTTTCTGCCACCTGCTGGGCGTGGCCAACCTGTTCTTCCGCGGATGATGACACCTGTTCTGAAGATGCAGAAGCTTCTTCAGTTGCTGCTGCCACCTGTTCCATCTGCATGAAAACATCTTCAATTGACTTTGTAATGTCGCCAAACATTTTATCCACGTTTTCCATAAGTTCCATACCTTCATTGGCTGTCTTGTTTGTCTCTTCCGTTATGCTGGCAGCGTGTTCCGAATACTGCAGGATTTCTTTTAATATTTTTGTTACTTCTTTTGTAGACTTGGCGGAATCATCCGCAAGTTTTCCAACTTCTGTGGCCACCACGGCAAACCCGCGGCCTGCCTGCCCGGCGCGCGCGGCTTCAATGGCCGCGTTTAATGAAAGCAGGTTGGTCTGTGACGTAATTTCCTGAATAACCTTGACTATGTCGCCTATTTTGGAAGCACGCTCCCCAAGCTGCCGTATTATATTGGAATCTTTTTCAACTGATTCTTTCATGGACTTCATTTTATCAGAAAGCCCTGTTACCATTTCATTTCCGCTCTTTGACATTTCACTGGTATTCTTGGCCGATTCCGCCACGGCCTGCGCGGTTTCCGCTATTACCTGATTGGCGCCGGAAATCTGGTTCATTGTTTCAGTGACCTGTTCCGTGGCATTTCTTGAATCTTCTGAAACCCTTGCAAGTTCCTGTGAAGATTCACTTAAAAAATTAGACGTTGATTTGATATCATTAAGCAGGTTTTCTATACTTTCCACCATTTTTTTAAAGGAAATACCAAGCTGGTCTTCTTTTGAACGCATAAAGACATCCGTATTAAGGTTGCCTTCCGCAATCTGTTTTGCGCAGTAGGTCATCTTTTTTTCTGCCTGAATAAGAATATTTGTTTTCTTGCCAAGTTCATTCATCATCTCATCGCCGGTCTTTTCATTCGCGGCAACGCTTAAATTTCCTTTTGACAAAGCGTCAATCACCTGAAAATAATCGCTTAAACCAATTGACTGATTAAGGATTGTATTATGAAGTTTTTTATTTTCAGTAAACAGTTTGCGCAGTTCCAGCCCTATAAAGCCGGCAAGGATAAATATTGCAAACGCAAGCAGTATAAAAACGGCGGGGCCCGAGCTTATTTTTTCAAGCCACTGCATTAATCCTATAATGGCGGCTATAAAAAGCAAAACTGCCGCAGCGCCAAAAAAAACCGTGATTTTCTGTTCTCTGTTCAGTTTGACCACTTATTTACGCCTTTCATGACTTTTTTATTTAAGGTAATTATGGCCTTTGTTATTTCTTATAATAACATATAATATTTGAATTATCTGCCTGTTTTTTATACAGGCGACCCTATCACAATTATACCTATAATAATGAAGACAGCAGCGCCTAATACCGGAAGTATATCTTCTATAATATGGCCTGCTTTTTTAAACTTTTCGCCCACTGCTTTTTCCCTGACAAACCATACCGCCATCGACACCGCCGTAGTGGCAAGCGCCATTCCCGACATAAAAATAAGCATAAACCATACAGCCTGCTTTACAAGCCCCAGCGCAATAGCTGTAACAATTATTCCGCTTGTAACCGGACAGGGAATAATTCCCGCGTTAAAAGCTATAATAAAAGGATTCCCGTCGTTTTTAAGGTCGTGGTCGTGGCAGTGCGCGCAGACATGTTTTATCTTGGCAATAATAAAGGTATAAAGCATATAAGCGCCGATGCTTATTGTAATACCGCCGGCTACAAATTTCATAATTTCATTTAACCTGTCAACGGAAACTGTGGATTTTAAAAGAAACCATGTGCCAAAGACCACCACGGATGCTGATAAGGCGTGAAAAACCGCGGTCATTGACGAAGCAATAAGGACATTTTTAAATTTTCTTTTGGACGCAACAACCCAAGCCTGTACTATAATTCCGCCGTGCGCCATTCCAACGCCATGAAGAAGCCCATAAACAAAAAGTATAAACGCCACTCCCCAGAATGCGCCAGGACTTCCTTCTTTAAGCGCCTCTATCGCTTCATGAATTGCGCCAAGTTTACCGCCATGGTCATGCCCGTCTTCGGCATAAACCGGAACGGAGGCGATAAATACAAACAGTTGAAATAACAGAATTTTTATTTTTTTCATATTCCTATTTTCCCCTAATTTTTGTAAAAAATCAAATATAAAGACGGATGCTTGGACGCCTGGATGCTTAGTAAAACATTTTGTTTTCCGCTTATGCTTATCTGCTTATAGTTTAATTTGCTGTTATTTTTCCCGCCGCAATTCATCCTGTACATTTTTTTACCATTTCAAGCACACATTCAGAGTCTTTAATCATTTTTTCAGCTTCTTTTGGTTTCATAATTCTTTCTTCATATTCCGCCATATTTTTTAGCCTGATAACTTTCATAGCTCTTTACCCAATAAGTTCCAGTTCATCTTTTTTCACGGTATTGATGCCATATATGAACCTTACGCCGTCTTCGTGATTAAACCCGGCATGCCTTTTGCGCATATGATTCACGCACAATGCGTCCAGCGCGGATATGCAGCAATGAACAGCGCTTATAGGAGCGGACATTATTTCATTATTCTCAAGAGCCCTTTTTGCGCTTTTAAGGCATTCTTCAGAACGCCTTAAAAAATTTACATATAAATGTTTATCAACCGCCCTAAATTTGTATTTTTCCATCTCTACCCCTCTATTTTTACAAATCTATATTATTTTTATTCCCTTTTCGGCCTCTTTTATTACGCCCAAATTTTTCTTCATTTTATACTCATCAGGCGTAATCATGTATGTTACCAGTGTGTTTCCAAAAGAACGCGAGATATATGTTTCAAGATCATTTAAAACGTTTTCAAGTTTTTGCAAATCTTTTTTTGAGTTTGCCACTACAAAAAGATCTATATCACTTTCCGGCTTGGATTTTTCTGAAGCAACAGAACCATAAACATAGGCCTTTTCAATAAGTTTTGCGGGAAGTTTTTCTTTAAATATATCCTTCATATATTCAACAGGGTTTTTAATATTTTCGAATGCCGAATATACACGCATAAGCATTTTAATCGCATAACTGTCTTTGTTTATACGAAAAAAATTTACATTTCCAGCCCTGCGGTGATGCATAGCATTCATAGCACAGTAATTGTTTAATATTCTGCTGACTGTCATAACCGGCAGTTCTGCCTGGCGGGCAAGTTCCCCCGCTGTTATTTCTGTTTTTTGCCCCATTATCAAACTAAAAAGCTTAAGTTTAACCCTGGAATTTATCAATTCATAAGGCATGGTATTTAAATCCATAACCGCTCCTTTAACATTTATGTTATAAGTATAACAAAAATGTTAAATATGTCAATTATTTTCAGATTGTTTTTATGCTAAAGGTGTTCCGGCAGCCTATCAATCCATATCCCATAAATAAAGAATTTACATCAACTGCCGCGGGCTAAAGACCCGCGTCTACCATTACCAAACCGACCTTCCGTACAGCCGTCCCTCTGGCTTTCTGTTTTCCGCTTATGCTTATCTGCTTATAGCTTAATTTGCTGTTATTTTATAACCTAGCCGCTTTCTTTATTCAACTGCCGCACTCTTAAGGGATGCGCCTACCAAATCTAAACCGTTCTGCTGAGCCACCGGGCTGCTTTCCTTCCGTCCCTCCGTGCATCCGTCCCTCTGTACCTCAGCCTTTTCGTCCCTCCGCCCATTCGTACACAACCGGTATTACAACAAGGGTTAAGAAAGTGGAAGTGATAAGCCCGCCGATTACCGCGATAGGCATAGACTGTGTTCTAAGCGCGCTTTCGCCGAAGCCCAGCGCCAGCGGCAGCATTCCGAATATCATGGCAAACGTGGTCATTAAAATAGGGCGCAGCCTTATCGGGCCGGCGTGTAATAAAGCCGCGCGCGCGGACATTCCCTCTTCCCTCATTTTATTCGTGAAATCTATAAGCAGTATCCCGTTCTTTGCCACAAGCCCAAGCACCATTAAGAAACCTATCATTGCCATTATGTCCAGCTGCTGCCCGGTGATAAGCAGCGCCAGGAAAGAACCAATTATGGCAAGCGGCACAGAAAGCATAAGTATCAGCGGCTGCGTAAGCGAATTATAAAGCGAAGCCAGAATCATATACATAAACAGAAGTGCAAGCAGCATGGCTTTTCCCATCTGTACAACAGTATCTGTCATCTGCGTGGCCTGTCCGCCGAAGGAGTATTCGTACCCTTCGGGTATATGCACTTCTTTTTTTATTCTTTCATTTAAATCCCTTACCACATCGCCAAGGGCAAACCCTTCCGCGATTCCGGCTGTCACTTTAATTATCCTTTTTTTATCTTCCCTTTTTATTTCCACAGGGCCGGACCCGGATTCAAAACGCGCCACTGCGGATAAAGGAATTTTATCCCCTTTAGCGTTGGTCAGCATTATGTCTTTTAACGAATTTAAATCTGTCTTGTCTTCCTGCGCCATCTGCAGAATTATTCCGTATTCTTTATCGCCTTTTCTGTAGCGCGACACTTCCTTGCCGTTTATCAGGATGTTTAAAAGCATCCCTGTTTCATAAGTGGAAAAACCAAGTTTTGCCGCCTTCACCCTGTCAATCATAATACTTATTTCCGGCATGCCCGGCCTGGAAGAAGTATTCGGGCCGGACGCGCCCGGCGTTTCCAGCGCGGCTTTTTTTATGTCCATGGCAATTTTTTCCAGCACTTTTGTATTTTCTCCGGTAATGTTAATAGTTATAGGGTCTGTATCCCCTCCCCCGGAAACCACAGTGCCTGCGCCGCTGTCCTGCTTGGTAAGCAAAATTCCTGGCCCAAAATTATTTTGTATATGATTCATAACTTCATCACTTACTATTGTGGTGGCCCTTGCTTTTTTATGTATAGCGCAGTAAATTCTGCCTATGTTATTTTCGCCGTAACCCGCGACCGTATAGTAAGTCTCTATATCTTTTACTGTTTGTAAATACCGCTCTATCTGAAGCAGTTTTTTGTCCATCACATCAATTGTGGCCCCCGGCTGCATTTCCATTGTCATTTCAATTTCCCTGTAATCGGAATTTGGAAGAAAGCTCATGCCTATAAACATCGCGGCGCCTATGCTTGCGCCTATAAGCCCCGTCACGGAAACAATTACGGTTTTTTTGTGGTCAAGGCACCATTCCAATACGTCTTCATACACTTCTTTAAAACTGTCATAGTACACATTAAATTTCTGATGCATTTTATCAAAAATATTTTTCTTTTTATCCGGGTCCTCTTTTTTCCACCAGTACGCTGAAAGCATGGGAGCCGTGGTAAAAGCATCCACCAGCGATATTGCAAGCGCGAAAGTTATGGTAAGCCCAAATTGCTTGAAAAACTGCCCTACAATACCTTCAAGAAAAGATATGGGGATAAAGACGGCAAGAATTGAAGCGGTTGTGGCTATGACAGCCAGCGCCACTTCATTGGTACCTTTAACAGCGGCTTCTTTCGGAGAAAATCCTTTTTCCAGATACCTGAAAATATTTTCACGCACAACTATTGAATCGTCTATCAAAAGCCCAATGGAAAGGGACAAAGCCAGCAGCACCATCATATTTATCGTAAAGCCGGACGCGTTTATAAAAAAGAAAGCGCCCAAAAGGGAGTTTGGCAGGGCAACAGCTGTAATCATTGTGGAACGGAAACTTCCCAGAAAAAGCCAGACTATTATAATGGCACACAGCGCGCCAAGCCCTATGTCTTCCTGAAGCCCTTTGATACTTTCTTCAATATGTAAAGTCGGATCCCTGAAAACACTTATAGTCACACCCTGCGGAAGTTTTTTCTGTAATGAATTTATTTTTTTCTTCACGGCTTTTGATATGGCCACGGTATTTTCACCGCTCTGTTTATATACGCCGAAGATTATGGCATTTTCGCCGTCCACGCGCGACCTGGCGGTTTCTTTTTTCAGTCCAAAATCAACTTTTGCCACGTCTTTTAACCTGATAGTCTCGCCTGAAAAAGTTTTTATAGGCACATTTTCAATATCGCTTATGGATTCAAACCTTCCTTTAACCCTAACAGCGGTTATCCTTCCGGGTTTTTCTATATTGCCTGCCGGATAATTAAGGTTTTCTTTTCCTATGGCTTCCATTACATCCGCGAATGACACCATGCGCGCGGCCAGCGCGCTTTTATTTACCGTGACATTTACCGCTTTATCACGCCCGCCCCACAGGTCAATTTTTCCCACACCTTTTACTTTTTCAATATCAGGCTTAATTTCTTCATCAATAATTTCTTTTAATGCGGCAAGGTCTTTTTTTCCTTTTACCTTCATCATTAATACCGGTATCCATTCAGCGGACGAAAATCTTACCACGGACGGTTCGTCCGCGTCATCCGGAAGCTCCCATTTTGCCTTATTAACGGCGTCGCGGACTTTTGTCTCCGCGTATTTGATGTCTGTGCCAAGCGAAAAACGCGCGGTGACACGTGACATATTTTCACTGGAACCGGAAGAAAGTGATTCCATCCCTTCCACCACGGCAAGTGCGTCTTCTATAGGCTTGGTTACAAGGTTTTCTATTTCTTCAGCTGACGCGCCTTCATAAACCGTTACAACAGACAGCGTTGGGTATTCCACATCCGGCAGCATGTCCACTCCCATGGAAGAATATCCCAGCGCGCCAAGCACAAGTATAGACATAACTATCATTACTACAAATATAGGCCTCTTTATTGCAAGTTCCGCTATGTTCATTTATTCTCCAATAAACTGGAGGGACGGATGCACAGATGTTCGGATGGTCAGCAAAAACATTTATTTCGCTTCTGCTTAATTGCTTATAGCTTAATTATCTTTCTTTCTTCCGTCCCTCCGTGCATCTGTCCCTCTGTCCCTCATTCTTTGATTTTCAAAAGGTTTCCTTCGTTTAATTTAAAATTACCTTCCGTCACAACAACATCTCCTATATTAATACCTTCTGTTATTTCAATATTATCCCCTTCAATATATCCTGTTTTAACATCCGTCATTTTCGCGCGGCCGTTATCATTGATATACACATATGACCGGCTTTCCCCAAGCAGCACCGCGTTTTCAGGAAGCATTATCCCCTGCCGGCGCTGCCCGTAAATTTTTACATTTACCGACATGCCGGGTTTAATATCCCTTTTAGGATTATCAGCTTTTACAATTACCGTACCTGCCATTGTATCCTTGTCTATGAAAGGGGTGACGGATGAAACACTGCCTTTTAATGTTATCTTATCGCCGTAAGCTGCGGAAATTTCCGCAGTCTGTCCGGCCTTTATTTTAATCATATCCTCTTCACCGGTGCTTAATATCACCTTTATTTTATCCGGATTTGCAATTTCTGCCACGGGGTATTGCGGAGTGACAAACGCGCCTTTGTCAGTGGTGTATATTTTTGTCACTATCCCGGCTGCCGGCGCCATTACATTGGCAAGCTGATAATCCATACCGACAATATCCCTGTTTATATATAATATGGTATCGTCTTTATTTACAAAGCTGCCCTCTGATACTGCATTGCGTTCAAACTTGCCCGGCACCTGGGAATAAACTTTTATCTGTGGATTCCCTTCCGCAATGCCGCGGATAAAAATAGCTTCCTGAATATCTGTTTTGCCTGCCTGAACCGCTTTTACGTCATAAGCCGTTTCTGAAAGTTTTTCTCCCGCGCGGGTCACTTTTTTTATTATCTGAAAAAGTATAACCGCGCTTAAAACGGCTATTATTATCAACGCCCATCTTTTTGCTTTTGAATGCATCTTTCCTCCGCTTATAATTTTTTCAGAAGTCCCTGAATTTTTTCAAGCAGGCCAATGGCATTTTTTCTTTCCTGCCGGCTTATCATTGAAAAAAACATCCCAAGATATCCAAGGTTTACATCCCTGGTGTGTTTCATTACTTTTTTTCCGCGTGCTGATAATCCCACAAAAACTTTTCTTTTATCCTTATTATCCCTGTTTTTTTCAACATAACCCAGTTTTTCCAGGCGCGTAATGCTTTCTGTCATACTTGGCAGTTTAACACCCGCGGCTGACGCAAGTTCCCCCATTGTTTTACTGCCGGAATCAAGCAGAAGCTGAAGCACAAAAGTCTGCCCAAGGTTTAATTCCTTTATTTTTCCCTTGAAAATCTGTATTTTCCGGCTTTTCCTTATCCGGTCGCTTATATCCACAAGCATGTCAAAAGCTTTTTGCGCGTCTTTGTTCACATTTACTCCTTAAACTGTTTAGGCATACCTAATATTTAGGCAGACCTAAGTATATATATTTACGGGATTAATGTCAAGTTTAAATGATTTTTTAAAACGCTTCGAACGCGTAAAAGATAAACGCCAGGCCGTCGCGGCCGTACCCAAGGTCTATCCTTAAGTTGGCGCGTTCTTCGGGCACAAGCCCTATCCTTAACCCCACGCCGCCCGCGAACTTCACGTTCATATCCGCCGGGGATGATTCGTACACATCACCCGCTCCGGCAAACACGGTAAACCCCACACGCTCCCATGGTATTATCCTGTATTCCGCCTGTACAAAACTCATGCATTTATCCCGGTACCTTCCATAAAAATACCCGCGCATTTTGTGGTCGCCGCCAAACTGTTCCATTAATTGGATTGGAGGGCTTCCGGCAATAACTCCGGTAAACACTTCCGCAGCTATAGACTGGTTGTCAGCCAATTTAAAATACTTTCTAAAATCAAACTCTGTTTTCACAAATGAATCCCGCACGTTAAGCCCAAGCCCGTAGTAATCGCAGTATAAAGTGGTATAAATTCCGTCCATGGCAAGAAGCGAATTATCGCGTGTATCCATTGAAAAAACCAGCCCCTGCCCAAAATAAGACCCGCCCCTGCTGCCCTTAAACACTTCACTGCTTATAAGCCCGTTTGGTTTGGCTTCTAAAAGTACAAAGTTTTCATATGACAGCCTTACACCCGCATACAAAAGGCCGGCAATTTTTTTATGAAATTCAGCCCTGAACTTTAACATCTGAAAAGTAACTTTTTCCGCGGCGTCATCTTTATTATCGTTGCCCACCCCAAAAAATGTGTCAGGATATTTTTTATAATATGAATTATGATACAGCTTATATTCGTTATTTTCCCAGTAATGCCACCCTTCTTCTTCAACTGACACCTGGTTTTTTAAACTGTAAGAAAGGTACAGCTGGATGTTGGAAGAAAAAGTATCAGGCTTTTTATTGTAAAAATACGCGCCTGTTATTATGCCTTTTAAACCTGTTTCTTCGGAGTATAAAGGAAGCGGAAGAATAAGCCAGGAATCTTCGTATTTTTTGGCATCATCCGCGGCAAAAACAAAAGACGCTGTTATAATCATAACCGCAATAATAAGAATTTTTTTCATAACACCCTCCTGCTTATTGTTTTAATCCTGCTCAAGGTATTCCGCAAATTCGTCCGATGTCATTGATTTAAAGTGATTGTCTATGGCGTACTTAATAAGCCTGTTGTCGCTGGAAATAACCATATGGTCTTTTGCCTTGCCTGTCCTGTTTCTTATCATCTCTTCTATTATATCGTCAGCAGATTCGCCCGGCCCGGAAAAAACAGCCTTTATATCGCCGAACCTCTGATGCCCGCGGTGGTTGGAAATGGAACGGGAAGCGTCAAATATGACTGTTACTTCGTTTGGATTAAGCGCAAGAAATTCCTTTATCATATCCATCATCTCTTCGCGCTTCTGTTCAAGGGTAACCCCCTTAAACCGCACCCTGTACATTAAATTGTACCCGTCAATAATAATTTTCATCTATCCTCTACCCTTTATCCCTTTTGTATGAAACCGAGATTTGTTTCGCTTCTGCTTATCTGCTTATAGCTTAATTCGCTCTTATTTAAACCGTCCCTCCGTGCATCCATCCCTCTGTCCCTCTATACTTTATATTTCTCCGCTTCTTCCCTGCTTATTGGTTTTACATTTATAACCCTTTCATTATTATCCTTAATAATTTTGACAGCTACTTCTTCTTTATCCATTAACTTTGTATAGCCGGCGGAAAACGCGGCTATATCTCTTATCGTCTCTTCATCAGGGCTGTCAAAAGTAAGGACAAGCGGGCCGGGAATATCCATAACTTCAAATACTATTGCCCCATCTTTTACCTGCTCCAGTTTTTCATTATCGCCGTTGTGCCTTCCTATTATAAACTTTATGCCGTTTTTTCTGAAATGCCTTCCGGCCGATAATAAAAACATATCCTGTTCCGTTATCTCTTTTTCTTTATTGTGCTGTATAAGGTCATTTAACCTTGCCGCATAGTGTTTATCCGTTAAAAGGCATCCGCCGCCCGGGGTTTCCATCACATCGGTAATTTCAAATTCCACCGCAAGCTTAAGCTGCTGCTGCCTGTTTCTTCCTTCTATGCCTAAAAGCTGTTCCCTGTCCACCCAGCCAAGTTTTTCCGGTTCTGTGGGTTCCATTAATTTTGCGGACAGCGGCCGCAGCAAATACCCTTCAAGGCCCGATTCATTTTTTATCATTTTAATTGAATTTGAATTCTGAGTCATAGGCCGCTGACCCAGCACTTCACCTGTTATGACAAAACCCGCGCCAAGTTCTTCCATCATCTCTTTTGCTTTACGCATCATAAGTATTTTGCAGTCAATGCACGGGTTCATGTTCTTGCCGTATCCGTGCGCCGGATTTTTCAGCATATGCAGAAAATCTTTTGTTATATCCACAACTTTTACTTCTATGCCTTTTGGAAGCGGTTTATTGTATTTAAGCTCACCGCCCTCCCGGATATATTTTTTAAAAAATACGCCTATGTTAAAATTTACCGGTATGACATTTATTCCCTGTTTCTGCAGCAGTTTTACCGCTATCATGCTGTCCAGTCCGCCCGAAAAAAGAGCGATACATGTTTTTTCTTTCATCAGATTTTCCTTTTTTGACACAAATGGTTTTTTACGATTTTATTTTTGATTATGCCTTATCTTTTAATCTTTATTTATGGGCTTTCTTTTTACTTCATAACCGCCATTTTTCCAAAGACGTATTTTTTCTCATCCCCGTTAACGGCATCTATTTTATAAATATAAACTCCGGATGACACGCGTTCACCCGCGTCATTCAAGCCGTCCCACAATGTTTTATTTACTCCCTTAACCCCGTTTATGCCGTCTATCTTTCTTATCGTTTCACCGGATATTGTAAAGATTTTAATTGTGACATCCGCGCGTACAGACAGATGAAAAACAATTATTGCCTCTCCATCGGTCGGATTTGGATATGTGACGTCTTTTTTAAGTTCAAGGTCGGGCACAATTGCCGCAAGCGTTGTCTGGTTTGAAACAAAAGCGTAAGCCGCCACATCGCAGTTGGAAAGCGCTGTGTTATAAAATTTTTCGTTTTTATTAATTGAATCATCAAGCATCGCGGTAAACGAATAATCAATATAACTGCCCACAGGTATGGTTCCCGTGCTGAAAGACACAACCCTGTTTACCGCGTCATAAGTACCGCCCGCTATATAAGTGTGTTTTGGCGGCAGAGTATCCCAGATAATTACATTATCAGCTGCAATAAGCCCCGCGGCATTGGAAGCCCTTATTGTATAGGTTATTGTATCGCCTGTGGCCGCGCTTGACGGCGCAACTGATTTGGACATTACAAGAACCGGAAGAATAGGCGTAGGGGTCATTGTTAAAGTAACTGTCATTGTCATGGTGCTTGTAACTGTAATTGTGGGCGTAACTGTAATTGTAATAGTGTCAGTGGGGGTTATTGTCGGCGTTATTGAAGGCGTGCCGCAAGGTATGTCATACATAACGCTGTTTGAATTTATTATCGGATTAAAATCATTTGCTTTAATCGCGCCTGTGTTTGTTATCTGGCCGCAGGAATTAATCACGCCGCTCCACATTAAAATATCTGCGCGGTCTGTCTGCAAACCGGGATAAAGCCAGCTTACAACACTTGAAACACCATCATAAACCGCCGCATCGTGAACGCCTGCAAGCGCGCCTGTTCCGTCAAGATATGTTATTTCAGCAGGCACGGTGTCAAATATAACAGCGCCGGACGCTATCGGGTTGCCGCTTATAACTTTCAAATTATCATAATAATTGAAATTATCGGGGTGCCCCTGAAAACCCACATATCCGCATCCGGGCATCTGCGTATAAGTTGCATTTGCAGTGTCTGTGACAGCTAACATCCACGCTGCAGGTTCAGCGGTTCCTTTAATCCACGTTTTAGCCCAAAGGCCTACAGAATTTCCTGAAAGGCTCATTACCTGAACTTTTACCGTATACCACTGGCTGTCACTTACTGATATTGCATTGCTGTGCCAGGAAGCCGGAGAGTAAGGCCCTGCAACTCCCGGATTTGTTTTCTGAAGATAAAGGTCGCCCGGCGTATGGTCTCCGGAAATACCCACACCATACGAAAGAGCCGGAGCTGTATTGCTGTGCCTGAAAGATATTAATCCGTCTTCATATCCGCCTGCTCCTACATAAATATCAGCCTGAACTATACCGTCGCAAAAATCCGTTGGAGTGTCCCTTAAATATTGAGGATATGACCCTGCTCCCTGTGAAGGCGAATAAAGATAACCGCTTCCGGCGCCGTCGCTCATCCAGCTCCATGACCCGCCGCTTACCGGATGAAAACCGGTTATGGGATTTGAATCAAATGTATCATAAGATTTAAGGCTGTACCCTGTCAGCGAAACACTTAACGTGTATGTAACCGTATCGCCAATCTGTGCTGTCGCGGGCTGCTGGCTTTTATTAAAAGCAAAAGGCCTTATAACCGTCACCGTTGTATCATTGCTTGTGCCGCTTGTTGACGCGCTGAAAGTATCAACCAGTGTCCAGTCAGCCGAGTTATTTATAATTGTCCCCGGCACTGCTGCCGCATCCACGCTTACAAGAAACCATACTTTTTCACTTTTTCTTTTTGTTACTGCAGGCAGTGTCCAGGTAAGGGCTGAACCTGCAGCTGTTCCGGAACTTGTTCCTCCCGGACTTATCTGCTGAAGAGTACAGTTTGGCGGCACCATATCTGTGATTGTAAGGCTGTTTGAATTTACATAACTGTAATTTAAAGTGTAAAGGACAAGCCCTCCGGGTATTACTGTTGAAGCTTCCGCGGTTTTTGTCAAAGATGCTGATGCAGGCGGAAGAGGTACTGTAAAAGGATAATTAGCCTGCGAAACCGGCAGAGCGGATCCTGAATCAACAAAATCCCTTTTGCCGCCAATTAAAATAAAATATGGGCCGCCTTCAAGTGTGTCAGGTATATGAAATGTATATGACGCGGGGCTTGCAATAAGAGAAGCTCCGTTTCCATCACCCATTCCGTTACCGCTTGAAGCGCTTATAGCTCCGTCACCTGTACCGCCAATATCTACAATTCCATTTGCCACTTTAAAGGTCTGGCCTAAGGTGCTTCCGCTTTGAAAAGTTCCAACCGTTGATACTGCTGCCAGAAAGAAACTCTGATTCCACACATCGCTTGTCCTGTCATATGTAAAATTCACTGTTACCAAATCGCCGGCATTAGGGCTTGGAGGAACCACACTTACAATTGTAACATTACTGACTTCTGCCATTACAGGCGCGTACAGTGTTATTAACAGAGCCAAAAGGCACAGTATTTTTTTCATACTTATCTCCCTTAAATGCAGGTTTATTGATATATTTTTAATTATATGCCATGTAATCGCTATTTTCAATACATATTATTTCTGTTATACTTTATTCATGATACCCACAATAACCATAGGAAACTTGCAGCTTGATTCATATCTGTTGTTTATTATAATTGCGGCTGTGTCCGGTTTTGCCTTTTACCTTTCCGGGCTGTCCGGAACAAAAAAAGAAAAAACCATAACACACGCTTACGTGCTTTTTTTTGCAGCTGCTTTTATAACAGGCGCGGTTTTTATTCCAAAAATATTTGGCATACAGGGAGCTTCTTTTTCTGCCGGTATTTTTCTGGCCGTGCTTGTTTCAATACCTGCGGTTAAAAAATACAGTACGGGTTTATTTCACGCTTCTGACAGTTCAGTGGCGGCAGCCGCGCTTGGGCTTTCCATAGCAAAATTGGGCTGCCTTTTTAAGGGGTGCTGTTACGGCATTCCGGCTGACCCGCAGAAAACCTTCACAGTTTTCTATCCCGAAACATCCGCGGCTTTTGAAAAATTTTCAGGTGTCCCCCTTTTACCCTCTCAAATATACCAGTCGCTGGCATTTTTTATCATATTTATTGTCCTTATTAAGCTTACTAAAACAATACCATTTTATAAAACTGCAGTTTTTCTGATATTGTCATGCGCTGTAAACTCCCTTATTTTATTCACCAGGCCTGTCAGTTCATCCGAATTATGGCTTTTTCTTATACTTAACTGCCTAATCTGCCTTGCAGCTTCTATTATGCTTATAATAGGAAAGCACACTAAAACAAATACCTGACGAAATACTTGACATAAGTTATATTTGTGTATATAATTACTATGGATTTAACTCCGTAAAGGAAGTGGTTGTATGAAGCTTTTTAGAGAATCTAAAGGCCTCACTTTCATAGAAGTAATTATAGCTTCTTTTGTAATAATATTTTTAGTAATGGGTTCTTTAAATCTTATCACAAGGGTATATAACGATATTTTTGCATCCCGCGTAAAAACATATGCTTTTAACATTGCCGCTGAAAATCTTGAAAACCTTAAAAGCTATAATTTTGGCGCTTTAAAAATTACCCCGGATGATTTATTGCCTTACCCTCTTACAAAACTGGAAAGTGATTCCAATCCCTGGGGAAACCCGGACGACCCTTCAAATATTCTTCCTGTAGGCGGGATTAAAATGAAAGTTTATAAAATAGTCCAGAACGCGGAAGAAGATGGCGAAAGCAATATTGTGGGGCGCACGCAGTCAGACCTTCCAATATCAAACCTTAAAAAAATAAAAGTTGTTATTGCTTATCAGATAAAAAGTGCTTCCGGCGGTTTTATGGACAGGACTACAGAACTTGAAAGTTTTGTATCAAACCCGGAAAGCCAGATGTCAGGCGCCACCATACGCGGCAGGGTTTTAAGAAAAGAACGCAGCAACCCTAATGCTAATCCGGCACCGCCCGGACATGCTACTAAAAGTTTTGTACATGTTGAAGGGCACCCTGAATACACGGTTAAAGTTGGAACAGAAGCCACAACGCCGCAGGAACGCGGCTACTATACAATTTATAATGTATTGCCCGGAACATATAATTTATATACACAGGGTGACGGTTATGAAAAATCTGATTACAAAGATAACCCTGTAGTAATAGAAATTACAACAAATAACGTCAACGGTATTAATTTTACAGCGCCTGATATTCAAGAAGCTTCAATATCCGGAACAATATTAGATTCTTCCGGAAATCCTGTTAATGTCAACGACTATAAAAAAGAATCGCGCGAAATACGCGCCGATGACGGAACATCTTTTACCACAACCGCAGACACTCATGGAGATTACCTTATTTCCGGCATAAATCCGGATGCAGGTTCAGTTTCGGTAACTGCTATTTTTACACATAAAGATACAGGCGTGACATATTACGGCGCTTATCCCGGAAGGGTGAATGTGGGCAATAATTCTAATATTACAAATGTTAATATCACCCTTCAGCCGGTAACAGGCAATACTGCGGTACTTATGGTGCAGGCGCTTGATGCCAGGGACAAATCCACCCCTATCGGCAATATAAATATTGTGTTAAAAAATGTTGTCACTGACGCGGTTATGTATACAGCCACAACCGCGCCGGTTTCGGGAATTGCCACAATTCTTGTCGATGTGGGCAATTATAAACTTACAGGTGCCGGTAATTATTACGTGCCTGAAGAACCCACAAAATTTATTTCCGTGGCAGCAGCCCCCCCGTTAATTAAACTTTATTTTTACCCAAGCGGAAGCATAAGCGGGCAGCTAATTGATTATGATACCAATCTTCCTCCGGCAGGCCCTATTAACCTGCAGGCTTACAGCGAATACAGCAGGCTTGTAGGCAGCGCGTCTTCTGACACAATTACAGGACAGTACCAGTTTGACGGCGTGTGGGCGGGTACTAACAACGTGGTGCGCATTTACCCGGACGCTTCTTCTTACGCGGGATATCCGGATGAAGGCGCGGAAGCCATATATTCAATTTTAGTCACACAAGGCAACGTGACGCCAAATCAAAACTTTACCGTACAGGTTAACGCTAAAGAAGTTTCCGGCAAGCTTCAAATAAGCGCGCCGGGCGTGGGAAACGATATAATGGACGGCGCGATGATAATAGCGCAGCCTTCAAGCATAACAACACCTCCGCATACTTACACGCTTGACAGTGTAAACCCGGATGAAAAAATTCAGACATCCTTAAAAAGAAAAAGAATGCAGTTTTACGGATTGGTTTCCGAGAGGACAGGCGCTTATAAAATAATGCTACCGGCAAACACAGACTATGACATCTATGCTTACTATTCCTATGTATCATATCCGGCATCAACTATTTTAAAATACTATAAAAAATTGTCCGGAGTGACCCCTCCTTCTGAAGACCAGGATTTTAGCGGAGCATGGATCACTTATTAAATAAAAGAAGGGCTGATAAAAATGAAAAGATTTAAAAAACACACAGGCGGCTTTACCCTGATAGAAGCTTTAATAGTAATTGCCATAATGGGCATAGTAACATCGGGCCTGGGCCAAATGCTTAATACGGCAATATACGCGTGGAACTTTGGTTCCGCAAATATTGCCGTCAATATGGAAGGCCGCAACGCCGTCACCGCGCTTACAAAATTCATGCAGTACGCTCAAGCGCCCACTATAAAAATTTCAAGAATAAATACCAACCAGCCTGCAAACAGTTATGTGTCCGGAAAACTGGCGGAAACTGTTTACGTCACCACATCAAGCCCGGGCAGCTGCGGATTTACCACATCTGCTTCCGACATGGTGGGCGGCGCCGGAGCTGAAGTGGAAATGTTTCAATACGGCAGAAAACTTTACGCGCGCGTACCAAAACTTGCAGCGGGGTCTTCCATATCCAACCCGTCCACAATCAACTATACCTATACTTATATGACAGTGACTTCAAACCTGGATTCATTTATGGTTACATTCAACGATTCAAAAAAAGAAAAATCTGTCTCCGTGGCAGTCAGGCTTTCAAAAATGGTTTATAAAAACAGGCCGCCTATACGGGTACTTTTAAAACAGCAGATTGTGTTAAAACACAGCACTTCTGCGGGATTTTACGGAAATTAAACAGGAGGACTTATAATGAAAATAAAAAATTCAGACGGGCAGATACTTGCGACAGCCCTTATCGTGGGCGCTGTCATTGCTATCCTTGCATATGCGCTGCTTTTTCTTTTTCAGCAGGAATCAAAAATGCTTGTAAAAACAATGGATATAACCCGCAAGCAGGAGCTTGCTTCTATAGGAATGGAACACGCGCGGTACAAAATGCAGCTTCAGAACAACTGGTATAATGTTCCAATGACCGGATTTAAATATGATGAAGAATATGAAATACCGGGGCTTGGTTCCTACGCAGTAACAATTGAAAAAGGAAATTTATTTATGATAGATAACGTACGTCAGGGCAACGAAGAATACAGGACTATAGGAGTTAAAGTTAAAGTTTACCCTTCCGGCGAACTTCACCAGTTTTATGGCGTAATTAAAAAACTTGGCTACGGCGGGCCGCTTATTTCCAAAGGTAAAATCAACCTGCCCTGCACAAATGATTCAATAGACGCCAACGGCATTCCTATGTATGGTTTTTTCTGGGGTGATGTCTACCACGCAAACAGAACAGACGATACTTTTCACTTCCCATACATACCCGTGGCAATGGGAAGCACCACTCCCAAAGCCTGGGGTCCTGCCGTATATTCAGCTTCAAATATTTACACTGCTTACGGTAAAAATGGCGGCAATTACCAGTTTGGTTACGTGGGCGAAGATATGAGCCCTACTGCAAAATCACACCCTTATTCCCCTATGGCTATAGCGCCGCAGCTTTCCCTTCAGGCATACAAACAGCTTGCATATGAAAAAGGCAATTATTACGGGCCGGCAACAGTCGGCGGGTCAGGCACAGCCAATCCTTTTTACATTAACGACGGCCTGCACGACCTTGCGGATTTAAACAGCGTGGCAATTCATAACGCGCTTAAAACCACTTCCGACGTCCTTTTTGTTGACACCACAGACGCGCTGCCATTAAGGGTTCCTGAATCGCCTTTAACGCCCACCAATACCTATTGCGGCACAACTTATGTTTCCGCGAACACAGTGGCTGTCTATTACAACGCTTATTCCCAGCTTTACACTGTAGGGTCAATGATAATACAGGGGCCTTTGGTTTTAAAAGGCGCTGACCCCGGACCGGAACCTGCTAATAATGAAAAAGACCCTTTATTGCCTTTCTGGCCCACTTTATTGGGTATTGATATTCCTTCAAATTATTATTACCCGCAGGAAGATACAACAAACCATCTGGAATTTGACACCAAGGGATTTCTTGGCTCTGCCCTTAACAATATTAAACACGCCGGCTTTATGTACATAGACGGAGAATTGAAAATTGGCGGCGTGCGGTGCAAAACAAGCACCTGTGATAATACTACCGCAGAAAAAACAAATGCCATTGCATCTGCAAAACCTTCGCTTTTTACAAAAATTAAAGCAGCCGCTTCTAAACTTATGGAACCACCAGCTGTTTACGCAAACTGGAAAGATGATGCCACGGCAACCGCTGTGGCCGGAACATTAACGGCAGTTGCCACTTTAACACCGCAGATAACAAATACCCCCGTTGCTACAAATACACCCGGCGGGCCTACTGAAACACCAACGGTGCCTGTTCCACCCACTGCAACAGTAGGGGTTGTACTTGGCACACCCACACCGCCTGCTGACTGCGACGGAAAGACAACAGTTTCAGATATTGTAATATTCGGTACTTTATATATTGGCGAACACGGCTCCCTTTCCATAGATACAGTTAATGACACTCCAAGGCTTGCGGTATATTTTAATATGAACGCCAATGCCTTCTCTTACCTTCAGAACAGCGTATCTCTGCTTTCTTTCAGAGAGCTTACATACCTTATTCCGACGCCGGTTCCGGAATACCCGTTCTGATAATGGTCGATAAACGCAATATTTCTCTTCAAAATTATCTGTTTTACGGAATTTTTCTGTGCATCCTTACTTTTACACCCTTATTTTATGATATGTATCAGCTGCCGAAAGCATTATTTCTTACAGCAGGATGCGCTTTATATATCGCTGTTTTTTCTTTTTTTCATAAAAAAATAAATTTTGGTTTCACTGCTATTGCCGCGGCTGCATTTATGCTTTATATATCACTGCGCACCCTTTTTTCATTTGATAATTTTCCGCCTGTTTATTATCTTCTGACTCTGCTTGCACCGGCGGCTTTTTTTATGCCTTTGATAACAAAAATAAAAGCCGGTAATTTTCTTTTTTTCATAAATATTATTTCTTTTGTATCTTCTATCTACGCAGTTTTCCAGTATGTAAATACAGGTGAGCGCCCCATATCCTTTTTTGGCAACCCCGTGTTTCTTGCGGAATTCACTGCATGCCTTTTTCCTCTTATTCTTGTATCCCTGCTGGCATATAAAAAATACAAGCTTTTTACCGCAATCAACCTGTGTTTGTCATTGCTTGTACTTGCTTTAGCTTCTTCCAGGGGCGCCATATTATCGCTTGGCGTTTCACTTTTTATTTTTTTATATCTGTCAGTCTCAAATAAAGCTTTTGCGGTAATTGACAAAAAGAAGACTGCCATAATTTTACTTATTACTTTTGCCATATTTACAGCCATAACTTTTTTTCCCCGTTTTAAGCCGGCAGTTACCTACAATATAAACAGGGCTCTTGAAGTTACCCATGGCGGCGGCGCTTCCCTTTCTAACAGGGCTGTCATATTAAAAACAGGGCTTAAAATGTCAGCGGAAAAACCTGTTTTCGGGTTTGGAACGGGCGGATTCAGATATTATTTTCAGAAATATCAGGTATCTGTGATAACCGCTGAAAATCCCTCTTTTATAAACACTTCTTACGCCCATAACGATTATCTTCAGCTGCTTGTGGAAACAGGCGCTGCCGGGCTTTTGCTTTTCCTGTTATTTGTATCCTCTCTGCTTATTTCTTTTGACAGGACTAAAACTTTAATTATCAATCAGGATAAACCGCCGGCTTACGCGCTTTTGGCATCCGTAATATTTTTTCTATGTGAATCAATGTATAATTTTCCGCTTTTCATAATGCCGTCTGCGTTTATCTTCTGGCTTTTCTGCGGCATTCTATATTCACTGCCAAAAAAAGAAAATAAACAAATACAACTGCCTTCTCCTTTTCTTACATTATTAATAGTGCCGGTATTTATTTATCTTTTTATTTCCATTATGCCTGTTGCGGCAAACCTTCATATTAAAAAAGGCTTTACCGCTCTTCAGAAAAAGACAAATATGGAAATGAAGCATTTTGACACAGCCCTGTTGCTTGAGCCCAATAACTTTTATACACGCTATTACAGGGGATATTCCCTGCTTAATAATAACAGACATAAAGCCTACACAGAATATGAAGAAGCATTAAAAATATACCCCTATTCGGCAGATATGCTTTATAACCTTGGCGCCATGCATCTCTCGGATAACCAAAATGAAAAAGCTGAATTTTATCTAAAAAAATCGCTTGAACTTAACCCTTATTTTGGAATGGGGCATACAGCAATGGCAATGCTTTATATGAAAACAAAAAGAGAAAATTTGGCATCTGCGGAACTTTATCTTGCCGCCAAATATGACCCAAATTCCCTTGGCAGGGGCACCGACCAGATAATAATGATGATGGAAGAGACAAAACTTAAACCATAATTTTTTTTAAATTTAAAAAACAAAAAGCCACAGGTTTTAACCTGTGGCTTTTTTAATTTATTTATCCAACTGCATCATTTAGAAAGCGTTTATTTTAACACGCTCGAAGGTGCAGTAAAAATATTTTGCATTTTAAACAAAAATCTTAGCTATTACCATTTCCGGGTTGTTGCCAAGTATTCTCTGTACCATTGCGTCTTCTTTTACGCACGCCCTTACCATTTCTTTGGACTGTTCATAATTTCTGTTTGTATATTTAAGGATAGTGTCGCGTACTTCCGTGGGCTCTGACTGCGCCACATAGGTTAAAAGCAATTTAACATTATTTTCCATGCTCTTTACCGTAGCATACCTTAAAAGCACGTTAATTTTACGTTTTGACATTTTAGGCGGAGGCCCAAGCCCGTTTAACGCGTTAAACATAAAGTCCATGTAATCCTGGACCGCGTCATCGCGCGACGCGGCGTCCACAAGCTCCGCGCTCATTACCATGTTCATTTTCTTATCCGCTCCGGTCCATTTTACCTGGGCTGTTTTTTCTATTTTTCCTGTGTAGTCTCCCATAAACGTACCTTCGTTTATTTCACCGCGGTAGTCATAAACCGGGTCTTTTGCAAGGTACATTCCTATGGCTTTCATAACCTGAAAATCAATGGGTGAAAAAGTAACATAAGCGCCTTTTTTTCCTGATTCGCCGCTTACAAAACCCATAACAAACCTGTCTTCAAGAAAATCCACATAGTTTCTTAACGGTTCAATAAGGATAGGCGGAATTTTATAATTGCCGTCTTCATCAATAGGGAAAGCGTTTGTGTGAATGGAAAGGATTTTCTTCAGCGATTCTATCACATTATGCGGCGTGCACAGATAGTTTGTCATTGCAGTCGGCATATCTATAATCTGGCTGTTTAAAAGTATCCTGGCGCCGGAATATGGCACTCTGTTGCCGGCTTTTTCCGCCGCAGTTACAATAAAACTGTTAAGTATGCTTATGTCTTTTTTTATTATTTCAACATGTTCCGGCCTGAAAGAATCAAATACCCTTGAAGACTGATCCGCAACCACATCTGATACTTTTGACAGGTCATTTTCAAGTTCCTTAATTACATCAACTTTTTCTTTAATGGCATCAACGCTTTCAGCAGACCTTGTAAAAGTTTCGGCGTACATTTTTGTAAAATCCGCAAGCACTTTTGCCATGCCGTCGCTTCTCATTGCAAGGGCGGACTTAAGCTTTTTTTCTTCGGGGGTGACCCTTTCGCCCTTCGCAAGAATTCCCATATATTTATCCAGCGCGTCAAAATTAAGTTTTAAAGTTTTAAGTTTTGTAGCATCAAGCTGCAGCATTTTATCTATATTTGTGCCAAGCGTTCTTACAAGGTTGGCTCCCGCTTTTAACGCGTCATTCTTTTTCCATTCAAGTTCGGCTTTTACTTTTTTCGGGTCGCGTATGTCATCTTTTTTTCTTTTCTTTTTTCCGGATGTGTCTATCAGTTCAATGTTACCTTCGGCAAGCGCCCTCATTTTATCCGGAACGCTGAAAACCACCTGAGACAAAGCGCTTAAAGAATCCTTTGTTTCAAAAGCTTCAAGCAGCTGTTTGTAAATTTCCGGGTCAAGCAGGTTAATTCTATTTTCGCCGATTTCTACAAAATCACCGATAGCGCCGGTGGCAAGAAAAAGCCTTTGCTGTTTGTTCAGATCATTCAACCTTGTATTAACCAAAGCGGTAATAAGGGTATTGTAAGCCGTCCTAAGCTTATTTACTTTTATGACATCTTCTATTTTATTGCCGTTATCTGATTTCTCTTTTCCAAAAAATTCAAGGGCTGTCATTACCCCGTCTTTAACTGTCTGATCAATACCTTCAAGAACGTAATTTATTGCTTCACCTTCTTTGATTGCTGTTTCAGACATACCTGACTTCCTCCTTCAAAAAAATAAATTAAAGCCGTTTCTGCCATATGAAACAGCTTTCTATTATGTAAACAGCGAAAAATGCTCTCTGTTTAATCGCTTAATACGGTATTATAATGCGTTTTTAGACTTTCTTTTGGCCAGTTCTTCTTTGATTATAGCAGATATCTTGGGGTTGGCAAGAAGTATTTTCTTAAAAGAGTTCTTATGCAGTACAAACAGTTCTGTAGGGGCCTCTGCAATAACAGTGGCATTTCTTGGGGCATCTGTAACAAGTGCTGTTTCGCCAAAAAAATCACCTTCAGCCAGGCCTGCCACTTTTTTTTCTGACATTCCTTTCTTTATATGTATGGATACCGACCCTACCGATATCATATAGAAAGCATCGCCGGTTTCACCCTGTTGAATTACCACTTCGCCTTTTCTGAATTTCTGCTTTTTCATGGCTTTAATCAGTTCATCAAGCTGCGCGAAATTTAAGGAATAAAAAAAATCAACTTTCTTAAGTGTTTCCCTTAACTTTGTAATGTCATCTGCCATCTTTTGCCCCCGGTATTTTTTTTAAATTCATTAACATTATATATTTTGTCAGTTATTTTGTCAATATTACTTTTATTACTTTTTCTTTTTATTAAATACCGACGTCTTAACAGCCACAAATATCATAGCTATGCCTCCTGCTATCATAAAAAAATGAAACCAGGGGCTTACCTTTTCTTTTACAAATATAAGCAGAATTGCCAGTCCAAAAATAACACAGGTAACAGTCCATACAATCATCGCCACAGGAGATTTTAAAGTATTGGCAACATAACCCATCCTTTTGGCTCCGGGAGCCATATTTACATCTTTTTCCATTTCCCCGCTTATCTGCTGCGCTTTTTCCGCAAGGCGCGATGACACACGCCCGCCTTCCAGGCCATGCTGCCTGTCATTTACATCCTGCCACATGGCAAGCTCCCGCATGCACAGTTCGCACTTTTTAATGTGCGCCTCTATTTCAGTTTCTTCCGTTTTATTTGTTATAAAACCTTTTGAATAATCATTAAGCTTTTTTCTTACATCAGAATGTTCCATTTTTTACTCCAGCCCTTCAAGCCTTATAATCAGCTTTTTTACTTCATTTTTATCCGCGTTGTGCCGCCTTATATAACTGCGCCCTTTTTCAATACGGTCCACAAATTTTTTAAGTTCTTTTTTATCATGTTTTAACCTTGAAATGTATTTTATAAACTCCGGCATTTTTGCAAAGACATACATAAGTTCAAGCGAGCGGTTAAAAAAACCTTCTTTTGAATCACAACATACGGTATTGGGGTGGACTGTCTGAAAAGTATCCGCGGATTTTTTTTCTCTGTCATAATGCCACCTGACAACCGCCTGATTATCTTTTATCTTTAAACCGCATGTTTCACAGTCAAACGGCTTCATACGTTAAAGCATTTTAAGCTTATTAAGCATATTTTTTGCGCTCATACTGTCCTGCGTCCTGTGCGCGGCGTCATAAAGCGACGCCAGCTTTGTAAGCGAGTCTATAAGCTTGTTTTTCATCTGTTTTTTCGTGTAAATGTCAGTTAAAATTTCATGCACTTCTATGTTATCGCCGTCCACATTTAGCACTTTGTTTGCCGCAAGCATGGTGTGGTCAAGGTCGCCCTGGCTTTTAAGCATACGTACCACTTTCATATAATATTCGGAAGATGTCTTTAACTCTCTTAACTTAAGAAATACATCGCCTATCTGGTCAAGCAGTTCTTCGCTTTCATTTATTATTGCCGGGTCCATTGAAAGAAAAACAGATTTTGCTTTTTCAAAATCGTTCATCTTGTAGCATATTTTTCCAAGAAGCAGTTTTTCTTCAAGCGTAAGGGAATATTTCTTTTCCAGAATTTTTCTGGCATCTTCATATTTCCCGTCTTTAAAAAGAAAGTATGAAAAAAACTGTTCGCCGTATGTTATCCCAAGTTCCATCGCCCTTTTTGACACGCCTTTGCCTTCTGCCACAAGGTTTTTTTCCGCTAAATTTATAAGCACATCCTTAAACATCTCTTCAGCTTCCTCTTTTTTGCCGTTTTTTACCATGTCTTCCGCTATCATTGCAAGCGCGTCGGTATTTTCTTTCTGCAGGTTTATTATCTTTTTGGCCAGTTCCAGACCCTTGCTGCTGTTGTTTTTTTCAACATATATCCTTAACGCCTTAACATAAGACTCTATTGCGTTGCCAATATCCGTCTGTTTTTCATATACCTCGCCTAACATCATAAATAATTCAGGGTTCATTTTATCGTTTGTAAGCGCCTCTTTAAGCGCCGGCAGTGCGGAAGCATCTCCGCCATCCTGTTTTTCAAACATATCCTTTGCCTTAACCGATTTGGAAATGGTTTCGTGCAGCGCCTTGCCGTCAAGGTCAAACTTTTTGGGGTCAAGTTTTGATATTTTTTTATTCAAAAACGACATTTTTGTCGGGTTTGCCTTTATCTGCGGGTCATTTAACACGCGCAGATAATGTTCAAACGCTTTTCTATCTTCGCCCATTTTGGAAAAGGCGTCGCCTATTGAATTGTGAACATTAATGTCATCAGGATCGGTTTTAAGCAGTTTTTCATACTCTGCTATAACCTTTACCCATTCGCCTGCCTGGGCATATCTGGTGACTGTTTTTAATATATCTTTTTTAAGCTCCATTAGTTTCCTTTTCCAGCAGTTCTTTCGGGTATTCCATTATAACAGTTTTGGGGCTGTAAACTTTTACCGGTTCTTTTTTGCCCTTTACCATTATAGGCGTAAGTTCTTCATATTCAATATAATCTTTTGTCTCCAAATATGTGCTTTCGCTTACCCATACCTGACCGCCCGGAGCATTTGCTTCAAGCCTTGCCGCAAGGTTTACATTATCGCCAATAACAGTATAATCCATTTTCTGGGGTGAACCCATGTTTCCGGAAACCACATCCCCGGTATTTACCCCTATGCCTATCTGCACCACTATCATATTTCTTCTTTTTCTTATCACATTTAATTTTTCCACGCCTTCCCTTATTGCCATTGCCGTCCTTACTGCGCGGTATGAATCATCCGCTTTGGGAAAAGGCACGCCATATACCGCCATTACGCAGTCACCCACAAACTTATCAAGAAGCCCTTCAAATTTAAACACCTTGTCGGTCTGAAGTGTTAAGTATTCATTTATAACACTTACAACCTCTTCCGGCTGAAGATTTTCAGACATCGCGGTAAAACCCCTGATATCTGTAAACATCATTGTGGCTTTTACTTTTGTCCCGTGAAGCTGAAGTTTATTGGGGTCTTTTAAAACCTGCTGCATTACTTTATCTGACACATAAGTGGAAAACGCGCCTTTTAATACTTCTTTTTCTTTTAAACTTTTAGCCGTTGAATTAAAAGCTTTTGTCAAATCGCCTATTTCATCGTGCGATTTGGTGGGAATAACCACATCATAATTTCCTTCCCCGATTTTATTGACGCCTTTAACAAGCAGCTTTATGGGTTTTACCATAAAATTTACCAGCAGCACCGTAAAAAGTATTCCGGCTATAAGCCCTATTATTGTAATAAGAGCGACTTTAACAGAAGCCACGGCCACGCTTTCGGTTATTATCTGCGTGGAAACCGTAAGGTGAACCTCTCCTATCATATGTTCATTCATACCAAGCTTTGCTATTAAGGGTACCGCAATATCAAAATAACTTTTCCCGTTTTCTTTATATTCCTGAATAAGCACATCATTTTCTTTTTGAACCGGTTTTAAACCCGCAGGAAGGGTATAACTTTCATCTATCCTTCTTACTTCATCTGCAGATGCTATGCTTCCGTCTTTTTTTACCACAACCGCTTCCATAATGCCTTCATTTTTAATAATTTCTTTCTTTTTCTGTTCAATTATATCTTCCTTTAATATCTTCACTATCCGGTCATATAATTCCATTTGTGTCTCGTCAAATTTGGTTTCCTGTACTGCCTCTCTGGCAAGTTTTGAAAGCGTAAGTTCATCATCGTTGGTCAGCGCTTCGGACGCATTATTTGCAAGGTTAACTGCAATAGCCGTACCGCGCTGCTTTATTTGGTTTGAAAGAACATCGCTTTCGTGATTATAAATAAATACGGTGACAACCGTCATTATTCCGGCAAACAACAGCCCCACCAAAAAACTGAACTTGGCCCCCAGTGAAATTTTTAATCCTTTATTTTTTTTCTTTACCGCTTTTTTTTCTGCCATTAGGCTTTTCCTCCTTCCTTATTAATTACCTCAATAAACCTTTCGGTTATAACAGGGTCAAACTGCTTTCCTTTATTAAGCCTAAGTTCATAAACGGCCTCTTCTTTATCCAGCGCTTTTCTGTGCTCCCTTTCGGTTGTCATGGCGTCATAAGCGTCCGCTACCGCAAGAATCCTTGCTTCTACCGGAATTTCTTCGCCTTTCTTGCCGTCAGGATATCCGTTGCCGTCAAACCGTTCGTGGTGCGCCACTATAATAGGAACCACATCTTTTAAAGCATCAATATTTTTTATTATCTTGGCGCCAATTTCCGGGTGTTTCTGTATTTCAAGCACATCATCAGCCGTAAGCGGGTCTTTTTTATCTAATATTCTTCTTTTAACCCCTATATTGCCCACATCTTTTAATATGGCAGCCACCCTTAAATTTTCCGCCCTTTTGGGTGAAAGCCCTGCTGCAACTGCTGTTTTAAGCGCCATCTTTGAAACTCTTTTTGCGTGCGCGGGAATATATTTATCCTGGGTATCCACAGCCACCGTAAACGCGTTTAAGATGCCGTCATAATAATCCTTAAGCTTATCCGTCATGCCGTTAAAACTGTTTGCAAGCTCCTGAAATTCATTTCCCGCGGAAATTTTTATCTTATAACTTAAATCCCCGGCTGCAATTTTGTTTGTCCCACTTACAAGATTATTCAGCGGATTCATCACCCTGTGCATAAGGGCTATAACAAAAAGTATTGATATAATAATTACACCTGCCGCTATACCGGCGCTTTTAACATATACTTTGAACAGCTTTTCTTTTACGTATTCATTATCAAAACCGGCGTAAATCTTTCCCACTTCTGTTTTACTGTGCCCGGCCTTTACATCCACGGTTCCGGAAAAAGCAATCACTGAATAATCTCTGCCTTTATATTTCAAAGAAACATTATTTTCACCCGTTACAATCTGCGGCAGCCTGTTTTTTAAACCGGCTCCAAGCAGTGAAGAATCATTGCCGGCTTTCACGTCTCCGTCTCTTCCGGTTATAATAAGGTAGACAAGCCCTTCAGTTGAAATCATTTCATTAAGATATGTGTTAAGCGTCACCTCATCATTATTTAGAAGCGGTTCCGCGGAAACCCCCTTGAAGTAATTTATTATGATGACCGCTTTTTCGTTTATCTGCCCCTGTATTATTTCTCCGGCATCCCTTACAAGCACAACAGTGGTTGCCGTGACAGAAAGAATGACAATGGCAATTATTCCTAATATCAACTGGCTTCTGATTTTCAAAAAAACCTCCGCTAAATGCTGTAGGAATATAATATCACAACGGTAAATCAAGGTCAACAATAGCCATTTTTTTGGGGGGAACAGGCCAAGCGGCTGATAAATTTTCAAATTTTGTTCCGGTTTCGGCTGTTTAAAAATTCACGCGGGGAGTATTACAGTCTTAAAATGTATTTTGTTAGTCTTGTCTAACTTTACCTTGTTCCACGTGGAACATTCTGGCGGGGATAAGTTCTTTTAAATTTTCCGGATAGGTGGTCGTGATAATTATTTGTTTAAACTGTTCAAGCGTCCTTCCAATAAATCCCCGGTTGGGGTTGTCAAGTTCGGAAGAAAAATCATCAAGCATAATTACCGGGTAAGTATTTTTTCTTTCTTTTATAAAAAGCCCCTCTGCAAGTTTTAATAAAATGGCGGACACCCTCTGCTGGCCTTCAGACGCAAAAGTTTTTGCTTTTCTGCTGTTATAAAATATTTCAACGTCATCACGGTGAGGCCCTATTAAAGTCACGCCTCTTAAAATTTCGTCATCAATTTTTGTTTTAAAATGATTTTCATATTCGGCTTTTATGTCATCCGGTTTGACTGACATAAAATTTTTGGAAAGGTACGTCATAGACACATCATTTTTTTCCGATGAAAATTTTGAAGCAAGAATTGAATTCAGTTCTTCTATGGCTTCAAATCTTTTCAACACTAAAAGCGTTCCGTTATTTTTAATCTGTTCATTCCATACATCAAGGTTAGAAATATTTATTTTCTTTTCTTTGATCCCTTTAAGCAGATAATTTCTGTGGCTGACTTCTTTTGTATACTTTACCAGTGTCTCAAAATATTCTTTGCTTACCTGGCACAGCATCTGATCAAGATACTTTCTTCTTAAAACCGGTTCGCCTTTTATTATCTGTATATCTTCCGGAGAAAAAAGTACAACAGGAATTTCACCTATTATGTCAGCCATCTTTTTTATTTTAGTGTTATTAATTCTTATACTTTTTTTTCTTGATGCCGCGGAATAATCAAGTGAGAATAATTTATCAAGGCCGCTTATCTCTGCTTCCGTATATACCCGGCATGAATCACAATTTTCTTTTACAATTTCTTTATCATCAGAAGCTCTGAAAGATTTCCCCAATGACAGCCAATAGATGGCTTCAATAATATTTGTTTTACCGGAACCATTCTCACCATGAAAAACATTTATACCCTTAACAAGCTGTATATCAAGTGATGAATAGTTTCTAAGGTTTGAAAGTTCAATCTTTTTTATGTACATCCTGCCTCCATAAATATATTTCTGATGAGACAAAGATACACTAATAGAAATATATTTTCAAGACATATATTCTTAAGCAACTTTATAGATTGTTCCACGTGGAACAATTTGCAAATATTCTATATTTGATAACTATGATCTTATAAATTTCTTTCCTAAGTTGTATTTTACATCAAACATAGAAAATTTTTACATGTAACTGATATGTAAAAGAATATTTTCATCTATAACAT
The DNA here is from genome assembly GCA_002839855.1 of Candidatus Goldiibacteriota bacterium HGW-Goldbacteria-1. Classification (NCBI taxonomy): domain Bacteria; phylum Candidatus Goldiibacteriota; species Candidatus Goldiibacteriota bacterium HGW-Goldbacteria-1. Next base: position 220,161 of record PGYV01000007.1, read on the forward strand.
CATTAGTTTGCCATAAAGTAATTAATATCAGTTATTTGAATCTTATCAATACCATATTATACACTTAAGCTTGTGTATTTATCTGCCGATATTGATTCAATACTGTATATTTTAATGGCATAAATCTGAATTACCGGCACACTTAAGTTATTGTTCCACGTGGAACAATAGGTACTACTAAAAAATATATATTTGATGTAATTTAACCGTCTTAAAATTGTCATTTGATAATATGCAGGAATATTTTTTAAGCATTAGTTATGGATATATAATATTAAGTATATTCTTAATGTCAGCATATTGTCTATTTGTTTGAACACGCTAAATTGTTCCACGTGGAACAATGGATGTAATAATAAGGATTAATTGTTTTTAATCATATTATTATCCGGAAGACAATCAATACAAACAAAGTACAAAAATAAATATATCTGAAATAACTTCTGATTAGCTTACAAAAATTTCAATGATTAAATATTTTAAGGTGTTGATGTAATAGAATCTTTCACCTTTAACAAAAAGCAATTTATGAAAGTATAAACTATTTTGCTGATTAAAAATATATTTCAATACATTCAAAATAGTTTAAATATTTTACAGACAAATATATCCGCATAAAATTATCCGATGAGGTTATGAAAGTCTTTATGATTTAAAAAATAATTTGTCAAAATATTGTGATTGTTCCACGTGGAACAATTTAGAAGCTGATAGGTTTTATCTTAATTTTCTGAAATGTTCTTGGATAACAATTTGGTGTGTCCCCTGTCCTGCTTAAAATTACAATGTGCCGTTTTCCAAGATCAAGCGGCAAAGTATAATCGTAAATATTTTCAAATTTTAATTTCAGTTCTTTATAAATATTTCCATCACTCTTAATTTCTTTAACCTGGTCCGCGCTTGCAAAATAATAAATTTTTCCTTTAAGCGCGCACAGCGGCGATGTCAGTTCCATTGCAGTTTTAAATTCCGCAAACGCCCTCATAGTCACCGCTGAAAATTTTTGCCTTAACTTTTTATCACGCGCACATACTTCACTGCGTTCCTGAATTACTGATACATTTTTCAGTTCAAGTTTATTAATGACATCTTTTAAAAAATTTGCTTTCTTGCCGTTTGATTCAATCAGTGTAACTTTAATATTTTCATTTATTATAGCCGCGATAATTCCCGGAAGGCCGGCGCCGGTTCCGGCGTCTGCAAGTGATGATGGTATGTCTTTTCCCATTGCGCCTGACAGGTGAAGTGAATCCAGAATGTGTTTTACCGCCACTTCTTCAGGGGCTGTAATTGCCGTAAGGTTAAACTGCCTGTTCTTTTCAATTAACTCATTTGAGTAAATGAGTATCTTGTTGAACATTTCACCGCTTATAACAGCCGGGCTTTTCTCTAGATGCTTTTCAAGTGCAACTTGTAAGTTCATAAAAACATTATGGCATACAGAGTGCCTGCGGAAAACACTTTTTTTCTTAATTGAAATTAACCCGCTCTGTGATAATATGAAGTATGAAAAAAAATAACACGGTGAAAAATGATAACTTTTAAAAGCATCCGTCAGGGGCAGCAGCAGAAATTTTTTAAGGATACATCCACCCTTGCGGCTATGTGGACCTTTAACCCGGATGGCAGTGTTGTAAAAGAAGGCGAAACAATTTCCGGAGAAACCGCCTGTGTGAAAATAGATTCAGCCGGCATCAAAACTGCCGCAAAAATAACCTATGAAAACAATTCTATAAAAGACGGTATTGTTACCTGGTACTTTGACAGCGGCAAACCGGCGGAACAGGAAACCTATCAGGACGGTGAAATTTCCTGGCCATATAAAAGCTGGTTTGCGGACGGCAGCCAGAAAAATGAACGCACTATAAATGAACTTACAAGCGAAGCTGTTAACCGCACCTATTACGAAGGCGGCATCCTTAAACTTAACGAAACCTACCGTGACGGAATTAAACACGGAAGTTTTATAACTTTTTACGACAATGGAAATAAAAAGTTAGACGGTTCTTACAAAAACGGAAAAGAAGAAGGCGCTTTTAAACTTTACTACCCTTCCGGATCCATTAAGCTGGAAGGCATTTACATTCAGGGAAAAGAAAACGGTGTCCATAAACTTTACTATGAAAACGGAAATTTAATGGTAAAGGAAACCTACACATCCGGAATCAAAAACGGGCCTGTTCAGAAATATTATGAAAACGGCACCCCAAAAATGACCGGTGAATACATAAACGGAAAAGAAAACGGAAACTTTACCTTATATTATGAAAGCGGCGGGGTTAAACTGCAGGGTATTTATAAAGAAGGGCTTGAAGAAGGCCCGTATAAACTTTTTTACGAAACAGGCGAACTTAAAGTGGAAGGCGAATATCTAAACGGCGAAGAACACGGATTTTATAAACTATACTACAAGTCCGGAAAACTTAAAGTGGCGGGCGCGTATAATAACGGCAAGCAGCAGGGGCTTTATAAAATGTACCACCCTTCCGGCGAAGTTCAGGTGGAACAGTATTTTGAAGAAGGCATACCCTCGGGCAACTATACAAGTTATTTTGAAAACGGAAAGGTTAAACTTGAAGGGCGCTATAAAAACGGAGAACTTACAGATGTAAAAAAATATACAGAAGAAGGCACTCTTGCTTAATAAATTTTTTAATCTTTCAGCCGGTAAAATAAAATATAATTGCTGCCCTGCCTGCCCTTCTTAAAAAAACCTTAAACGCTTTTACCGCAAATTAACAGCTGTCATTTTTCTTAACATATATTTCACCTCAAATATGTATTAAACCGGCGCTCAAAAAAACATTCTTATATGTTATAATTTCACGCATGAATAAATTCAATCTTGAAAATTACGACTATGAACTTCCCGAAGGGCTTATAGCGCAGTTGCCAAGCCCCCAAAGGGATAAATCACGCCTTATTGTGGTTGATAAACATACAGGCGTACTTGAACACAGGCTGTTTGAGGACATTACCAATTATTTAAAACCCGGCGACTGCCTTGTCTTAAACGATACCCGCGTTATACCCGCGCGTATTTACGGAAGGACAAAAACAGGAGCCGCGATAGAACTGCTTCTTCTTTCATTTAAAGAAGGCCAATGGGAAGCCATAATGGGAAATTCACGCAGGGTTAAAGAAGGCGATTCCGTTATACTGGATGGTAATATTACAGCTGTCATTAAACAAAAAAACGGCAAGACGGTTATGGTTGATTTTTCGGCCGGCAGGGAAGAAGTAATGAAGGCTTTTCAGAAACACGGTAAAATACCGCTTCCGCCGTATATAAAAGAAGATGACAGCGCTTTTCACAGGGAAAGGTATCAGACTGTATATGCCAGTAAAGAAGGCGCTACAGCCGCTCCAACTGCGGGACTGCATTTTACCCCTGAACTTATTAACAGAATTAAAAAATCCGGTGTATCTGTGGAATATATTACTCTGCATACCGGGCTTGGCACTTTTGCTCCGGTGACAGAAACTGATATAAGAGAACATAAAATACATAATGAAGAGTATGAAATATCGCAAGCAGCGGCCTGCGCCATAAACGGCGTGAAAAAATCCGGCAGCAGAATTATAGCGGTAGGCACCACATCTTTAAGAACCCTTGAAAGCGCCTGCAGCGAAGGTAAAATAGTAAGCGGCAAGGGCAATACTTCCATATATATATACCCTGGTTATGAATTTAAGGCCGTAGACTGCCTTATAACCAATTTTCACCTTCCAAGAACGACGCTTCTTGCGCTTGTTTACGCGTTTGCCGGAGAAAAAAACACCAAAAACGCCTATAAAACAGCCATTGAAAACAAATACAGGTTCTTTTCATACGGCGACGCTATGCTGATTAAATGATAAACCCCTTATTTACTGTTGACACTTCCATAAAAAGCATATATTATAAAGGAAAATATACCTTATGAGGTAAAAATGGGCGTGAAAAAAGGCAATTTAATTGCAGTGCTTTCCTTATTATTAATATCTTTCATGCTTCCTTCTGCTGTTTTAGCACTTATAGAAGAAAATACCAAGCCTGTTTTAAAGAAGGTTTTATATTTTGTAATGGAAGACAACAAAGGCAGATATCAGATTGGAACCATGAATGAAGACGGCACAAAAAAAGAAATTCTTACCTCCCTTGGAAATAACTGGTCGCCATGTGTTGATCCCACAGGAAATAAAATAGCCATGTTTTCTGACAGAAACGGATCTGTTAATTTATATATAATGAATGCTGACGGCACCAGGCAGGAAGCCCTTACAAAATACACTTCAAATAAAGTAATCCCCGACCTTTATAACAAGGGGCTTATACAGTGGGACAAAGAAGGAAAAAATATTTATTATTTAATGCATGGAAACATCTGGTCAGTTGATAAAGGCGGCCTTTCGCAGTCCGCTTTAACACAGCACCACGATGTGACTTCATTTAAACTTTCACCAAATTTCGCAAAAATTGTTTTCTTCAGGGAAAAAACAAAAAATAACAGCGGCATCTTTGTAATTAACATAGACCTTACCAACGAAATACAGCTGGCTAAAAGCGAAATAATATTTCCTTCCTTTGACTGGTCCGGCGATGATTCAATAATTTATTCCGACAATGCCGGAATAAAAACAATAAACGCGTCAGGACTTGGCATTAAAGTGTTATTTTCAACAAATTATATAAAAAACGAATTGGCATTCAACAGGGCAAAACTTGAAGCCAAGCAGCAGGTTTTTTCATACATAAAAAACACTGAAAAAAACATTCCTGTGATTTACATAAATAAGACAGAGGTAAAACAGCAGAAAGACCCCAAAGCAGACCTTAAAATAACAGACAAACCCGGCTACAGCGCTGTGTTTTCAAAAGACGGAAAGTTTATCTATTATATTGAAAACTATGATATTTACAGCCTTGAATATGAAACAGGCAAAAAGAAAAAACTTACAACATTTTTTAAGGCATTTTTTCCTGTCCCTTCAGAAATAGAAGATACAGCCGCCATGAAAGGTAATAACAGATGAAAAATAAACTTTTAATAATCTGCATCCTTTTTCTGTGCGTTATTATTCCTTTCAGCGGGTGCAAAAAAAAGAAAGCAGAAATTAAAGCGGTTCCCACTCCCGTGCCTACCGCCGTGCCCGCGCTTGATAAAATAGTATATACATCAAACGGCTCCCTTCACTGGATAGACCGCGACGGTAATTCAAAGCAGGAACTTTTCCCTGACGGAAAAAGTAAATGGTTTCCAAGTGTTTCGCCGGACGGCTGGACAATTGCGTACTGGGTGCAGCAGAACGGATACTTTAACCTTTGGACGGGAAATTTAAGAAACAACAGGGCATCACAGATAACTTTTGACCAGGACTCCCTTGAAGGCGACACCACAAATTTAAAGATGAGCAATCCCGGCGGCTGGACAGCCGATTCAACCGAAATAATATATTCACGCCACAAGAATATCTGGAAGATAAGCAAAGAAGGGTATAACCCTGTTGCGCTGACAGACACACACGACTGCGTTTCCCCGTCGCTGTCAAAAGACGGTAAACTGATTTATATAAAAATAGAAGATGCAAACACGTCCAACATATATTCAAGGGAAGCCGACTTTGTAAATGAAACGCGCCTTACAACCTACACCAACAAAAAAGCCGCTTCGCCTTCTTTTTCGCCTGACGGCAAAAAAATTGTATTCACGCTTTTTGAAGGCGAAACATCAAACATCGCGGTTCATGACATTGCTTCGGGTAAAACAGAAGCCATAACCCTTGACGGAAAAAGCCACTCCCCTGTTTATTCATATGACGGCAAAGATGTCATTTTTGTTAATTTTATAAACAATAAATACATTCCGGAAATATGGATAATGAGGCCTGATGGCACCAACAGAATGAAAATTGCAGGCGACGGCGGCGTTTCGCCTTATTGGCTGCACAGAATTCTTGATGCACCGCTTCCCACATACACGCCCACGCCGGCTCCCGCATCCGCAGATAAAACTTTGCCGGCGGTTGTTCCCGGTAATAACGCAGTTTCACAACCCGCTGCTGTTAATACGGTACAAACCACAGCCGCACCAATAAAAGCCACAGTAAAAAAAGGCAGCAAACTTTCCGCTAATATAGCACAGCCACAACCAACACAAACACCAATTACTTCTATCCCGGGCACTGTTGCCACACCAATCCGCGCTGTACCTAATAAATCCACAGGAGCCGGCTGGTAAGTTAGCCCTTGCCGAGGTAGTTTCGAGGTTTATACCCAAGCTATTATCATAAGTTAATAACGAGCGACATCACGCCCTTAAAATAAAATTCACTTTTTTTAATGCATTGTTTTTATTATCTTTGTTGTATAATATTGCCTGATAAATCATTATATTTTTTTCAGGAGGTACAAATGGGCAGCGTAAAAGAGGTTGAAATAATAAAAACCGCGACAGACAATTCAGAAGGGGAAGGTACTTTTACATTTTCAGACAGGTACTCTGTTTTTGACTGGGGAGAAATGCCGGACCATATAGACCATAAAGGTGCAGCACTGTGCACCCTTTCTTCATACTTTTTTAACCTTCTTGCAAAAAAAGGAATTAAATCCCACTTTCTTGGCCTGGCAGAAGGAAATAAAGTAATTCCCTATGAAAACGCCTTTAAACCCTTCAATAAAATGAAAGTTCAGGTTCTGCGCGTAATTCGCCCCGCTTATAATAAGGAAAGGAACACATATAATTACGCACAATATGAAAATGTATCCGGAAATTACCTTATTCCGCTTGAAGTTATATATAGAAACAGCCTTCCGGAAGGTTCTTCCGTATTCAAAAGGATAAAAAATGGAGATGTTACTTTTCAGGCGCTTGGACTTGAAAAAATGCCGGTTCCCGGCGATGATTTACAGACACCCATACTTGATGTTTCCACAAAACTTGAACATACCGACCGCTACATTGACTGGACAGAAGCAGGGGTAATTTCCGGGCTTCACAATGAAGGCATAAAAAAGGTTAAGAATCTTATACTGGAAATTAATACCCTTATCACTGAAAGGTGCGCAGCTGCCGGCATTAAAAATGTTGACGGCAAATTTGAATTCGGAATGAACAGCAGCGGCGAACTGATTGTGGTTGATGTGCTTGGAACACCGGATGAATGCAGATTTACCATAGACGGATTCCATATAAGCAAAGAAATCGCGCGCAGGCATTACCGCGGCACACAGTGGGCGGAAGAAGTGGAAAAAGCAAAAAAAGAACGCGGTAATGACTGGAAAACTTTTGTAAAAACCGCGCCGCCTAAACTTCCGTCAGAAATGAAAAACCTTATTTCCCAGATGTACCAGGCTGTCACCAATGAAATATCCGGCACTAAATTTTTTGACGTGCCGGCGCTTTCAAAAATAATACCGGAGCTGAAAAAATATGACAAGTAACGCCCCAAAAAACGCGCAGTCATACAGGTTAAGAATTCTTGAAAAAATAAAACCATATTTTTCCGGCGATTCACTGCTGGATGCCGGCTGCGGCGACGGCGAAGACGCGGTTTTAATGGCTCCGTTTTTTAAAAAAACAGAGGCCATCGATTTAGAAGAATCCATAAACTGGAAAAAATTTGACGGGTCGGGGATTGAATTTAAAACAGGCAACTGCGAAAAATTAAATTATCCGGTCGGTTCATTTGACACTGTTGTGGAAAAAGACATGCTGCACCACGCGGGCGACCCGGTAAACGCCGTAAAAGAAATGTGCAGGGTTTCAAGAAAAACCGTGATTATTCTGGAAGCCAACAGGTACAACCCAATTTTTTACCTTCACCTTACTTTAATGGGCGGGCACCAGCATTTTTCACAGAAACGTTTTGAAGAAACTATTAAAGCCTGCGGCCTGCCTTATGAAATAAAACATTTTTCAGCCAGGGTAAGCCCGATAAATATGCCGTTTTTTATAAATCTGGTAAACGGCGCGTCTGACCTGCTTGAAAAGATTCCGTTATACGGCCCCATCATAGAATACAATATGGCGGTTATCAAAAAAAAATGAATTTTAAAGCGCGCGTAAAAAAAGTTTCAGCATCATTAAAAAATAATGAATGCTTTTACGCGGCCTTCGCTTCAGACATTTTTTATCTTTCCGGCTTTTCAGGCACTTTCGCAAAAATAATAATCACGCGCGATAAATCTTTTTTTATAACAGACAGCCGCTATAAGGGAATTACGGATAATCTGCATCTGGCTTCTTTTTATGAAGTGATAATCACAAATAAGTTTAAGGACAGCCTTAAAAAAATAGTGTCAGCCAAAACAAAAACCCTTATTTCAGCGCACACCCCCCTTGCAGACTATCTTAATCTTGTAAAAATAAAAAAGAATCCTCAAATCACTCCCTTAATATCATCCATGCGTCTTATTAAAGACGGTGATGAAATACAGGCAATAAAACATTCCATAAAAATAAATGAACACGCCATCATGGCTGTTGTCAAATCACTTAAAGCCGGGGTAACAGAACAGGACCTGTCCGCTGAATTTGAATACAGGGCAAAAAAACTGGGGGCGTCTTCAGTAAGTTTTAATACAATTGTTGCGTTTGATGAAAATGCCGCAATCCCGCACGCCATGCCTTCTGACAGAAAACTTCAAAAAGGATCGCTTATCCTGCTTGACTGCGGGGTGAAGTGCGGCGGCTACTGTTCTGACTTGACAAGGGTAATCAGCTTCGGTATAATGGGAACTCGTTTCAGGGAAATACAGCGCAGTTATGATATTGTAAAAAAAGCCAAAAAAATGGCTTTAAAAATGGTAAAAAATGGAAATAAAGCGGTTTTAGCGGACAGGGAAGCCAGGCGTGTGCTTTTTGAACACAAGCTTGATAAATTTTTCACCCACTCCCTTGGCCACGGCCTTGGGATAGACATACACGAAGAACCGTATATGAATTCCACTACGGATACAGTATTAAAGCAGGGAATGGTAATAACCTGCGAGCCGGGCATATACCTGGAAGGCAATTACGGAATAAGAATTGAAGATGATTATCTTGTAACAAAAGACGGGTCCGTTAAGCTTGGCTCTATGGATGATAAACTTATTTTACTTTAGGAGGATTTTTTAATGGTAAGCGCAAATGATTTCAGGCAGGGCGTCACGTTTAAAATGGAAGGTATTGTATACGAAGTTGTTTCATTTCAGCACGTTCAAAGGCCAAGATTAGCCCCTCTTGTAAGGGCAAAAATAAAGAATTTAAAAGCAGGCGGAGTGGTTGAAAGGACTTTTTCGCCTGATGATAAATTTGAAGATGTCCAGCTTGAACAGAGAAACCTTCAGTTTTCCTACATTGACGGCGACGTCTATCACTTTATGGATACAGAATCATTTGAACAGTATGAATTTCCAAAAGAACAGATAGGCGAGCAGATAAAGTTTCTTAAAGAAGAAATGATAATTAACATGCTTATGTTTGAAGGTGTGGTTCTTGGGGTAAAGATACCGTTTAAAGTGGATTTAAGGGTTGTGGAAGCGCCCCCGGGAATCAAGGGAGATTCCGGCGGTTCAGTTACAAAACCTGTTACTTTAGAAACCGGAGCTATTGTCAACGTCCCTCTTTTCATTAAAGAAGGGGAAATGATAAAAGTTGATACAAGAACCGGCGAATATATAGAGAGATCAAAATAAGAAAAAGAGGTGCTTAAAACATGGCAAAGAAACCCGTGGTCAGCAAAGCAAAAATAGACGCCGAATCACTTACACTTGCCTTAACCATCATGGAAAAAGGGGACCTTGTTGAATTCATTTATGAACAGGGTGACTTAAAAATTCAGTTCAGAAGGCAGGGCGCTTTCGCTCCTGCAACTATTTCCTACTCTTCAGCACCTGCTAACGTTTCAATGCCCGCTATGTCACATGCACCGGCTGCTGTTTCAATTTCCGCACCGGCTGCTGTTGCCGCTGCAGCTGCAGAAAACCCCAACGCGCACGCCGTGAAATCACCTATGGTCGGCACTTTCTACAAGTCACCCTCGCCGGATTCACCCGCTTTTGTAAACGTAGGCGATATTGTAGAACCCGGAAAAACACTGTGCATAATTGAAGCTATGAAAATAATGAACGAAATAAAATGTGAAGTTAAGGGAAAAGTAAAAGAAATTCTTGCAGAAAACGCTCAGCCTGTTGAATATAACCAGCCTTTAATAATTATTGAAAAATCCTGATTGAAAGGGGCCCTTACTTGTTTAAAAGAATACTGATTGCAAACAGGGGAGAAATTGCTTTAAGAATAATCAGGGCATGCAGGGAAATGGGAATTGAAACTGTTGCGGTTTATTCCGAAGCGGATGAAAATTCACTTCACGTCCGCTACGCGGATCACGCTATCTGCATAGGTCCAAACACTCCAAAATCAAGTTATCTTAATATTCAGGCTATTTTATCCGCGGCAGAAATTACCGATGCGGAAGCCATACATCCCGGATACGGATTTCTTGCTGAAAACGCTCATTTTGCGGAACTTTGCGGCAACTGCAACATAAAATTTATAGGGCCGGCTCCGGAAGCCATACGCCTTATGGGCGCGAAAGCCAAAGCCATAGAAACAGCCACAAACGCAAAAGTTCCCACTACGCCAGGAAGCGGCAGAATTCTGCGCGATGAAGAAGACGCGGCAGAAGTTGCAAAAAAAATCGGATATCCCATAATGCTTAAAGCATCAGCAGGCGGCGGCGGACGCGGCATGAGGGTGGCTCACACCGAACTTACCCTTCGCAACGCATATAAAACCGCAAGCCAGGAAGCACAAACAGCTTTTAATGACGCTTCCATCTATCTTGAAAAATTCGTGGAAGAACCGCGCCATATAGAAGTTCAGGTGCTTGGAGACCCCAAACATAACAATTATTTCACACTTGGAGAACGCGACTGTTCTGTTCAGCGCAGGCATCAAAAACTTATAGAAGAATCACCTTCGCCTTTTATAACAGATAAAATAAGGCACGAAATGTGCGCCGTTGCCCAGAAACTTATAAGGGCAATTAAATATGAAGGCGCCGGTACAATAGAATTTCTTATGGATAATAAAAAGAATTTCTATTTTATGGAAATGAACACAAGAATACAGGTTGAACACACGGTCACAGAAGCAGTCACGGGTTTTGACCTTATTAAAGAACAAATAAAAATAGCTGCAGGCGAACGCTGTTCCCTTCCTGCCAACAAAGATATAGCTTTAAGGGGCCACGCGATTGAATGCAGGATAAACGCTGAAGACCCTGACAATAATTTCATGCCTTCACCCGGAAAAATAACAGAATACAATGTTCCGGGCGGAGCCGGTATAAGGGTGGACACGCACGTATATCAGGGATACACAATCCCCCCTTATTATGATTCCATGGTGGCAAAAATTATCGCGCACGGTTCTGACAGAAAAGAAGCTATTTGCAGGATGAAAAGGGCGCTTGATGAATTTGTCATAGAAGGCATTAAAACCACAATTCCTCTGCATAAAAAAATACTTGAAAATGAAAATTTTATACAAAATAACTATTCAACTTCCTTCATTGAACAGATGGGAAAGTAAAGGGGTAAAATAATGGAACAGAAAACTTTTTCCGGCAATATAAGGATTTCCGACGAAGCAATAGCGGCAATAGTTGCCATCGCGGCAAAAAGCGTTGACGGCGTTATTGACATGGACAGCGGAACTGTGGGCGGAATTGCCGAAATACTTGGAATAAAGTACCTTAACAAAGGCGTAAAAGTTGACCTTAAAGGCGATACCGTATCGGTTGACGTAAACATTATTATCGCTTTCGGCAGGGACATAATTGAAACAAGCGCAGAAGCACAGGAAAAAATAAGGGAATCAATAGAACAAATGTCGGGGCTTATAGTGGACAAGATAAACCTTACAGTAACCGGGGTAAGGCCGGCTTCTGAAAAAAAGAAAATCTGACCGGAGGTAATAAAAAATGAGATATTTTAACCGCATCATTATTGCACTTAATACGCTGCTTTTTATAGCAGTGGGTATATTTTTTGTGTCTGTCAGCGTTAATGCCGGCATGAATAAAATTGTTGTTGAACACATGAATACAATCCTTACCAATTTAAACATGCAGTTTGCCGCAAGGCTTGTGGTGTTTATAACAGGCGCCATTTTATTATTAATAGCCCTTATGACAATTATAGGAAACATACAGAACAAAATTAATGAAAGGACAGTTGTGCTGCAGTCGCCGCTTGGCGACATACTGGTGTCGCTTTCCGCAATAGAAGATTTCTCCAAAATTATCAAAAATCAGGTTGCGGGAATAAAAGAAATCCGCGGCAGGGTCACTTCCAAAAGAAAAGGTTTAAACGTAACCGCGTGGGCCACGCTTTATTCAGACCGCTCTGTGGCTGATGCCACCCAGGAAATACAGGAAGCCATAATCCAGTACATTAAATACACCCTTGGAATTGAAACGGAAATTAAACCGCGCATAATTGTCAGTAAAGTTGTCTTTAAAAGCCCGCAGGAAAGCGGCAAAGGCAAAAAATGACCGAATTTTTAAAATTAATTTTACTTAACATAGGCCGCATCACAGGCGTGCTTGCAGGTTTCATACTTGCTCTTTTTCTTGTTATCTTTGGCGTATGGAAAACCGTGTTTATCCTTCTTCTGACAATTTTTGGTTTTATTCTTGGCAGGTTTTACGATGACGGATTTGACATCAAAAAAACCTTCCGGGAAATTCTTTCCGTCCTCCGGATGGATAAATGGCACAGCTGAAAAAAAATCTTTACCGTATAATTGACGCCAACCTTAACAGGGCGCTTGAAGGCATAAGAGTCTCTGAAGATATCGCCCGCTTTGCCTTATCGGATAAAAAATCAACATTATTACTTAAACAGATACGCCACGCTGTTGCTTCTGCGGCTAAAATTATAGAACCCGATTATTCCGCCATTGTCTCATCTCGCGACAGTGAAAAAGACGCGGGCAGGTCATTAAACACAAAAAGCGAATTTAAAAAAAATAACCTTAAAGAAATATTAATATCAAATTTAAAACGCGCTCAGGAATCCTTAAGGGTGCTTGAAGAAACATCAAAACTTATAGACATTAAAGCGGCCGCCGCTTTTAAAGAAGCGCGTTATAATATGTACACAGCCGAAAAAAATATTCTTAAAAGAAGGAACCTACAATGACACAGCTTGAATACGCAAAAAAAGGCATTATCACGGAAGAAATGCGCCATGTTGCCTCCGATGAAAAAGTAACTGTTGAATTTTTGATGGCAAAAATGGCAGCGGGTGAAATTGTAATCACAAAAAATAAAAAACACTCCAAGGTTAAACCTACAGGTATAGGCAGCGGCCTGCGCACCAAAGTAAACGCAAACATAGGAAGCTCGCAGGATGTCTGCGATATGAACAATGAACTTGAAAAACTTGACCTTTGTGTTAAACACGGCGCGGACGCGGTAATGGACTTATCCACCGGCGGCGACATAAGGGAAATAAGAAAAGCCATAGTGGCAGCTTCGGTTGTCCCCATTGGAACAGTGCCTATTTATCAGACAATGGTTGATATAAAGCGCGACGGCCGCGGTTTAAAAGAAATGACCGGCGATGACCTTTTTAAAACAATAGAAGAACACGGCGAACAGGGCGTGGACTTTGTAACAGTTCACTGCGGTATCACAAAAAACACAGTGCAGTCGCTTTTATCACAGGGAAGAAAACTTAACATAGTAAGCAGGGGCGGGTCAATGCACGCCGCCTGGATATTAAACAACGAAAAAGAAAACCCTCTTTATGAACAGTATGACCGCCTTCTTGAAATTGCATACAAATATGACATGACGCTTTCGCTTGGCGACGGCATGAGGCCCGGCTGCCTTTCAGACGCCACAGACAGGGCACAGATACACGAACTGTCCGTGCTTGGCGAACTTGCAAAACGCGCTTATGATAAAAACGTGCAGGTAATGATTGAAGGCCCAGGCCATATGCCTTTAAACCAGATAGTCACAAACATGCAGATACAGAAAAAACTTTGCAACAACGCGCCTTTTTATGTATTGGGCCCTTTAGTCACTGACATTGCCCCGGGCTACGACCATATCACCGCGGCAATAGGCGGCGCATTGGCGGCGGCTAACGGAGCTGATTTTCTGTGTTATGTGACCGCGGCAGAACATTTAAAACTTCCCGGCGCTGAAGAGGTTAAAGAAGGCGTAATAGTTTCAAGAATTGCAGCGCACGCGGCTGATATAGCAAAGGGAATTCCCGGCGCGATAGAATGGGATAATAAAATGGCAGAAGCCAGAAAAAACCTGAACTGGGAAGCACAGATAAACCTGTCAATAGACCCGGAGCGCGCTAAAAAAATGCGCGAATCTTCCAAACCCGCCGCGGAAGACGTATGCACAATGTGCGGCGAACTTTGCGCCATTAAAGAAATGAACACAGCGCTGCTTAATAAGGAAATTGAAGATAAAAAGAAAAAATAAAGTATAATTACCTTGTACTGTCTTAACAACCCGGAAAAAACATACACACCTTAAGGAGACAGCAATGCAGGTAAAAGGAAGGACTTTAAAACAGACCCTTGAATATTTAAGGGAGAAATTCGGGGAACAGAAACTTTTATCTTTTCTCGATAAATATCAGGAATTTGAAGCCATTAATTCCTCTTCTGAAATTGACTGGTATCCCGTAGAAACTTTAATTTCAGCCCTTGAAAAAGCAGACTCTTATTTTGGCTATTGCGATTTGTCATTACTTGAAGATATGGGCTTCTACGCGTCAAAAAAAGCTTTTGAAGGTTCACACAAACTTTTTACCGGCATGAAACCAGCCACGCTTTTTACCAACGCCCCTATGATATTTTCCACATATTATTCAAACGGCAGCGCCCGGGCGGAATTTATAAAAGATAACAGGGTAAAACTTACTTTAAACAATTTTCCATGCTCCCCGCACCTTTCAAGAAGGATACTTGGATGGTCAAAAGGGGTAATTGCCCTTACAGGCGGCAAAAATGTAAAAGGCAGTGAACTGCCGTGCAAAAACGGCCTTTCTTTTATATTTGAATGGAATAATTGATAAAACCTGACGTTTAGAAGCTTAGATGGTTGGATGCTTTGATGCTTGAAAAAATAAAGCCTTGGTAGGCGCGCCACAACAAAAGCAGCTGGGCAGCTAAGCAGCTAAGCGGCTGGGCAACATGGTTTGGTATTAGTAGGTGCTCCTTTTAAGGCGCGGCAATAGACTTAGATTTGTTCTTTACTTCTGACTTCCCGACCTTCTGCCTATACTTTCGTCCCTCGTGTTTATATGGTTGCCTATCTGCGGCTTTTCTTCCGTCCCTCTGTCCCTCGCGTTTTTTCTTCCCAGCTGCCAAGCTGCTTAGCCGCCAAGCTTCTTATTTTACGACTTATAAATCACAGAAATACATATTCCCGCCGCCACATAGCTGATAAGCCCCTGTGCCAGCCATGAAATTAAAAGCCCTTGTGTAAGCGTTCCCGCTGCTATAAGGGTAATTAGCGGCTGTGTAATAAGTAAAAACCAAATCATAAAACCCATAAATATGCCTTTTATCATCCCTTTTCCCGGAAGCCCCCCATTTATTACGGAATAAAACCCCGCCATTACCATTCCCATTCCTATATTAAGGAATAGAAGCTTATAAAACCACTTCATTGATATATTTTCCCTGAAAAGGTAGCGTAAAGAAGGGTCGGTAAGCTGATTATTGTATTTATACGCCAATGCCGCCACCAAAAACAGCACAAAACCCGCAACTATCCCCGCCAGAACAAGCCTGAATATCTTTTCCATTGATATTACCTCCCGTGATTTTTGATGATAATAACACAGATAACCGCATAAAACAAGAGTATTTGAACAATTAATGATATCTTAACACAATATTTACTTCATATATAAAATACCATAATAAACTTACATTTTTTCTTGACACAAAAATCATTTATGATATAATCTATTCAATTATAACAGGGCAGGGTTATTAAACGTTCATTAAAGCATACAGATAAAACTTAATTAACTTGATATTTATGCAATAAAGAAGCATAAAATACCCTTACAGGAAGGGGGGTGGATTAAGAGAGTTACAAAAAACGCTCTTTACCCCATTTTTAAGAAAAGTTAAGCATCTGAACCAAAAAACAAGGTAATTAAAAAAAACAGGCAGTTCAAAATCCTTTAGGAGGGCAATAAGAATGAAGAAATTTATCGTTGTAGTAGCTTTACTCGCACTCGTTGCCGGTTCCGCTTTCGCAGGCGTAACCACAGCAACAAAGCTTCAGTCACAGGCAAACTATCCGGGAGTATTAGTACCGGGCAGCGTAATTGGAATGGGAACATTTGTAACAGATTTATCAATAATGTCAAACGTAGCACTTTTAGAAGTTGTTGATGGCGATGCTTACGGATTGACAGTTTTAAAATCAGACCTTGGCACATTCGCAGCATCTGTTGCAGAAAATTCGTTACTTGGACTTGGCTGGGCTACAGCACTTGACGGAATGAACGTAGCAGCAATGATACAGTATGGCGTTGTAACTGACGGAACAGAACTTAAAGACGAAGTACTTGCTGCACCTTTAACATTAACATCAAATTATAATCAGACACTTGACTTAACACTTGGCGCAGCATTACAGGGCGACATGCCTATGGATCTTTCCTTAAACTTTGGACTTGCAGGAACAGAAGCAGTTGCAAAAGACTATGCAACAGACAAATCCATCACAGAAATAACAACAACAACAGTTTCTGTAATGAACATCGGCGCAGCAGCAAGAATGGGACTTGGCGACGGACTTAAAGCAGTTCTTGACGTAAATTATTTAATGGGTTCATCTTCAGTTAAAGCAAAAGAAGCTGATACAAGCTCAGTAACTGAAGGAAGCTTGCTTTCAGTTGCAGCTTTAATTGGAAAAGACATCAAAGCATCTGAATCACTTACAGTTAAAATTGCTTCAGGCGTTGAAGTTGCTTCTGATTCAGTTGTTATGAACACAGCAAAAGGCGCAACCACATCATACTCATTAGTTGACGGAGATTCTTCAACAGGTATTGTAATTCCTTTTAACTTTGCAGTTGAAGGAAAACTTAACGAAACCTGGTCAGTTAGCTCAGGCGTTGAAGCACGTTTACTTGCAGCTTCTTTTGGTGCAGAAAACGTAATAGAAGACAACACATCCAGCTCAACAAAAGTTTACAGGACATCAAGCTCACTTAACATTCTTGATCCTTTAACACTTGTACCGGTTACATATGTTGGATACGCAATCGGAACAACAGCAAAGATCGGCGACCTTACACTTGACCTGAACGTAAACCCGGGAATTCTTATGAACGGGCCTGAATTCATCTCAGGAAACGGCGTTACTCTTAACACAGATTTAGCAGTTGTTTACAACTGGAAGTAATTTCAGTTTAATTAAGTCTTCACAAAACGCCCGGGTTAACAGCCCGGGCGTTTTTTTTTGTCTGAATTTATAATACACACAATAATTAATTATAGACAGACCGGTATGTTTGTTCTATATTATATGGACAAACTAATAAGGAGAGACACCAAATGAAAAAAATATTTTTGACACTTGTATTTACAATAGTACTAATACCTTTCGCGGCAGCTGAAGGCGCAGATTATTCATCGGTGGCCGCAACTGCCACGGCAATAACCGCAGCGCTGCAGAATATGTCAACCACACCGGTAATTTCACCTGTGATAAATACAACCACTGCTGTTATCGCATCGCCTGTGCCTTCCGCAACTATTATACCTACAAAAACAAGAAATATGTTTGATGACATAGGTGACTTTCTTGGGGTAAAAAAAGACCCTCTTCAGGTTCAGGCAGAAGCAGCTGCAGAAGCAGCAAAAGAAGCGGAGATTGCAGCAAAAAACAGGGAAAATGAAATGTCCCTTGCGGGTAAACTGCTTATTACCGCAGATATTTTTGGCGCTGCAACCACAGCCTTTACCTGGCTTGGCTATTCTTCAATGTTATCTGATTATAATGACATATATGCTATAGAAGATAACACTACAATGGAAAATTATGAAATGTTAAAACGGATGAGTAAATCTGTAGATGATAAATTTACCACTGCGGTTGTAGTGACATCCATCACATCTGCCCTCCTTATATATACTGCTGTAGATGCTATATGGCTTCACCTTGCTTTTCCTGTAAAGGTTCAGGCTGCTTGTTACGATAACAACCCTGGCGTATTGCTGACATATAATTATTAAACCCTGTAATTAGCGCTTGACATTTTAACCGCATCTTCCTATAATACGCTGTCATTTAAAACTACTATTATTTGTGTATATTTGTATTCCATAATGTGATATTATTGCTTTGTTGATAAGTTTTGTGGAAAATCTTAATAAGTTATAAAACGTCTTATTTATATGGTATTAATATTGTGGATAACTATACGTCAACTTGTGGATAAGTTGTGCAAAAACAAGGGGTATTTTAGCTTGAAAAACAAAGAATTTAATTGGGAAGTTATTATTGATTCCCTTAAAGAAGAAAATAGCGGCCTGAACTTATGGCTTGAAAAGGCCACAGCGTCTTTTAACACAGAAAAAGACTGTGTTGTTATCACCATACCTGATTCCCTTCATCAGAAAACCCTTGCCAAGTACAAAAACGAGCTTATGGAATCAATTGAAAAGGTATTCAAAAAAGTATCTGACCTTAAACTTGAAGTTTCAAAGACAGAAGAACCCAAAAAAGACCACTCATCCAAAATTGTCATTAAAGAACAGCAGATATTGCTGCCGCTTGACCCACAGCACCCTTTTATACCTTCATTAAACTCACGTTTCCGTTTTGATAACTTCATAGTGGGCCAAAGCAACAGGTTTGCCCACGCAGCCTGTAAAGCAGTGGCAGAGGCACCGGGGCAGGCATATAACCCTTTATTCATCTACGGGGGCGTAGGGCTTGGAAAAACCCATCTTCTGCACGCTATCGGCACATACATTTATGAACAGGACCCTTCAAAAAAAATAATGATAATCACGGCTGAAAAGTTCCTTTTTGAAGTCACCCAGGGAATCCGTGAAAATAAGATGGATGAATTTAAAAACCGCTACAGAAGCACTGACCTGCTTTTAGTGGACGACATTCAGTTTTTACGCGGCGACGCCACAATTGAAGAATTCTTCCATACTTTCAATGAACTTTACAATCACAACAAACAGATAGTGGCCACATCAGATTCCCCTCCGGGAGATTTGAAACTTGAAGACCGCCTTAAATCAAGATTCTCTTCCGGAATAATAGCGGATATACTTGCGCCGGATTTTGAAACAAGGGTCGCCATTTTAAAACAGAAAGCTATGGAATCCAACAAAGAAGTACCTGATAACGTTATCGGGTATATTGCGGAACACATTGATAATAATATAAGGGAGCTTGAAAGCACCCTTAAAAATCTGCTTATACTTGCAGAAAATCCCGAAGAACTTGATATTGAACTTGCCAAAAAAGCCATTAAGATAAGAAATCCAAAATTTGACCAGGCAAAAAAAATAGGCATTGATATGATACAGCAGATAGTGTCGGATTATTTTGGAATAAAAGTACAGGACCTTTTATCCAAAAAAAGACATGAAAACATAGCAAAATCACGCCAGGTTGCAATGTATATCACCCGCAACCTTACGGATTATTCGCTTGTTCAGATAGGGCAGTACTTTGGCGGCAAAGACCATACAACGGTAATGCACGCAATAAATAAAGTGGATAAACTTGTAAAATCAGACGATAAATTTAAAAACACAATAAATGAAATAGTAATGAGAGTGAAAAAGTAAAGTATTGTACTTTGTTACCCCGTCATCACACAGAAGCTTGATATTTTTCATCCTTTATTTGCTTACCAAGCCTCAAAGCCTCAAAGCATCTAACCTTCTGTGTTTTTAAGCATTCTTTCTTTATTATATATTTAGCAATAGATACTGTGTTAACAACTATCGTAACAACATGTTCATTAAAATGTTAATAAAAATAGGGTCATTTTTTTGTGGATAAATACCGGGTTATGTATTAAAATGTTATAACAATTAACATTAACAAAACTTATAAAGCTTTTTAAAATATAATATTTTTAAGGTTATTAGTCATATTAACACTACAACAACTACAACAAAGGTTATACATATTTAAATAATTGTTATTGCTGCGTTTTTACAATGTTGAAAACTTTAAAAAATATTTTATTCAGGAGGAAATATGAAAATTAAGACTAATAAAGAAGAAATTTTAAACTCGCTGCAGGTTGCACAATACTTTATAGCTTCCGGTTCCACATTACCCCTTCTTTCCAATATCCTTTTTGAAGCTGACGGGGATTATTTAAATCTTACTGCTACAGATATGGATATAAGCGCTAAAATTAAATGTAAGGTGGAAAATATTAAAGAAGAGGGAAAAACCACTATTCCAAGAAAGATAATAACCCTTATTAAAGAATTTGAAGATGGCGCGGATATTACAATAGAATCAGATAAAAATGATAATATAAGTTTAAAATGTAAAAAAGCCGCGTATAAAATGCCGGGATTGCCTGCTGAAGATTTTCCCGCGCTGCAGCTTGATGAAAAGAAACTTGAAAGTGTTAATATTTCACAGGCTCTGTTAAAAGAAATACTTGATAATATCCAGTACGCCGCTTTAAAAGATACATCAAAGAGAAATTTAAACGGGGTATTTATAAAATTTGAAGGCAATAAAATAGAAGCTGTGGCAACAGACGCGCACAGGCTTGCTTATTATAAAGCCGAAACAAAATCACCTGTAAAAGGCAAACTGGATTATATAATTCCGCTGAAAACTATTAACGAAGTATCCAGGGTTTTAAACCCGTCAGATGAAACAGAAATTACTTTGAATTTTTATGAAAAGGTTATTGAATTTATTTTTCCCAATATGGAAATTGTGTCCAGGGTAATTGATGAAAATTATCCCAATTACTCGCAGGTAATTCCCAAAGATTTCAATATGAAAGCGCTTATTAAAAAAGAAGAACTTGCATCATCCATCAGAAGGGCTGCTGTTATTTCAAGCGATAAATCCAAGATAGTGCTTTTTAAATTTGAAAATAACAAACTATACATTAATGTTTCCACCGCGGATGAAGGCGAAGCGTTTGAAGAAATTGACATTACTTATGACGGCGAGCCTATAGAAGTTTCTTACAATGCTGTCTATATAATGGATTTTTTAAAAGCCAATGAATCGGAAAATATTGAAATAAAACTTATCAGCTCCATGAATCCGGGAGTAATGAAGGCCGAAGGCAAAGAAAATCTTACTTATGTGATAATGCCCATAAGAAAGTAATCGGAATGTAAAAGAATATAGTATAGAAACAACAAGGAGACTACCATAATGGAAGAAGAGATAAAACCGGGCGGAAGAGTAATTCAGGCCGCTATAGAAGATGAAATAAAAACATCGTATCTTGATTATTCAATGAGCGTTATCGTGGGAAGGGCTCTTCCTGACATACGTGACGGTTTAAAACCGGTTCACAGAAGGGTCCTGTATGGAATGCACGATATGGGGCTTTATAATAATAAATCTTATAGAAAATCCGCGAAGATAGTCGGAGAAGTAATGGGTAATTACCATCCTCACGGAGACTCCTCTATTTACGATACCATGGTAAGGATGGCGCAGCCATTTGTATTCAGAATGCCCCTTGTGGACGGACAGGGTAACTTTGGTTCGGTGGACGGTGACCCGCCCGCCGCTATGCGTTATACAGAAGCGCGCTTAAGTAAATTCGCGGAAGAACTTTTAAAAGACCTTGATAAAAACACAGTTGATTTTGTACCCAACTATGATGAATCCACAAAAGAACCCACAGTACTGCCGGTATCTTTCCCGCACCTTTTAGTAAACGGTTCTTCCGGTATTGCCGTAGGTATGGCTACCAATATTCCGCCGCATAATCTTGCTGAAGTTATTGATGCAACGGTAATGGTCATAGAAAATAAAAATACAAAGATAGAAGAAATTATGGGCGTAATAAAAGGCCCTGATTTTCCGACAGGTGCTTTCATAATAGGCAAGGAAGGAATAAAATCGGCATACAATACGGGCAGGGGCTCTATTGTAATGCAGTCAAAGATAAAAATTGAAGAAAGCAAAAAAGGCAAAAAACAGATAATAATAACAGAACTGCCTTATATGGTTAACAAAGCCAATCTGCTTGAAAACATAGCCAACCTTGTAAAAGACAAAAAAATTGAAGGTATTACGGATTTAAGGGACGAATCGGACAAAGACGGCACAAGGGCCGTAATAGAAATTTCCAAAAATGATAATCCTGAAATAATATTAAATCAGCTTTATAAACACACGCAGATGAGGACCACGTTTGGCGTAATAATGCTTGCAATTGTAGACGGCAGGCCGCGGGTTCTTAACATAAAAGAATTCCTTGAAAATTTCATTATATTCAGAAAACAGGTAATAATAAGAAGGTTGAAATTTGAACTTGATAAGGCAGAAAAGCGCGCCCATATTCTGGAAGGGTTAAAAATAGCGTTAAAGTATCTTGACAGGGTTATAAAGATAATCAGGGGTTCTTCCAGCACAGAAGAAGCAAAGGGCAAGCTTATAGCGGCTTTTAATCTTTCTGTTATGCAGGCACAGGCAATTCTGGACATGAGGCTGCAGCAGCTTACCAACCTTGAAGTTGAAAAACTGGAAAATGAATATAAAGAACTTTTAAAACTTATAGAACATTTAAAATCAATCCTTGCCAGCGATAAGAAAATTCTTGATTTGATGAAAGAAGAACTTCTTGAAGTCCGCAAAAAATATTCGGACGACAGAAGGACACAGATAATTGCCAAAGAAAAAGAGATGACAATGGAAGACCTTATTCAGGAAGAGGATATGGTTGTCACCATAACCCACCGCGGCTTTATTAAAAGGACTCCCGTGTCCGCTTACAAAGCGCAAAAACGCGGCGGCCGCGGCATAATAGCCATGGAAACAAAAGAAGAGGATTTCATAGAAGATCTTTTTGTTTCCAACACGCACGAATTTTTAATGTTCTTTACCTCCAAAGGGCGCTGCCACTGGCTTAAGGTATATGAAATACCCGAAGGCGCAAGGCAGACCAGGGGCAAAGCGATTGTCAACCTTATTAAGCTTGAAGAAAATGAAACTGTGGCGGCTTATGTCTCTGTCAAATCATTTGATGAAGATAAATATCTGATAATGTCCACGGAATCCGGGCTTATTAAAAGGTCAAACTTATCGCTGTTTGGAAATCCAAGAAGCGGCGGCATCATAGCAATAGGGCTTAATGATGATGACAAGCTGATTGATACCAAAATAGCGTCAGAAAAAGATGAAATTTTTATCGCCACAATGGACGGCATGGCGATACGCACAAAGGTAAAACAGTTCAGGGAGATAGGCCGCACAGGAATGGGTGTCCGCGGAATTAACCTGAATAAAAAAGATAAAGTGGTAAGCATGACAATTCTTGCCATTGATAAAAAAGATTCCACCCTTTTAACCGTGACTGAAAAAGGATTCGGCAAGCGCACAAAAATTTCAGAATACAGGGAACAAAGCCGCGGCGGAAAAGGGCTTATAAGCATAAAGGTGACCGATAAAACAGGCGAAGTAGTTTCCATAAAACTTGTGGAAGACGCCAATGAGCTTATGATAATTACGAATAAAGGCACCCTTATAAGGACAAAAATTAAAGATATTAAGACCATAGGCAGAAACACGCAGGGCGTAAGGTTAATTAAACTTAAAGACGCGGAAAAAGTAAGCGCTGTGGCAAGGGTTGCTGAAGAAGAGGAAGAATCACAGGAATAACAAAGGCGGGTTAATTGATAAAATTATTCCGCCATAGATATTTTTTTTGTAATACATTTTTAAGGAGGAAGTAAATGAATAAGGGATCTCTTATCAGAAACATGCTGCTTGCGGCTGTTTTTCTGTTTGGCGTGCCTGCTGCGATATTTTATCTTTATGATATGGCAAGGGTGGCGCAGTTAAATGACCTGAATTCCAAGATTGCTTGGGCGGATAAACAGAAAGAAATAAATATAATAAGCGAACAGATGAAAGAAAAACTTAATGTTGTTCATAATGGGACTGTAATGCTTTCAGAACAGAAAATTCAGAATAGATATTCAGGAGTCACATCGGATTATGTTATTCGTAATTCCAGTTACAGCAATTCTAAAGTAAAATCAAGAATAATATCGGCTTATCAGAAAAAAGTATCAGGTCTTTCCGGCGTTACAGCATTACTATATCCCAATGGCAATGTGCTTGCCGGCGCCGAATCTTCAAGTTCGGGAAAATTTGCCCAGAACGCAAAATTTATACAGGCAAAGGCTTCTAAAAAAATAATAAGCGATATAAAATTCAGTGAAGGCACTGCTGAATATTATATTCCCATTGTTGATGTAAAAGACAACCTTGCTTCCGTTTTATATGTAAAAGAAAATATAGAAGCAATAGCCGATAAAATACGCAAAGAAACTCAGTCTGCAAGGGGCCGTAATTTTATAATTAATATGGCTGGCACCGTGCTGTTAAGCACTGATAAATCAAAAGAAAACGCGGAAAATATTCAGGAATCCAAAGATTTAAAAATAATTTTAACTGATAATGTGGAAGATGAAAATATTAAAGAAGCGGTATATGTAAATGAAAGAGGGCTTCTGGCATATAAAAAGAACAGGGAAACCGGAATGATTTCATGCGTATTTACACCTTATATAGATTATAAATCGCTGCAGACAGATAGTGTTAAAAAATATAGCCACTCAATTTATGACACAAAATACATACTTCCTGTTTACGGTATACTTGGGCTGGGGCTTCTGGCGGGGTTGCTGATAATTATAGGCGCAAGCGGTGCTCCTTTTGCGCCGGTGTCAAAGATAACAAAAGCCATGACCCATATTGACGAAGAAAGTTTTGAATCAATGCTTCCAAAACTTAAAAGCGGGCCTTATAAAAAAATGTCGGATTCTCTTGTAATATTAAAGGGAAGGATAAACGCGTCAGAAGACAAAGCGGCAAAGCTTTCGCAGATGTCAAAAGAACTGGAAGAAGAACTTTCAAAGGAAGCGTCAAGGGCTGATATGGAAATATCTGAACTGCGTGACGCTTTAAAAATAGCGGAAAACGGCAAGATTAATTTTGAAGATGAAGCGTCAAAGTTAAAAGCGGAAACTGCCAGGGTAAAAAAAGAACTTGAAGACAGATTAAAAGCGGCGGCAGATGAAGCAAAGTTAAAAATTGACTCGCTTGAAAGGGAAAAAATACAGCTTAAGGAAGAAGCAAAGAAAATAAAAGACGCGCCTGTTGTTTCTGATAAGGAAGACATGCGTACTGACGCGGTTTTAATGATGAACACGGAATTAAAAGGAGTGCTGTCGGTAATTAAGACTTATATCTCTTCCGTCCTTGGGGGAGAAGGCAAAATAACAGACGCTCAGCAGCAGTTTTTGGGCGTGGTTATAAACAAGTCGGCAAGGCTGGAAAGGCTTATAAACGATTTATCCGAACTTGCAAGGCTTGAAAAAGGCGAAATAAAATTAAACCAGAATCCTGTGGATGTTAATACCATAATTCAGGACATAATTTTCTCTGTGCAGCCGCAGGCTGACGTAAAAAAGGTGGAAATAAAAACCAAGTTTATGCAGACGCTAAACGCGGCTTCAGGCGATTCCGCAAGGCTTTCCGCTGTGCTGTCACAATTATTAACACAGTCCATTAAAGTATCGCCAAGGGGCGGTGCGGTTTCTGTGGAAACAAAACAGGAAGGAAGTACTGTTAAAATAGTGATAATGGATTATGGAATGAGTATGCCAAAGTCAAAGGCAGAATCCCTGTTTTCAAATTTCCACGGCCCTGAATCACAGGCCGGGCCGGAATTTATAAATTCAGGCTTAAGATTCCCTATAATAAAAGCCGTCATTAAAAAGATGGGCGGAGATATCTGGATAGAATCAGAAATAGGAAAAGGAAAGGCCTTTATAATCTCAATGCCATTTGATAAAAAAGGCGGATTAAAGCCGGATACTGTTCCTGCTTTTAAATCAGAACCCGTAAAATCTGCAGCAGAAATTAAAACTGTGATGGCTGACATGAAACCACAGCCAGCTGAAAAAATAGAGCCGCTTCCTGAACTTGCGGAGCTTCCGGAAATAAAACCCGCAGCCGAACCACAGAAGCCAAAAATAGTGAATTCTTTTGCCTCTATGTTTGGCGGTCAGGAACAGCCAAAGGAAAAACCCGCGGAAAAACCGCAGGCTTCTTTTAAAATTCAGACAAATTCAATGGCAGGCTGGGACACATCAAAATCTCCGGAAACGCAGCCGGAAGTTATAAAAGTAAATGATATTCTTGATATGGATAAACCGGCCGGCCCTGTGCCGGAACTTCCCGGCAAAGAAGTAAAAATACCAGAAAAACTTCTTGAAAAAGAGCCGCCTGCGCCTTTTACAGGCGAATTACCTCCGCTTCCGGACCTTGAAGATGACAAAGGTACAGATATCATATAAAAGGGGTGGTGTTTTTGAAAAAAATCGCCGCTGCGGCAGTTTTACTGCTGTCAGGGATCTTTACAGCCGCCTATGCAGAAACTAATGTAAACGGTACACTTGAAAAAAGTGAAACGTGGAGCGTTAAAAATTCTCCATATATTATAAGCGATAATGTCACCATAGGAAAGAAAACAATAATAAACGTTCAGCCTGGCACCGTAATAAAATTTAAAAAAGAAGGAAAAATTACGGTTCAGGGGGTGTTTAACTGCAAAGGCCTGCCGGAAAACCCCGTAAGGCTGCTGCCGTTTGATGGTGAGACTTTTTATGAAGGGCTGGTTTATGAAGGCAAGTATAAAAGTATCATGGAATTCACGGTCTTTATAAGAGGCACAATTAAAGTTGAAGGCGGAAGCCTGATTTTTTCAAATAACTATATTTTAAATGCCACAGGCATTACGCTTTTCCATTTTGCCAAGGCTGTTATCAAAGACAGTTATTTTTTTAATAATACGTACGGCGTTTATGCAGAAGGCCAGAAGATGAGTTTTACAATAACCGGAAATACTTTCAGCAAGAACAGGTTTGCTGTTTATCTTCAGCGGTTTGATGATACAAAGATGCTTATTGAAAAAAATAATTTTTCTTCAAGCAGTGTAAATGTCACAAATTATTCGGTGCTTAACGCGGAATGTAAAAATAATTTCTGGGATTATACGGAAGATAATAAAATACAGAAGTTTTTGTATGACAAAAGAAATAACCCAAAAGTGGGAGAAATTAATTTTAAGCCTTTCGCGCAGCAGAAATTCGCGGCGTGGATGCCGCCTTCACAGTTTCAAGCGCTGGTAAAATACTATCTTTCTTTAAAACGGCCGGATGAGGAAATGCCAAAGGTTACGATAGGCGCGGGCGCAAGCGGGTTTATGCCCCTGTCCCCGGATTATTTGAAGGAAGAAACGAAATTCGGCCTTGGGTTAAACGCTGAATTTCAGTTAAGCATTAACGGTGTTTTCAGGATTGGAGTGGCAGGAAGGACAATGTCGCTTGAAAATGAGAAGGAATTTTATAAATATAAACTTGATATGACAGATTTGCTGGTAAATGTTTACTGGTATATGGGTTACAGAAAAGACCTGTTTCTTATGCCTTACTTAAGGCTTGGCAACGGGGTAGCGCTTGTAAGCACCATGTATTTATTTGATACCGGTGATTCTTTTAAAGATAATGACATAGATTACACAGTTGAAGCCGCGGCAGGTGTGGAATATATTTTTCTTAAAATGTTTTCAATAAGGGCTGATGCGGGTTATAACTATACTTTAACCCCAAACGGAAAGAATATTTCATACCCTTTTCTTAATATTACAGGCGGGGTGGTTTTTGATGTCCCGCTGTTTTTAAGTGAATAAAATGGAAGAGATAAAAAACATAGTCGAAAGGCTGATGAAGAAGACTGGTATTTCGCAGGAAATGATAATTGAAAAGATTCACGATAACTGGAGCAGGATAGCAGGCCAGAAACTTTGTTCAAAGACAGAGCCTTTTAAATATAATGAAGGCAAACTTTTTGTGTACGCGGATAACAGCACGGTAAAGTCAGAATTTGGATATATCCGCAGGGAAATAATGGAAAAAGCAAACCTGGCTGCGGGCAGCAATATTATTAAAGAAGTGGTAATAAGGATAAAAGGGTGATGAAAACGCTTCACATAGGACAGGGAGTTTTTTTTGGAGAACATGAAGTAATTGGAATTTTTTCATCAATAAGTTTAAATTCAGATTTTTTGGAAAAAATGAAAGAAGAAAGAAAAATCAGGAATGAATCGGAAAAACAGAAAAGCCTGGCGCTGATAGATAAAAAAGGAAAAGTACTGTTATATTTTTCCCGTATAAATGCGGGAAGCCTTATAAAAAGAATAACGGAATAAACGGAGGAATTAAATGGCAAAGAATGATAAAAAAGATAAAAAATCCGCAAAAAAAGAGGAAATAAAACCGGATAAAAATATCAAAGCTGAAAAAGAAACACAGGCTGATAAACCAAAAGATGTGAATAAACAGGATGCTTCAGCCGGCGACTATACAGCTGATAAAATAACCGTTTTAGAGGGGCTTGAAGCTGTAAGAAAAAGGCCTGCCATGTATATAGGAAGCACATCAGCAGCCGGGCTTCACCATTTGGTATATGAAGTTGTGGATAATTCCATAGATGAAGCTATGGCGGGCTACTGCGACAGCATTAATGTACTTATCCATGTGGATAACAGTATCACTGTCACGGATAACGGCAGGGGTATACCTGTTGAAATTCATAAACAGATGAAAAAATCCGCCCTTGAAGTTGTTTTAACTGTGCTTCACGCGGGAGGTAAATTTGACCATAATTCATACAAAGTTTCCGGCGGCCTTCACGGGGTGGGTGTTTCCTGCGTAAACGCGCTGTCTGAATGGCTTGAAGTTGAAGTCAGAAGGGACGGTAAAGTTTATACGCAAAGCTACGCGCGGGGCGTTCCTCAGGCTCCCGTAAAACAGATAGGCACAGCCAAAAAAACAGGAACAAAAGTGGTTTTTAAACCCGACGCGAAAATATTTGACACGCTTGTGTACAGTTATGAAATACTTGCCACAAGGTTAAGGGAACTTGCGTTTTTAAACAAAGGTATCACAATTACCATAATGGATGAACGCGCCGATGAACCAAAAGAGGAAGTTTTTAAATTTGAAGGCGGTATATCAGAATTTGTAAAGCACATGAACAAGAATAAGGAAGTTATTAATAAAAAACCCATTTATGTTGAAGGCGAAAAAGATAATACCATAATAGAAGTGGCGCTGCAGTATAACGAAGGATATTCGGAAAATATCTTTTCCTTTGTAAATAATATCAGGACCACAGAAGGCGGGACACACCTTTCCGGTTTTAAAACTGCGCTTACAAGGGCTGCGTCCACGCATGCCAGAAAAAATAACCTTATAAAAAAAGATAATTTTACCATTCAGGGAGACGATGTCCGTGAAGGGCTGTATGCCGTAGTAAGCGTTAAGGTACAGGACCCTCAGTTTGAAGGGCAGACAAAGGCAAAACTGGGAAATTCAGATGTTGAAGGAATTGTAAACTCGCTTGTATATGAAAAACTTGTGTCTTATTTTGAAGAAAATCCGGGGGAAGCAAAAAAAATAATAGGAAAGGCCGTTTCAGCCGCAGAAGCGCGCGAAGCCGCAAGAAAAGCGCGCGACCTTGCCAGAAGAAAAAGCACTCTGGATTCCGCGGGGCTTCCGGGAAAACTTGCGGACTGTTCCGAATCAGAGCCTGCATTGTGTGAACTGTACCTGGTAGAGGGAGATTCCGCCGGCGGTTCAGCAAAAATGGCAAGGGACAGAAGGACACAGGCAATACTTCCCCTTAAAGGTAAAATTCTTAACGTGGAAAAAGCGCGTATTGATAAGGTGCTTTCAAATGATGAAATAAGGACAATGATAACCGCAATAGGCGCGGGGATAGGAAAGGATAATTTTGACGTCACAAAAGCCCGCTATCACAAGCTTATAATAATGACCGATGCCGACGTTGACGGCGCGCATATTTCCACCCTTATTCTGACTTTTCTGTTCAGGCAGGCAATGCCGCTTTTAGAATCGGGTTATGTATATATAGCCCAGCCGCCGCTTTATAAAATAAAAAAAGGCAAGTCAGAGCGTTATCTTAAAGATGATAAAGAAATGAATGAATTTCTTTCAACAGAAGGTACAAAAGAGCTTAAACTTGTATTGTTAAGCAGGAAAGGAAAAGATAAGGAAATAAAAGAAGCTGACCTTAAAGAAATTCTTGGGTATGTCATAGATTTAGAACATATGATACCCCGTTTAAAGAAAACCGGATGCAGCCTGCAGAGTTTTCTTTTATCGCGAGAAAAATGGAAAAAAATACCCATGTTTGAAATCGGCCATAAAGGGAAGACAGAATATGCTGATAATGAAAAAGAAGCGGTGGAGCTGATTAAAGACCTGCTGCCAAAAGTGGGTTCAAAGATAACTTTTGATGACATTGTGGAAATAATCAAAAAGAACAAGGAAACTTCGTATATGATAGACCTGCGCGACAGGGCGGAACTAAGGACAATTGACGAGATTATGAAAAAACTTGAACATCACGGGCTTGACGCAGAAGGCCTGTTTGAAGAAGAAATGGAATCTGTATCAAAAGAAAAGGACTCGAAAAAGGAAAACGTTCTGCCTATATTTAAAGCGGTGGATGATTCTGAAGAAACGCTTCTCTTTAACATCGGGGAACTTGCGGATTATATAAAGGCAAGGGCAAAAAAAGGCCTTCACATACAAAGGTATAAAGGTCTTGGAGAAATGAACCCTGAACAGCTTTGGGAAACCACCATGGATCCAAAGACAAGGACTTTAAAACAGGTTACGATGGAAAATGTGGCCAAAGCGGACGAGCTTTTTACAATTTTAATGGGTGATGAAGTGGCGCCAAGAAGGGAATTTATTGAAACCCACGCGCTTGAAGTAAAGAACCTTGATATTTAAAGGAATGTAAAATATAGCCGGAGATAAAAATGACAAAAAAGGAACTTATTCTTTGTCTGAAAGAAAGTTATATATTTTCCGGCGTAAAAGACAGCGGGCTTTTAATAATTCTTAAGCATATGAAAGAAAATGTATTTTCCTCGGGAGAGACGATTTTCAGCGAAGGTGAAGCGGGAGATTCGCTTCACATAATAATTTCAGGCGTGGTCAGGGTGGTAAAATATTCAAAGGACGGCAAAACAAAGACCCTTGCCATTTTAAAAAGAAAAGATGCTTTCGGTGAAATGGCCCTGCTTACAAAAGAAGCGCGGTCTGCCACCGTTGAAGCTTTTGAAGATACAAAAACACTCAGTATTTCCAGGATAAATTTTGAAGAAGTTATTTCAAAAGAGCCTTCAATATCGCTTCAGATAATTAAAAGCCTGTCGGAAAGGCTTTCAAAAGCTGACCGCGATATTAAAATTCTGGCTCTTGGAAATGCCAAAAGCAGAATAGCCTGTGTATTGATGGATTTTAAGGATGTTGAAGGAAAGGTAAAATTTACTCATCAGGAAATAGGCGATTTAGCCGGGCTTACAAGAGAAACCACAACAAGAACCTTAAAATTAATGGAAAAAGAGTCAATTATTTCCGTAATACAAAGAAGGATATACATTAAAGATATTAAAAAAATGAAAGAATTGTGTCTGTAAAAATTTAAAAAGACAGGGTGAATTAATGGAATTAAAAGCGGTAATTTTTGATGTGGACGGGGTTATAATTGACACAGCGCCTCTTCATCACAAATCCTGGGAAACGGTTCTAAAGAGGGATTATAATATGAAATTTACATTTGCGGATTTTAAAAATAAGATAGACGGTATGCCGCGGGCAAAAGGGGTAAAAGCGCTTCTGCCTATGGCTGATGATAAAGAAGTGGAACGCATATGCGCGGAAAAACAGAAATTCTTTGAAATATATCTTAAAAAAAACGGGGTAAAAATTTTTAAAAGCACCGTAAACCTTATAATTCAACTTAAAAAAGAAGGAATAAAAGTGGCAATGGCAAGTTCAAGTAAAAATGCCAGGCCGATTCTTGAAAAAGAAGGTATCTTTAAATATTTTGACATAGACGCGGAAGGGGCGCTTGCAATAAAAGGAAAGCCGCACCCGGATATTTTTTTAAGGGCTGCAAAAAAGCTTAAAGTAAAACCGGCTGAATGTGCTGTTTTTGAAGATGCCCAGATAGGTATTGACGCCGCTAACGCGGCAGGAATGATAAGCATAGGCGTAACAAGGGAGCACGAGCTTAAAAAAACATGCCTTAACGTAAAAAATATGAAACAGATAAACGTAAATAAAATAAAGGAGTTATTTTAATAAAGGCGCGTATTTTAAGGGGAGAAAAGGCAGGAGATAATTATGAGAAAAAATAAAGCCCCTATAAAAAGAATGATGTTCTTCAGCGGGTTAATCGGAATGCTTATAGCTTTTGGTTATGATCCCCTGTTTAAACTGCTGTCAGACACACTATCAAAGAAATTTTCAGTATCGCCATGGGAAGATATTCTGGCCTCCGTAATTTTAGGCGCGTTTTATCTGGGTATCCTTATTTATTTTTTTGTTATGATGAACCTTTCCGCGCTGGCCTCAACAATATTGAAACACATGGTAACTCAGATGAGAAGCAAGGAAATTCTGCCTGCCGGGTTTCAGATGAAAACAAAAGGCGGATATGCAGGTTCATACGCCAATATACTTAAAATATTTGATTTATTTATATGCTCTTTTATCAGTGTTAAGCAGGATAAGGACAAATTTAAATCTTCGCTTGGAAAATATCTTGACCCTTCATTGAAAGATGAAATAGAAAACCGCGGGATTAATGAGCATTACGTGGGCGGAAAGAAAAAAACTGCCACAATATTTTTTTCCGATATCAGGGGATTTACATCGTTTACGGAGAATTCTGAGCCTGAAAAAGTTGTAATGATGCTGAATGAATATTTTACCATTGCCACAAAAGCGATACAGAAAAACAGGGGAAGGGTGAATAAGTTTATCGGGGATGCGGTAATGGCCGTGTTTGAAGAAGCGCCAAAGTATATAGATTATCTTGACGGCGATAAAGCCATATTGTCAGCGCTTGATATACAGGTGCAGTTTGCAATGAAATTAAAAGAATGGAAAGAAAAAGACCCCACCCTAAATATAGGGCTTGGGATAGGGCTTGCAAGGGGTGAAATAATAACAGGAAACATGGGGTCGGAAGAAAGGCTTGAATATACTGTTATAGGGGATACGGTAAATTTTGCAAGCAGGATATGCGGCACCGCGCTTAACGGGCAGGTGATAATTTCCGAAGAAGTCTACAGACAGGTGGAAAAAATCGTGGAAGTGGATTCGCTTCCGCCCGTGGAAGTAAAAGGAAAAGCGGGTTTTCACAATGTTTATTCTGTAAAAACAAGAAAAATGCTGATATAATTTCCAATATGAAAAATATAAAAATTTCAGCGGTTAAAATTATAACAGTTTGTTTATTTATCGCGTGGGCAGTTGTGTCTGTTGCAGCCATGAATATGGGTGTAAGCGCGGGTGTAACAAAAGAATATATCCCTTTTGACGTAAAGGTAAGAAAAAGTAATTTCATTAAAAGCGGCTGGACAATATGGCTTGAAGAAGGCCGCAAAGGCTACAGCCATTCAGTCAGTAAAAATCTGAACCTTGGCGATAAAACTATTTATTCAAAAGCAATATTCAAAACAGGAATAATAAAGAAACCAAAAAATGGTTTTATGATACAGGGTATTTCAAAAAATAATCATCCCATAACTGTTCCGCAGACCACGTATGTGCATTATGTTCACGATGTGGAAGCCACTGCATATGACCCGTCGCCTGAATCCAACGGTTTGAAATGGGCGGGAATAACAGCCCTTGGATGGCGTACCAGGTACGGAATAGCAGCGGTAGACCCTAAAGTAATTTCATTACGCTCTCTTATTTATGTGGATGGGTACGGATTCGCATGGTGCGGTGATACCGGCGGCGCCATTAAAGGCAAAAAAATTGACCTTTGCTACAATACTACCGAAGAAGCTTTCAGATGGGGAAGAAAAAAAGTCAAAGTCTATGTACTTGGGACAAAACCTCAAAGTTTCTATGCCAATAAAAAGAAAAAATAGCCGTTTATAAGGCCGCGCATGTCCCGAATTTAGGATGGTTTTTTCGTGATTTTCATGATAACATTACCTTTATTCACGCGGTGTTTATTGTTTTAACCGCTGTTTTTACGGCAGCCGCCGTTAAATACGCCAAAAAAGGAAAATATAATGAGTCAGGATTTGGTAAAAGAGATATTACTTTCTGTAATTATACCGGTTTATAATGAAGAACGCACCCTGGAAGAGCTTGTGGACAGGGTAATGAACGTGCAGCTTGAAGGGGTAACTAAACAGGTTGTAATAGTTGACGACAAGTCCACGGATGCCACCCATTCAATACTTGAAAAAATAAATTTAAAATATCCGCAGATTGAAATAATTTACAAAGAAAAAAATGAAGGCAAAGGTGCGGCTTTAAAAACGGGTTTTGCCCTTGCAAAGGGCGATTATACCATTATTCAGGACGCAGACCTTGAATATGACCCTGAAGATTATAAAGTGATAATTGATTCTTTTAAGCATAAAGAAGTTGATGTGGTATATGGTTCAAGGTTTCTTGGAAGGCACAGGGCTTTTTTATTCATGAACCTTATAGCAAATAAAATACTTAATCTTGTCACCAATATACTTTATAACACCACCCTTACGGACATGGAAACCTGTTATAAGATGTTCAAGACAGAACTTATACAGTCACTAGAGATAAAATCAAAGGGTTTTGAAATAGAGCCGGAAATAACCGCTAAAATGCTGAAAAAACAGGCAAGAATATATGAAGTGCCTATAAGTTTTTATGGAAGAAGTTATAATGAAGGAAAAAAAATAAAAGCCATAGATGGTTTTAAAGCAATCTGGGCGCTTATCAAATACAGGTTTGTGGATTAAGTAAATGGATTCAAAGCACAGCCTTACAGATTCTCTTAATAAAATCAGTAACTTGCAGAATTATAATTCATGGATATATGAAAATATAAAAAAAGGTATAAGCGGCAGGGTGCTGGAAATAGGCTGCGGCATAGGCAATATTACTGATTTTATCTTAAAAGACAGTCAGGAAGTGTGCGCTTCTGATATTGATGACAGTTATCTTAAGTATGCCTGTAAAAAATATAAAGGAAATAAAAAAGTAAAAGTTACAAAAATTGATATAATAAAGCCGGGTAATAAAATTGCAAAAGGCAAATATGATACAGCTGTAATGCTTAATGTGCTTGAACATATTAAAGATGAAAAAAAAGCGGTTGTAAATGTAAAAAACGCGCTGGTAAAAAATGGAAAATTTGTTATTCTGGTTCCGGCAATGAAGTCAATTTACGGCGAAATGGATAAGGCTTTGGGACACTATAAAAGATATAATAAAACAGAGCTTAAAGAACTGCTTGAAAAAAATGGTTTTAAAATTCTTGATATTTTTTACCTTAATTTTGCGGGAATTATAGGCTGGTATTTCAGCGGAAGAATTTTAAAAAAAAGCTGTATTCCGGACAATCAGGCAAAATTTTTTGACAGATATATACTGTCCTTTACAAAGCCGTGCGAAAGATTAATAAAACCGCCGGCCGGGCAGTCAATAGTGGCAATAGCGCAGAAAGTTTAATAAGGCGGGGCCGGCGCGCTCGCGGCCCGTGAAGTCCGCCAGGACCGGAAGGTAGCAACGGTAAGCGGATACCGGAGGTGTTGCCGTAACCCCGCTTTTTAATACTTGAATTTAAAAGTAATTGTAGGAACAGCGCTCCTGCGCTGTCCGTTTGAACTAAGATATAAAAATTATAGAAAATTTTAAAAGGATAAAAAATGTCTGAAAATTACTTGGTTTATACAAGAAAATGGAGGCCTCAGGATTTTACTTCCATCATAGGGCAGGATCAGGTTATAAAGCCCATTATGAGGGCTATAGAGACTGAAAGGGTAATGCATTCATATCTGTTTTCCGGCCCAAGGGGTGTGGGTAAGACCACGACTGCCCGCGTATTCGCAAAAGCCTTAAACTGCAAAGAGGGCCCAACTGTAAACCCCTGCGGCGTATGCCCAAGCTGCGTGGAAATTAAGGACGGCAGTTCGCTTGATGTCATAGAAATAGACGGCGCATCCAACCGCGGCATTGATAAAATACGTGAATTAAGGGAACAGGTTGGTTTTTCAGCGGCAAGAAGCCGCTATAAGGTATATATAATTGACGAAGTGCACATGTTAACCACAGAAGCGTTTAACGCGCTTTTAAAAACACTTGAAGAACCGCCGAGGCACGTAATATTTATTTTTGCCACCACTGACCCGCAAAATATTCCGCAGACAATCCTGTCGCGCTGCCAGCATTTCAGGTTTAAAAGGGCGGCCATATCAACCATAATTGAAAACATAAAAATGATAGCTTCGCGTGAAAAAATAGACGCGGAACCTGAAGCCATGAAAATGATTGCAAAAGCGGGCGACGGCGCTTTAAGGGACGGTCAGCGGATATTTGATCAGGCTGTCACTTTTGCAAAAGGCGGAAAGCTTACAGCCTCCGCGGTCGCGGAAATGCTTGGAGAAATAGAAAGTGATAAACTTTTTGGGCTTATAAAAAACGTGTTTAACCATGATTTAAAAGCGGCTCTTACTTCTGTTGAAAATGTGGTGACAGACGGTTATGACCTTAAGCATTTTACAAGGGGAATAGTTGAAACACTGCGCAACCTGCTTGTAATGAAATCATCGGGCGATACGGCGGGGATAGATTCCACAGAGGATGAAATACGTGAAATGGCCTCTTTATCGGCGCTGGCAGATAAAAAGGCCGTGCTATTAATGCTTCAGAAGGCGATAGATACGGAATCAAGGCTGTCCAGAAGCAATGTCCCGGCCATAATAGTGGAAGCTTTTGTAGCTGATATGATATTATCATCCGGAGCCCAGATACCTGATGTGCCTGTGGCAATAACCGAAAAAAAAGAGATTAAGACAGCTGTTCCGGCGGAAGCTGCTGAGGCTGAACCTGAAACAGAAATACAGGAAGAATCACCGGTAAGGACAGGGCTTTTAATAGCTGATGAAATTGAAGAAGAAGTGGAAGTAAAAAATCTTACGGCTGATATTATAGAAAAACGGTGGAAAAATGTGGTGGCAAGGGCAGGGCGCGCCGAAAACGGCGATGAAGTGATTCCATCCATAGAGAATGCCAAGGTGGTATCATATGAAAATGAAGCGCTTACTATAATCGGAGAGAATCCTTTTCTTGCCGAACTTATCAAGAAACACGCGGAAAAAATAAAGGAATTTTTAAAGGAAGAATTTAAAAGGGATATGAAACTTGTGGTATATGAGAAAAATGAATATAGAAAAAAAGTCAATATTCAGAAAGAAGTAACCCAGGAAGAGGCAATGAATCTGCAGCCCATTAAAGACCTTTCAAAAGTATTTAAAATACAGAGCGTGGAAATAAAAAAACACGGCAGGCACGGAGGTTAGATATGAACATGAATCAGCTTATGAAACAGGCGCAGCAGATGCAGGCGCGTTTTGCAAAATTACAGGAAGAACTTAAAACCAGGACGGTGGAAGCGCAGTCCGGCGGCGGGGCTGTTAAAGTAACCGCATCGGGCGGCAAGGAAATTAAAGAGATAATAATTGATAAAGAACTTATATCATCAGGCGATGCTGACATGCTTCAGGACCTTGTACTGGCGGCGGTTAATGAAGCTTTAAACCGCGCCCAGGAAATGGTGGAAGAAGAGACCAAAAAACTTACAGGCGGAATGAACATTCCCGGATTATAGCCCATAAGGCGGAAAAATACAAAAGTGTATACATACCCTTTTAAACTTGAAAAACTTATCAATGAAATATCCAAACTTCCCGGCATAGGCCCTAAAATGGCTGAAAGAACGGCTATTTATCTGTTAAAAAAAGGGCAGCCTGCCGCAGACGCGTTAAGTGAGGCGTTAGGCGGCATTAAAGACATAAAATTCTGCGCCATATGCGGCAATATAAGCACCCTGGATACCTGCCCGGTGTGCATGGATGATAAAAGGGATAAAGGCGTAATATGCGTTGTGGAATCGCCCGAAGATGTAATCACAATAGAACATACGGGAAAACACGCCGGTGTTTATCACGTCTTATACGGCCTTATAAATCCTTTAAATAATATTCTGCCTGAAAATCTTAAAATAATATCCCTTGTGAAAAGGGCTGCAGCCGCTAATGTACGCGAAATAA
Source organism: Candidatus Goldiibacteriota bacterium HGW-Goldbacteria-1 (assembly GCA_002839855.1). Taxonomy (NCBI): domain Bacteria; phylum Candidatus Goldiibacteriota; species Candidatus Goldiibacteriota bacterium HGW-Goldbacteria-1. Next base: position 258,616 of record PGYV01000007.1, read on the forward strand.
TTCTTGCCATTAATCACACGGTGGAAGGCGACGCCACATCTTTATATATAGCGGATGCGGTGAAAACCGAAAAACCTGACGTAAAAATAACCCGCCTTGCAAAAGGCCTGCCCACAGGGTCTGATATTAAGTATGCCGATGAAATAACACTTGGGCAGGCAATCCTTGAAAGAAAAGAAGTCTGATATTAAAATGAAAAAACCGGAGATACTATCCCCCGCGGGAAATATTGAAAAACTTAAATTTGCATTTGCTTATGGCGCGGATGCTGTTTATGCTGCCGGAAAAAACTTCAGCCTGCGCAACTTTTCCGGAAACTTTGATGATAAAGGGCTTAAAGAAGCCGTGGAATATACCCATTCAATAAATAAAAAAATATACATAACCGTAAATATCTTTCCGCACAACAGGGATCTTGAAGGTATTAAAGAGCATCTTAAATTTTTAAATACAATCAAACCTGACGGCCTTATTATTTCCGACCTTGGAATATTCGCGATGGCAAAAAAAGAAGCGCCCGGCATACCGCTTCATATTTCCGTGCAGTCAAATAACCTTAACTATATGGAAGTGAATGAATGGTATAATCTTGGCGCCAAAAGGATAGTGCTGGCGCGCGAACTTTCTTTTGAGGAAATAAAAGAGATAAGAGAAAAATGCCCAAAAATGGAACTTGAAGTATTTGTACACGGCGCCATCTGCATGTCCTATTCGGGGCGGTGTATGTTAAGCGATTACATGACAGGCAGGGGGGCTAATCAGGGAGAGTGCGCCCAAAGCTGCAGGTGGAGTTATGAACTGACAGAGGAAAAAAGGCCCGGTGAAAGAATGCCGGTTAAAGAAGATGAAAGAGGCACATATATTTTTAATTCAAAAGATTTAAAAACCATTAATCACATTCAGGAGTTCATAAAAATAGGAATAGACAGTTTTAAAATAGAAGGAAGGATGAAAAGCCTTCATTACGCGGCGGTAACCGCTGCGGTATATAATAAAGCATCAGAAAATTTTATAAAAAATCCTGGCGGTTATCTGCCTGACCCAAAGCTTGACGCAGAGCTTAATAACATTTCACACAGGGAATATACCGCAGGATTCTATTTTGGAAAAAAAGGGGACATACAGCAGAGTTTTAAATCTTCGGATTATATGTCAGACAGTATTTATATGGGGCATATTAACGCGGTACAGGATAATAATACCTATAAAATTCTTGCAAAAAACACAATAAAAATAGGTGATAAAATTGAAATATTTACGCCTGCCGCGCGTTCTATAGAAGCGGCGGTATTATCCATAAAAGAAATTGATGGAACAGAAATTACACACACAAAAGGTGAACGGGAATACTATATTAAGTTTGAAATGAAAGAAACAGCTGATACTTTCAGTATAATAAGAAAAAATACTGATGATAATAAAAAACTATTAGAATTATAATAAAAAAATTAGTTTTTTATATATATCTATATACTTCCTGGGTGGCACATTTACAGCGTTTTCGGGGTATATTTCGCAAAAAACAGGTTTTTCCACAGGTTTTCCACAGTTATTAACATTTATTAAATTCTATTTTACTCTTATTTTAAAGGCATTTTATAAGCTATACGTAAGAGTTTATCACATAAATGGTTATTAACTATAATATTACAATTTCTGTGTGAAATGAGTCATTTGTAACGTTAATAATACCCACAGAATTAACCCCATTTCCCTTTGTGGGGCTTCCCGGATTAAATAATAGTATACCGGCGTGCAGTTTATTCATCGGCACATGAGTATGGCCAAAAATTATTACATCAGGTATTTCAGAAATAAATTTTTTATACATTCTTTGCGGTGTGGTGGAATGAATACCGGCGCCGTGACAGACTGCAATTTTGAATTTATTATTTATCATAAGAGTAGTTTGTTCTTCAAGGTTTAATTCAGCGCCGTCCATGTTTCCGCGTACTGATACAAGGGGCGCTATTTTTTCAAGGTCAGTTATAATAGACTGCGAGGTATGGTCGCCGGCGTGAATAATTAAATCTACCCCGCTGAAAATTTTTTTCACTTTATCAGGAAGATGCGTGGAATGGGTATCTGAAATAACGCCTATTTTTGAAATACTATTTATTGTCTCCATTGTCCTTTTTCATAAGTTCCGCCAAAAGCGACTGCAGCTGGCCGTCTGACAGCTTATCCAGCGCTTTGTCCACAACTTCCTGGTGTGCTTTTGGGGAATTAATTATTTTATAATCGGTGCCTTCCGGCGGTTTCATAAGCCCGGCTGCCACTACATATTTCTGCTGAAGTTCCCCTAAAATCCTGAAAACAAGTTTCGATTCACCGGGTGTTAATTTCCCCGCTGTTTTATCAGCTATTGCTTTTATCATGTTTATTGTCTGGCGTGCCATTGGAAGGTTCTGCTGTTTTTTGCCGGACACAAAACGTGCGGCTTCTCCAAGGGAAATAAGGGCATTCTGATTTAACATAAGGACAAGATTGATAAAATCAACATTATCTTCTTTTTTTATCTCCATAAGTAGCTCCCATATGTTTTTTTACATTAAAACACAGGGGAAGTTAAAAATCAAGTAACAGATAACAAGTTACAAGTTACAAGTATCAACTTACAGGTTATAAACAAGTGGCAAGTTACAAGTATCAACTTACAGGTTATAAACAAGTGGC
>PGYV01000007.1:261451-263036 GCA_002839855.1 Candidatus Goldiibacteriota bacterium HGW-Goldbacteria-1
ATAAACAAGTAGCAAGTTACAAGTATCAACTTACAGGTTATAAACAAGTAGCAAGTTACAAGTATCAACTTACAGGTTAAATACAAGTAACAGGTTTTAACTTGTAACCTGTCACTTGTAACCTGTCACTTGTAACCTGTCACTTGTAACCTGTCACTTGTAACCTGTAACCTGTAACCTGTAACTTGTAACCTGTTACCTGTAACTTGTAACCTGTAACCTGTAACTTGTAACTTGTAACCTGTTACTTGCCACTTGTTACTTTACTTTAATTTCTTTGGCTTTTTTGGCTTCTGTTTTGGGTATTACAATTTCCAGAACGCCGTGTTCGTATTTGGCGTCTATCTTGTCAGAATCTGTTCCTTTTGGCAGGATAAAACGCCTCATAAAACTTCCGTAACTTCTTTCGTAATAGTGGTAATTCTTTTTTTCGTCGCTCTCCTCTTTTTCATGTTTCCTTTCCCCGGAAATTGAAAGTACGCTGTCGTCAAGCTCCACCTTAATATTTTCCTGCTTCATTCCGGGGAGGTCTGCTTTAACAATGTACCTGTCTTTCTCTTCTGCTACGTCTACGGCCGGTGAAATTTTGCCCGTAACAGAAAGCCCTGAAGTGAAAAAATCGTCAAAAATCGCCCCAAAATCGTCCTGCCTTGCCGGTACTTCCCTTCTTTCCAACAGTTTCATAAAAATCCGCCTCCTTAAAATTTATTTAACTTCCTCATCTTAATAAAAGCAAATTCTGTGCCGCGGTAAATTATTAAAAATAAGGCGGGTATTATCTGAAAGTGTTTCATTAAAAAACGAAATGTGTTTAAAAATAAAACATCAGCGTTTAAAAATTAAATGCGCTATTGACCGTAAAAAAAATACGATATAAAATGGTTAAAATTAAGGATGGTGAAAAATGGCTAAAGATATTTCAAAAGGGCAGGCAGAGGCAAAGATAAGGGAATATATTATAAAATTTGAAAAAGAACATATGGGCCGCGGCCCGGAAGATACGCTTGTTGACATTATGGGGGATATTATTTTTATAAGGCTTAAAGGGGTGCTTACGGCGGCTGAAAAAACTCTGGCAAATGACGCGGAGGGAAAGTCACTTGTAAAACAGACCAGGGTCAGGCTTCTTGAAGCATCAAGGAAAATGCTTGAAAAAAACATTGAAGAAATTACATCCATTAAAGTTATATCAATGCACACGGACATAAGCACAAAGACAGGGGAAAGAATAATAGTATTCACCATGGATTCAAACCTGGAAAATAATTATCAACAGGAAAGATAGCTAATAAAGCTATAGGCAGTTAAGCTATAGCGAAACACCGGTTTTAAGTTTTCGTTTACACCCGTCCGCCTTACAGGGGTTTGGCATTGGTAGGCGCACCTTTTAAGGTGCGGTTGGAGCGAACCTGTGAAGCGGAAATCCCCGGGCTTGCGCGAATTTACAAGCGCAAGTGTTAGGGGACAGTTGACTTATTTTTACTTCCGGCCTTCCAACCATCTGACCATCCGTCCCTCGGCTTCACCGGGCTTGGGTATATTTTTTCAGCACGCGCCGCAAATTGGTAATCTTGTATCCAAACAA
>PGYV01000008.1 GCA_002839855.1 Candidatus Goldiibacteriota bacterium HGW-Goldbacteria-1
AAACAGCGACCGAGACTGTAACGGAGACTATAACGGAAACAGCCACAGAGACAGTGACAGAGACTATAACGGAAACAGCGACAGAGACTGTAACAGAGACAATAACAGAAACAGCGACAGAGACCGTAACAGAGACAATAACAGAAACAGCGACCGAGACTGTAACAGAGACAATAACAGAAACAGCGACCGAGACTGTAACGGAGACTATAACAGAAACAGCTACAGAGACCGTGACAGAAACTATAACGGAAACAGCGACCGAGACTGTCACGGAGACTATAACAGAAACTGCTACAGAAACTGTAACGGAGACGGTTACAGAAACTGCCACTGAGACTGTAACTGAAACAGCCACTGAGACTGTAACTGAGACAATAACAGAAACGGTAACTGAGACGGTGACAGAAACGATAACAGAAACAGCGACCGAGACTGTGACAGAGACTATCACTGAAACGGCAACAGAGACTGTGACAGAGACTATAACAGAAACCGCGACTGAAACTGTAACAGAGACTATCACTGAAACGGCAACAGAGACGGTTACGGAGACTATCACTGAAACGGCAACAGAGACGGTTACAGAGACTATAACAGAAACAGCCACAGAGACAGTGACAGAGACTATAACAGAAACAGCCACAGAGACAGTGACGGAAACCGTTACAGAAACGGCTACTGAGACTATAACGGAAACAGTTACTGAAACTGTAACGGAAACAATAACAGAAACGGCTACTGAAACTGTGACGGAGACTATTACGGAAACAGCAACAGAGACAGTGACCGAAACCATTACAGAAACGGCTACTGAGACTATAACGGAAACAGTTACTGAAACTGTAACGGAAACAATAACAGAAACGGCTACTGAGACTGTGACAGAGACTATTACGGAAACAGCAACAGAGACGATAACAGAGACTGTAACCGAAACGGCTACAGAAACTGTCACAGAGACGATAACTGAGACTGTAACCGAAACGGCTACAGAAACTGTCACAGAGACGATAACTGAGACGGCCACGGAGACAATCACAGAAACAGTAACAGAAACTATGACAGAAACGGCCACCGAAACAGTAACTGAAACGAGCACAGAAACTGCAACGGAAACTATTACGGAAACTGCAACAGAAACTGTCACGGAGACAATTACAGAGACGGCAACCGAAACAGTAACGGAAACAATTACAGAGACATCTACAGAGACTGTCACGGAAACAATAACCGAAACAGCCACAGAGACCGTTACGGAAACTATAACTGCAACTATAACTGAAACGGCAACGGAAACTGTTACAGAAACTATGACTGAAACTATGACTGAAACGGCAACAGAGACTGTAACAGAGACAATAACGGAGACGGCAACAGAAACTGTTACTGAAACTGTAACGGAAACAATAACAGAAACAGCCACAGAGACGGTAACCGAAACTATGACAGAAACTATTACAGAAACTGCAACAGAAACAGTAACTGAAACAATGACAGAGACGGCTACAGAGACTGTCACGGAAACAATGACAGAAACTATAACGGAGACTGCAACTGAAACCGTAACTGAGACAATTACAGAGACGGCTACAGAGACTGTAACCGAGACAATTACAGAGACGATGACGGAAACTGCGACAGAGACCGTAACCGAAACAATCACGGAGACAGCCACTGAAACAATAACAGAGACTGTTACAGAAACAATGACAGAGACAGCAACCGAGACAATTACGGAGACAATGACGGAAACGGCAACAGAGACCATTACAGAAACTGTTACAGAGACAATGACAGAAACGGCAACGGAGACTGTTACGGAAACTGCTACTGAAACTATGACCGAAACAATAACAGAAACTGTAACGGAGACTGCAACTGAAACGATAACCGAAACTGCAACGGAGACAGTTACAGAGACGATGACAGAAACTGTTACGGAGACAATAACAGAAACGCTTACAGAGACTGCAACGCCGACACCGACAAATACTCTGTCTCCTACATTTACTGAAACTTCAACGCCTACAGCGACAGAAACGGATACGCCGTCTGTAACGCAAACAAATACAGAAACTGTAACTGCGACTTCCACAGAAACTAATACGCAGACAGTTACAGAAACGGTTACAGAGACTGTAACGGCAACGAATACGCCGACTATACTGCTGTCGCCGACATCAACGCCTACTTCAACATCAACAAATACAATGTCAAATACGCCTACGCTTACAGCCACGGCAACCGCTACCGGTACTGCCACAGCATCAAGGACTATGACCTTTACAGCCACGGCTTCGCCTACTGTTACGCTTACCCCTGCGTTATCGGCAACTTCCACTGCCACACCGACGGTAACGCTTACTGTTACAGCCACAGTTACCGCGACTAATACGCAGACATCAACGCCGACAGAGTCAGAGACATCCACTATTACTGCCACCTGGACCGCTTCGCCGACTATTACGGTCACGCCTACGGTCACGCCGCTGCCGAATTACCAGATAACGATAAAAATATATAATTCCGCGGGTGAAGTGGTAAAAGAGCTTTCCAGAGACGTTGAATACGGGACATACAATATGTTTAAAGACTTCACGGTGGAAAATCCGGTATTCAGCCCGGATGACGGCGGTACGGTAAGGCTCAATATAGAAGGTATGATAGTGGAATGGGATGGCAAGAACGAGCAGGAAAAGAGTGTTGAAAACGGCGTATATTACATACATGTGGAATGCAAGGATGAATATGGTTTTGTTCACTCGGTCACAAAAGATGTCACTGTGCTTACCAACAGCGTGAAAATGCAGGTCAGAATTTACAGCAGCGCGGGTGAAATTGTAAAAATTATACCTGTGGATATGACATATACTGCAACTGATGATATTATAAAGATAGTACCTGAACCTCCGCAGGCGTTTGTGCCGGGCGATAACAATCAGGTAAACTATGTGCAGATTATTTATAACGGGCAGACGATTCTCTGGGATGGTACTAATGACTTTGGTACAATTGTGGGCAACGGCGTTTATACCGTGCAGATAGTAAATGTTAACACCAAAGGGTATAAGATTGTGGCTGCGTCTAACCTGACAGTTCTTCATAATGGTTATGAGATTCTGTCAAATATCAGGATTATACCCAATCCTATTGACCTTGCACAATACAGGATACTTACCATAAGGTATGACGCTATGGCAGGCACCCGCATCAAAGCGAAGCTGTATAACATTGCGGGTGAACTGATAAAGACGCTTGAACCTGCAGCCGGCGCGCTTGAGATTAGGTGGAATATAATGGAATTTGACAAGCCGCTGCCTGCCGGTGTGTATGTTGTGGTTATAGAGGCAAGGTCTAATAATGGAATGACAAAGAATGCCGTAGAAAAATTTACCATGATAAGGTAATACTTTCCGGCTATAAAATCCAAGGAATTCATAATGTCAAAAAAACTGTTTTGTTTATTATATTTATTGGTAAACGGTTAATGCTGCGCACAAGGGTAAGCGAATTAACCGGCGGTGAAATAAATGTTCTGATGGCATATACATATGACGGCAGGGAACTGATAAGGCAGGGCGTTGAAATAACACCGCGTATGGCGGAAAAATTAAGAGAGCAGAAGATAGGTTTTGTCTACGCGGACGGCCCGGTGACAGTGTCCGCAGTTTTTGACAGGAACATCATTTCCGGGCTGCATAAGGTTATTGCCTGTTTTGTTGAAAGCGGCGGCAATGACGCGGAAATATTAAGAAAGTATAATGACACCGAAATAAAAAGTTTTCTGTCTGTCAACAATGAAACGGGAAAGTCAATTGCCTACGGGCATATAATGAAATATTTTGCCGGTAAAATGTATGATGCGCTTCGCGGCAGGACAGGCATTGTTTACGATTTTGTTGATTACAGGGGCGCGGAGAATTACTTTATTTTTCACATGGTCAATGTGTGCTGTATGTGCATGGCGACGGCTCAAAATATGGGGCTTGACGGGGCTTCTGTAATTGATATCGGAATAGGTACAATGCTGTATGATTACCAGATGCAAAAGATGGATTTTTCCATGAAAAATGAAATATTAAAGACGGATGAAATGGAAAAAATTAAGGAACATACAGTGAATGCTCACCGGTATTTAAGGTCTGTTTACGGAATTCCTTCAAGGTCTTCCGCGATAGCCCTTCAGCACCACGAAAGGCATGATGGAAGCGGTTATCCCGGGCAGCTGAAAGGCGGCGGGATACTGCTTTTAAGCAGAATAGCTGCAGTATGCGACGTTTATGATTCAATGGTATCGCAAAGGCAGCACAGGCCGGCATATAATCCGGAAGAGGCGTGGGATTATATAAAAATAAATTCAGGCGTTATTTTTGACCCTGAAACAGTAAGTGTTTTTTTACGTACTGTCCCCAAGTATATGCCCGGCGATATTGTACATCTTGCGTGTGAAAAATATGGCCTTGTAGTAAAAAATAATTCTGACAGGCCTGAAAACCCTGATATAATAATAATTGAAAAAACGCTTGAAAATGATATAATCGGGATGAAAATTGAAAAAAAATCAGACGCGGTTGCGGCTGAAGGGGATTTTCAGATATTAAAGACAACCGCAAGAATAAGGTGAAAGTTTAATGGGAAAGACTATAGCAGTTGTTAACCAGAAAGGCGGCGTGGGTAAAACCACCACCACAGTCAATTTATCCGCTTATCTGGCGGTAAAAGGCAGAAAAGTTCTTCTTGTTGATATTGACCCGCAGGGCAATGCCACGATAGGGCTTGGTATCAATAAACACGCTGAAGAATCAAACATAAATGACGTGCTTATGGGTGATGAAAATATCGCCGCGGTTATAAAAAAAACATCGGTTGACGGCTTGTTTCTTGCCGCTTCAAATGTGAATCTTGCCGGTGCGGAAATACAGCTGGTAGAAATGGCAGAGCGTGAATACAGGCTTAAACAGGCGCTTGCTGAAATTAAAAAAGATTACGACTACATTTTTATAGACTGTCCGCCGGCGCTTGGGCTTTTAACCTTGAATTCCCTTGTTGCCGCGGATTCTGTCCTTATTCCGATACAGTGCGAGTTTTACGCGTTAGAAGGCCTTGCCAGGCTGCTTGAAACTGTGGAACTGGTTAAGGACAGCCTTAATCCGGATCTTATGATAGAAGGGGCGCTTATCACAATGTTTGATTCCCGCACAAGCCTTTCGGTACAGGTGCTGGAAGAAATAAAGAAAAAATTCAAAAACCGAGCCTATGACACCATAATTCCAAGAAATGTAAGGCTGTCTGAAGCGCCGGGTTTTGGCCAGACAATACTGCAATATGATAAAGGTTCCCGCGGCGCAAAAGCATACGAAAATCTTGCCGAAGAAATAATTAAAGGTGAAAAACACGCATCAAAAGAGAGGTTGGTAAAATGAGTTCAGGAAAAAGCAGGCTTGGAAAAGGCCTTGACGCGTTAATCCCGGGTTCAAGAGCTAAATTAAGCGGGCAGGCGCCTGTAGTTCTGTCCTCGGGATTGTCAGAAATAAATGTTTCTGATATTAAACCGAATACACTGCAGCCCAGAAAAACTTTTACGGCTGATAAAATGGAAGAATTAATACAGTCTATAAAAGAAAACGGCATTATAGAACCCATTATTCTCAATGAAACGGGTTCGGGAAAATATGAAATTATTGCCGGCGAAAGGCGTTTTATAGCCGCACAGAGGGCGGGTTTAAGAAAGGTACCCGCGGTTATAAAAAATGTCACCGCAATGAAAAAACTTGAATGGGCGGTTGTGGAAAATATAATAAGAGAAGATTTAAATCCCATAGAAGAAGCAATGGCGTATAAGCAGCTTATGGAAGGTTACAGGATGACGCAGGAGCAGCTTGCCGCAAAACTTGGGCGCGTAAGGGCGACTGTGGCCAACACGTTAAGGCTTCTTATGCTCCCGGAATCTGTCCAGCAGTATGTAAAAACCGGACGTTTAAATGAAGGCCACGGCAAAGTACTTCTGGGTATTGATGATAAAAGCAGGCAGAAAGCACTTGCGGAACAGGCGGTAAAAAAAGACCTTTCTGTAAGGGAGCTGGAAGAACTGGTTGCGGATATGCCCGGAAAAAGAACAAGAAATACTTCAAGGCCGTCAGATAGTTCCGCGGAAATGAAGGATATTGAAAAGGAAATGAAGTTTAAGCTTGGAACAAAAGTCAGTATTAAAGGCAGTTATAAAAGGGGCAAAATAGAGATAGAGTATTATAATAAGGAAGACTTTGAAAGGATACTGCAGGTTTTCAGGGATTAGTATAAAAAAGCGGTTAAATTAAAACGCACCCTTTTGGGTGCGTTTTTTTATTTAATTGGGTTTCTTTTTATAGCCGGCGGCATCTATCTCTTTTTGAAGCTGTTGAACCCAGGCGTTATATTCGGGTTCTATTTCTTTAAGCCTTTCGCGGGATTTTTTTACCCATTTACTTTCAGGCGGCGTGAAAAGGTCTGTAACAGTCTGATACTGTACATAAGCGTTTTTTAAGGAGTTATCCTCCATCAGCATTCTGTACTGTGGTTCGGATATTTTCTTTTTTGAAAGCTGGTCATCGTAATACTGTTTTTTTGCTTCCGCGTTCTTATAAAAAGAAAGGTGCCTTTCGCCTTCAAGGAATTCGCGTTTTGCCCTGCGTACAACTTCAAGCGGTGCCATGATAAAAAAGGCAATTATAAAAACTGAAAGCGCAAGCCCTGTATTTATAAGAATTTTCTTTGTGTTTTCGGTCATTTTAAATGCTCCTTTGCTGATTTATTGCCTAATTTTAAGGTTAAACAGGCTGTTTGTCAACATGATAAACTTGTGAAAACACAGTTATCCTGTTGCGCCCGGCACCGGGGTATTATATAATTAAAAATCAAAATATAATAAGAGGTATGATATGGATAAAAGTTATGAAAAAGCCCTGAAATACTGCCTGAACCTGCTGTCAAAACAGGATTATCCGGAGCTGGAAATAAGGAAAAAACTTGAAAAAAAAGGCAATGATAACGATACAATTGAAAAGATAATTAATTACCTTAAAGGAAAAAACTATTTAAATGACAGGGCTTTTATGGCTCGGCTTGTGGAAAAATATACAAAAATAGAGCCCGCGGGGAAGCTGTTTATAGCCGCGAAACTGGAAGGCAGGGGTTTCACGGAGAAAGATTATAGCGAAATCTTAAGCGGGCTTGATGAAACAAAACTTGCGAAAGCGGCAATGGCATACAGAAAAAAGAGCAAACCGAAGGATAAAGATAAGTTTAATAATGCCCAATATTGGGGCAAATATCTTGTTTTAAGGGGCTTTGAGTATGATATAATTGAAAAAATCACAGATGGAATGAAGGAGGAATTTTAATTGAAAAGCGCTGAATTAAGAAAATTATATCTGGAGTTTTTTGAGTCCAAAGGCCACCTGATAAAGCCAAGCTGGTCCTTAATACCTGAAGACCCGTCACTGTTATTCACGGTGGCAGGAATGGTGCCTTTTAAGAATTACTTTCTTGGAAAGGTTCCGCTGACGTTTACAAGGGCTACCACGTCCCAAAAATGCATAAGGACGAATGACATAGACAATGTGGGGCGTACCAGAAGGCATCACACCTTTTTTGAAATGCTTGGCCATTTTTCATTTGGCGATTATTTTAAAGAAGACGCCATAAAATGGATATGGGAATTTTTAACCGAAACGGTAAAATTACCTAAAGACAGGCTTTACATAACCATATATCTTGATGATAACGACGCTTATGATATATGGTTGAAAAAGATGAAAATTCCCGAAGACCGTATTTTCAGGCTAGGGAAAGACACTAATTTCTGGGAAATGGGGCCTGTGGGGCCGTGCGGCTATTGCAGCGAGATATATTTTGATTTTGAACCGGATAATAAATCCAAGGTAACAGCGCAGGATATAGAGACCAACGATAACCGCTTTCTTGAAATATGTAACAGCGTTTTTACGGAATTTGACAAGCAGCCGGACGGAAAACTTCTGCCGCTGGCACAGAAGAATATTGATTTTGGAATGGGGCTTGAAAGGCTTGCGGTGGTCTCCCAGGGCGTGTTATCCAATTTTGAAACCGACCTTTTTATGCCGATAATAGCGCAGGCAGAGGAAATTGCCGGGACCAAGTACGGCAAGGATGAAAAGATAAATATATCACTGCGCGTAATCGCGGATCATGCCAGGGGTGTTTCTTTCCTTATCGGTGACGGGGTGCTTCCGTCAAATGAAGGGCGCGGTTATGTATTAAGAAGGATAATCAGGCGCGCCGTCAGGCACGGCAGGCTTCTTGGCATTAAAGAGGCTTTTCTTCATACACTTGTACCGACAGTGGCGGAAATAATGAATGATGCGTATCCGGAAATTTCACAGAGAAAAGATTACATAATGCAGATAATAAAAATGGAAGAAGACAAGTTTGCAGAGACAATGGACAAGGGAATTGAACTGCTTAATCACGAAATAAAAGGGCTTAAAGATAAAGGTGAAAAGCATTTATCAGGCGAAGCCGCGTTTAAGCTTTATGATACTTTTGGATTCCCCATAGAAATAACCGAAGAAATTCTGGCGGAAAACGGAATGAACGTGGATAAAGACGGGTTTAAATCTTCAATGGAAGCGCAGAGGGCAATGGCAAAGAAAGCGTGGAAAGGGATAAATTCCGAACTTGGCGAAAAGATGCCAAAGGGAACCATTGAAAAACTTAATGTAACAAAATTTACCGGGTATGAAACCATTAATGAAGACGGGTGTAAAGTTTTACTGCTTGCCGCGAAAAAAGAAAAAGTATCATCAGTGTCTGCCGGGCAGGAGGCATATCTGATACTGGATAAAACTCCTTTCTATGCCGAAAGCGGAGGCCAGGTAGGCGACAGCGGAATGATTTATTTTGACAGCGGCGAAGCAAAGGTAAAAGACACGCAGAAAATGGATGAAAAATTTATTCATATCATAAAGGTAATAAAAGGCGAAATTAAAGAGGGAATGACGGTTAAGGCGCAGGTTGATAAAAACGAAAGAAACGCGACGATGAAAAATCACACATGCACACACCTTCTTCAGGCGGCTTTAAGGCTTGTGCTGGGACTTCATGTGGAGCAGGCTGGTTCATATGTGGGCCCCGACAGGTTAAGGTTCGACTTTACGCATTTTGCACCGCTGACTGAAGATGAAATAAAGAAAGTGCAGTTTATAATGAACGGGTGGATACAGGAAAGCTACGATGTAACAGTTGAACTGCTTGATTTTCATCAGGCCAAGGCAAAAGGGGCTATGGCGCTTTTTGACGATAAATATAAGGATAAAGTCAGAATGGTAACAGTCGGCGATGTCTCGCTTGAATTGTGCGCCGGTACGCATATCAGCAATTCCGGTGAAATTGGAATGGTCAAGATAATCTCGTACGGTTCCACGGCAGCGGGAGTGCGCAGGATAGAAGCCGTGACCGGAAGGGGCGCGGAAGCGCTGTTTGGGGAATACGATGATTTTATAAACGGCTTAAAAGAACAGTTTAAGGTATCGTCGATAGATGACATAAAGGAAAGGCTGAAAAAGCTTGCGGCAGAAAATAAAGAGATGGAAAAAAGCATTTCTGAATATAAAAAAGCTGACGTGTTAAAAAATGTGGAAAGTTACCTTGATTCCGCCGCGGAGATAAACGGATATATGTTTATAACTGTTAAGTTTGCGGATGCCGATAAAAAAGCGATAAGGGACCTTGGTGATATTTTAAAGGCAAGGGTAAAAAAAGGCGCGGCTTTAATTGCCAATTCCGCAGAGGGAAAAATATCGTTCTTATGTGTGGTTTCGGATGACGCAGCCGGAAAACTTGATGCCGGAAAGATAGTAAAAGAAGCGGCTGCTGTATGCGGCGGAGGCGGCGGCGGAAGAAAAGACATGGCCGAAGCCGGAGGCAAAGATCCGTCAAAAGTGGATGAAGCCATAAAAAAAGTAACAGAATTAATAAAAACTTTGACAGCATAGGAGAAATAAATTGAGAATAATGGCATTTGATTCAGGGACAAAAAGGATAGGAGTTGCATCAAGCGATGAAACCGCTTTGATAGCGGCCGGCATAGGCTACATAGAAGTAAATGAAAAAACAGATGATGAACTGAAAAAAGTGGTGGAAGAAAGAAAACCTGGCAGGCTTGTAGTCGGCAGGCCTTTAAACATGAACGGCACGGATAATCCCAAGACCACGTTTGCCAATGAACTTGCTGAAAAATTAAAGATACTTTTTCCGGGAATGGAAATAGTGATGTGGGATGAAAGGCTGACTTCCATGCAGGCTAATAAGATGCTTATTGCCGGGGGGATGAGGCGCGACAAAAGAAAAGAAACCGTGGACAAAGTGGCTGCGGCGCTTATTTTGCAGAATTATCTTGATTTTCTTAAAATGAGGGAGCGCAATGTCTGAAAAGAAAAAAACTTTAACGGCAGCTGTTAAATTTGTAACCGCGTTTTTTATGGCGCTGTTATCTGCCGTGATTTTCTGTTTTTTTATACCCGTGCAGCCGCTGTCCGGTGAAAAAGTAAATGTATATATAAATTACGGCTCCGGAATAAGGGCAATTTCCAGGGAACTGAAAAACGCCGGGATTATAAGAAACAGGACGGTTTTCAGAATTTATTCCATCATCACGGGAAATACAACAAAGTTAAAAGCCGGAGAATATGAATTTGGTTTCGGCGAAAATATAGCGGGCATTATGGACAGAATGGCAAAAGGGGATGTTATCAAGCACCCTGTCACCGTTACCGAAGGGATGGATGTATCCGAAATAGCCGCGGCGCTGGCATCAAAAAATATGGCTGACCCGGTGCGTTTTATGGCTTTGTGCAGGGATGCGGAGTTCCTTAAAAGAAACGGATTTCCAAAAAATAACGCGGAAGGTTTCCTTTTTCCGGATACTTACGGATTTGTAAAAGGGGAGACAGAAGAGCGCATAATAGCGGCGATGTACGCGCGGTTTAAACAGAAGGTTAACCTTAATATAGATGAAAATTATGTAATCAACGGTTATAAAATATCCGGATACGGCATTTTAAAACTTGCATCCATAATAGAAAAAGAAGCGCAGTTGGATTCTGAAAGGCCGAAAGTGGCTTCTGTATTTTATAACAGGTTAAAATCAGAAGAAGCATACCTGCAAAGGCTTGAATCCTGCGCAACCGTAAGATATGCAAAGAATAAGAAAAAAGGCGCCCTCTTATACAAGGACCTGAAATTTAATTCACCTTATAATACCTATATTGCCATTGGATTACCCCCCGGCCCTATATGCAATCCCGGAATTGAAAGCATAGAAGCGGCAATGGCGCCGGCAGATACCAAATACAGGTACTTTGTGGTAAAGGCTGACGGCGGGCATACTTTTTCAGAAACATTAGGGCAGCACAATGCCGCAAAACAGCAGTACAAGGATAACAAATGAAAAGGCTGTTAATTGCAGCAGCCCTGGTATTAACACAAGCGGCGTCTCTTTTTGCCTTTACCGCGAATTCAGGCGCGCCGGTATATACAGAACCCTATTACCTGCAGGTTGAATACGGCGAAAAATATTTTGAATATAGAAATTTTTATATAGTGCAGGGTGAAGACGGCTATTATAACTCACTGCTTGCCGGGCTTACTACACAGCTGCTTACAGGTATGGCACAGAACTTCAGGATTTCAATAAATCTTCCCGAAGGTTATTCGGCGGGGGTAAACCTTCTGCACATTCTGCAGAAAATGGGTGATTATAATTTAAATAATTTTCAGTCGCTTACAGTGGCAGCGGATAAAAAGATAGGGGACATGTTTTCCATAGGGGCGGGAATAAGGGTGCCCTTAATTGAAAACCTGCCGGATGACCCAAGGCTTTTGGATTATAGCGATAAGTTCAATCTTATATTAAGGGCGCAGGCTCAGGTGCCGTTATGGTTATTCCGCTTTTACGCGGATGTAAGGTTGGAGCAGAATCTTAAAAATGTTATGTATAAAAATGAACTGTCCGCAATAGCCGGCGCCGGAATTGAAGTTTTTAATGACCCGGAAAAACAAAAAATTACGCTTTTATGTGAAGCAGGGGCGGATTACTGGATATACGGAGAATATTTTTCATATATATGGAAAGCTGTGCCGCAGGCTGTACTTTCTTTTAACGGGGGATTTGACCTTGTATTTTCCGTGGATTTTTTACTGGATGCTTACAGGGTGTATGCAAATGAACCGGATGATATTTTATTTTCCGTAAAAGCCAATTATTCTTTTGACCCGCTGCCTCATCCCAAAGAAGGGCAGGAAGGCGGCGATGACAATTCGGGAGGCACCACAATTTATTACCCGGAGCCGGAAAAAGAGTAAAAGTCAGGGTTTA
Organism: Candidatus Goldiibacteriota bacterium HGW-Goldbacteria-1; assembly: GCA_002839855.1. Lineage (NCBI taxonomy): Bacteria > Candidatus Goldiibacteriota > Candidatus Goldiibacteriota bacterium HGW-Goldbacteria-1. The sequence continues at coordinate 12,395 of PGYV01000008.1, forward strand.
ATACCATATGGGGGAATAGTGAAAAGGAAAAATGACAGGCGCAAGGAAGTAACCGTTGAATCAGTTCTGTCGGTTATCAAAGAAAAAGGCATTTCTGTTAACGTGAAAAGTGTCTTAATTGCTCTTGGGGCGCCAAAGACGGAACGTTCCAAAATAAAAAAAATATTGAAACAGCTTGCCAGGGAAGGCAGCATAGAAAAATCAAGAAACAGGTTTGCTGTATCCGGCGCTTTTGAACGTTCTAATACAATCCAGGGCAAAGTTGACCTTAAAGCGGATTTTGGTTTTCTTCTTGTGGAAGGCGGCGAGGATATTTTTCTTGGAAGGCGTACTGTGGCGGAATTATTGCCCGGCGATGAAGTGGAGATCTATGTAAAAAAAAGCAGGGTGGGCGCGCGGGAAGGGACGTTGAAACGGATAATTAAACGCGGGGACGGGCCTTTTATGTGCAGGGTAAAAATGGTAGGAACGCGCCTTTATGCCTCTCTTGTATTTAAAGAAACGCCCTTTATCAAACTTAAAAAAAGCGATTTTGAACTAAAAATTAATGATATTGTACTTATTGAAATTTCAGAGACGCCGGACGGCTTAGCCGGCGAAGTAATTTCCCATCTTGATGACACTGATAATGTGGAAATGCACAAACTGTTCATTCTGAACAAACGAGACATAAGGCAGAAGTTCCACGATAATGTGCTGGCAGAAGCGGACAAACTTGAAATTCCCAAAGATGTAATTAAGGGAAGAGTGGATTTAAGAAAAGATACCATTATCACAATTGACCCGTTTGACGCCAAAGACTTTGATGATGCCATATCGTTGTATACGGAAAACGGGAATTATATGCTGGGTGTGCACATAGCGGATGTCACGCACTTTTTACAGGAAGGCACAGCCATGGATGAAGAGGCCTATGAAAGGTCTGTAAGCACTTACCTTCCGGGCGAGGTAATCCCAATGCTTCCGGAGCGGCTGTCCAATGATATGTGTTCGCTTGTGGAAGGCAAAGACAGGCTAACTTTTTCTGTTTTCATGGAAATAAACCCTGAAGGCGAAGTGATAAAATATGATATTAAGGAAAGTGTTATAAGAAACAGCAAAAGATTCGCGTATGAACAGGTGGAAGATATAATAAAAGGAAGGCTGGAAATTAAAGACAGGAACATTAAAGAAATGGTTTTTTTAATGGCCGAATTAAAAGACGTGCTGCGTAAAAAAATGCTTGAAGGCGGCATGGTGGATTTTGACCTTGGAGAGCCCATTCTTCTAATGGGCGACGGTTTTCAGGTCAGGGATATCAGAAGGAAGATGGGGCTGGATTCACATAAACTTATAGAGTACTGCATGATTTACGCCAACGTATGCGCCGCTGATTTTATCACCAAGAATTATTCCGCGGGTATGTTCAGGATACACCCCCAGCCGGTGGAAAAAGATATTATGGAATTTAATGATTTTGCCGCTGCCATGGGGTATATAGTCAGGATTAAAAAACCGGAAAGCAAAGAGTTTCAGGCGGCAGCGGCAAAGATAAAAGGAACGGATAAAAGCATATTTTTGGAGAGAAAACTTCTGCGCGCTATGCAGCTGGCAAGGTATTCAGAGGTTAATCAGGGCCATTTCGGGCTGGCGCTTAAAAAATACACTCATTTTACGTCTCCTATCCGCCGTTATGCCGATGTTGTCGTCCATAGGCTTATAAAAAATAAACTTGGGACACAGTCCATGAAGGATACGGATAAGGCATATTTGAAAGGTTCGGCGTATGATATTTCCACGCACGAAGAAAATTCGGAAAAAGCCGAAAATGATATTTTTAGATTGTACGCTCTTAATTTTTTAAAGGAAAAGCTTGGTGATACGCTTGAAGTTATTATCACCAGAATAACCAAGAACGGTTTTGTGGTGGAACTTGCGCAGTATCCGGTGGAAGGGTTCATGAATTTTGACGCGATGCGTGATGATTATTATCTGTATGATGAATCCAGGCAGATGGCGGTTGGCAGAAGGACAAAGAAAATATTCAAACTTGGCGATAAAATATCTGCTATAATAGTAAAAATAACTCTTGAAACCCTTAAAATGGAGCTTGAAATAGATGAAGAAGACCACGCTTAAGGTAATTATGTTATTTATACTTCCGGTGTCGTCTTTTGCCACAAGTGCCGGTGTTACTTCCTTATTTGATATAGGTTTGGGGGTAAGGACACAGTCAATGGGATGCGCGTTCATCGGCGGCGAAAGTGACAGCAGCAGCATAAAGGCAAATCCGGCGGCGCTTTTTACACTGGAACGGCTGGAGATACAGGCAGCTTACACGCCGATGTATTTTGATACAGCGTATAACTATATTTCAGCTGCATTACCCACAACTGATTTTGGGGCTTTTGGTGTTTCTGCGGCAATGATGTCTACAGATGATGTGATTCTACGCGATAATGACGGGGCAGAAGCCGGTAAGACTTCGCAGCTGCTTGCGGAATTCACGGCGGCATATTCCAATAAACTATATTTTGAAGGGCTTCTTGGAGGCATATCTTTTAAAGTTGATCACCATGGAATTGCAGAATATTCAGATACTTCATTTGGGCTGGATGCCGGGCTGCAGTATTCAATTAAACCGGATGAGAAAAGTACATTGACGGCAGGGCTGCTTTTTAGAAATTTGGTGGAACCTTCCATTAATCTTGACGGCAATGCGGACATTTATCCGCGCCAGGTTCTGCTGGGAGCCGGTTATTCCCGTAAATTTAAAAACATATCATTTTCTCTTTTTGCTGACGGGTCAGTACCTGTAGGTACTGAGTTTGAATTCATGACAGGGGCAGAAATGGGAATATTAGAAACCTTTTTTATCAGGGGAGGGTACAATTCTTTTGGCATAATTTCTTTTGGGGCAGGATTCGCGGTTATGGAAAATTACATGGTCGATTACGGATTTTTTATGAATGATATAGAAGGGCAGCACAGGGTCTCCGTTAAAGTAAGGCTTGGTGATAACATTCAGGACTTAAGGGCTAAAAAAGAAGAAATTGAGATGAAAAAAGTGGAAGCAAAGGCTAAAGTTATGGCGGCAAAAGAGCTTGAAGCCATGAAAAAATCACTTGATACAATAAAAAAGGATTCGGCCAAGCAGGAATATTTTAAGGCCTCACATTATACCAGGGGGCTTGAAGCGTATTATGAAAATGATTATAAAAGGTCCGTTCTTGAATTTGAAATGGTTTACAGAATGGATTCAAATTACCTTAATACCGCGTATTATTTATCCATGGTAAAGACAATTTTAAGGAAGTCAAAAGAAGACATGTACAGCGAGGCTGTGCTTAAATTGTACAAGTCCGGTGTTGATAAATACATGAATGAAGATTTTTTAGGCGCAAAAAAAGAATGGGAAAAGATACTTGCCATTGACCCGTATAATAAACTGGCGCTTGATAACCTTAAAGAAGTAAATTCCATGCTTCTTGGCATTGAAAAAATAGAACAATAGGCGGGGAAAATGCTTTTCAGTAATAAAGTGCTGTCAGAACAAAAGTTTTCTTTTCCGGCCAAGGCGCCGAATGTTGCCGATATAAAACTGAAACTTGGCACCATCTTTAAAGAGTACAACTTTTCATATAAAGATATGAATAACATGATGGTTGTACTTGATGAGGCCTGTTCCAATATAATAAAGCACGCTTATAAAGGCGCGGAAGGTGATATTGATTTTGAAATTCAGGTAAAAGAAAAAGGTATTTATATAACCATAATTGACCACGGGAAAAGCTTTAACTGGAAATCGTTCCGTACCCCTAATTTGAATCATTATGTGGATATAGGCAAAAAAGGCGGACTTGGTGTATGGATAATAAGAAAACTTACGGACAGAAGCGATTATAAAATAACCCAGCGCGGCAATGAACTTATGCTTGTGAAATACCATTCCAAACCCTCTATTCTAAATAGAATTTTGTCTATTTTTTCCACCGGGAGAGGCATAAAAGAGAAATTTGCCCTTGCCACCACCATGTTTATTATAGTTTTAATGGGCAGTATTTATTGGTATTTTCTCCAGCATGAAAGAGAGGTGCTGAAAGAAAAGTATATCCTTAATTCCGCGGAGACGGTGCGAAGCCTGGGGCAGTACGCAAAGGATAGAATGATAAAAGGAAACGCCCTTCCTATTATAAAACTTGTGCAGCAGATAAAGAAAAACACCGAAAACGTCAGGGAAGTAATGGTTATAGATAATACGGGAAAAATTATTGCCCACAGCGATGTTCAGAAACTGTACACCAAGTTTGAAATGAAAGACTCGGTAACAGGTTCCGGTACGGTTGCGGATGTACAGCTTGTGACGTTTAAAGACACACGCGGTGAAGGGTACAGGCTTGTAGAAGCAATTACTTATCAGAACATTGACATCGGCGAAGCCCATATAGTAATAGGCGCGGAAGATGCAAGGCGGGTTATGGAAGGCAAGAAAGCAAATATAATATTTGTAACAATTGTGGTTTTTGCACTTTCCGTGCTTGGTATATATATGCTCTTAGGTGTCATAATGAAACCGTTAATGCAGTTAAAAGACGGTGTTATAGCAATAGGCGAAGGGCGGCTTGACCACAAGATAGAACTGGACGGGAAGGACGAATTTACCGATATTGCCAATGCTTTTAATGATATGGCCAAAAAGTTTAAGGGAGTACAGGCCGAACTTGTTGAACAGGAAAAGGTGCAGAAAGAAATACAGGTGGCAAAAGAAATACAGATGACACTTCTTCCTAAAGACATACCTGAAACTGAAGGGTTTGATATTGCATCCTTTTATAGGGCGGCGCGCGATGTGGGCGGCGACTATTATGATGTAATGAAAGTGGGGCCGGGATTAATAGGTGTTATTGTTGCGGATGTATCCGGCAAGGGTGTTCCCGGGTCGCTGGTTATGACCATTACAAGGACGGTAGTCAGGCTTGTGGCAAATCAGAACCGTTCGGCAAAAAATGTGCTTGTTAAAGTGAATAATTTTGTAAAAGAAGACATGAAAAAAGGAATGTTTGTGACCGCTTTCTATCTTGTACTTGATTCGTTAAGCAGAAAAATAAATTTTGCATGCGCGGGGCATGATCCGCTTCTGATATACAGGGCAAAAGAAGATAAAGTGTACTGGGTAAAACCAAAAGGTTTTCCTCTTGGCATAAGCCTTCCGGATGACGACCTTTTCCGCACGGTTATGGCGGAAGAAAACATAAAACTGCAGAAAGATGATTTGCTGCTGATATATACAGACGGCGTGACAGAAGCCATGAATGGAAAAAGGGAGCAGTTTGGCGAACAGAGGTTTGTAGAAACGGTAAAAAAATACGGAAAACTGACAGCAAGGGAATTTATATCCAACCTTGAAGAGGAACTTAAAAACTTTACACAGGGTTATCCGCAGAATGATGATATAACACTGGTGGCTATAAAAGAAAAGAAGAGCGAAAATATGGTTATGAACAAAGCGGGCAAGGATATTGAAAAACTTAAAAAGAAGGGCATGACAGGAAAAGAAATAGAAAAGAAACTTGGCATAAACATAGGGGTATTTGAAAGGTTAAACAGGCTGCGCAAAGAAAAAGGCAGGGCAAAAGAAGGCATGAAATTCCTGACCTTTGAGCAGAAAAAAGACCTTATGAAATATATACTGGAAAAACCGGAAGAAGGCGTAAAGTATTATACAGCACAATTAAGCAAGAAATATGGTATAGCTATAGATTCAAAACTTATAAAAAACGAGCTTAAAAGGACGTATCTGGCAACTGTGGAAGCCAGAAAGGTATATTCACAGGATAGGAAATAATAAAATTTCCCGAAATTACAGGAGAACATAATGATAAAGCGTTTTGCCTATACAAAAAGGAACAGTAATGAAATAAAAGAGTATCTTAAAAAAATTGACGCGTTTTCTGCAAAGGTGCCGGATTCGGTCCTTGAAATAATTGATGATGTCAGAAAAAACGGCGACGCCGCGCTTTTTGATTATGCACAAAAGTTTGATAAAGCGAAAATTAAATCCTTAAAGGTTAAGGGTTCAGACATTAAAAAAGCATATACCCTTATAGACAAAAGCCTTATAAAAGCCATCAGGGTTGCGGCAAAAAACATATCTGATTTTCACAGGCTGCAGAAAGAAAACATTAAAGGTTATACATATAAAAATGAAGGGTATACTATAGAACAAAAGTATCTGCCCTTGGATTCCGCGGGAATATATATCCCGGGAGGCCAGGCGCCGCTGTTTTCAACGGTTTTGATGGCGGGAATACCGGCAATTACAGCAGGGGTTAAAAGAATATGTATTGTATCACCGCCGCGGTATAATTCAGAAGTAAATCCTTACGTGCTTGTCGCGGCAGACATTATAGGAATAAAAGAAATATACCGCGCAGGCGGCGCGCAGGCGGTTGCAGCACTTGCCTATGGTACAAAAAGTATTACTAAGGTTAATAAAGTGGTTGGCCCGGGAAATATTTACTCCACCGGCGCAAAAAAAGAGCTTTTTGGCACTATTGGTATTGATTCCATAAACGGCCCGTCAGAAGTTACCGTAATTGCGGATGAAACAGCAGACCCGCAATTTATATTATTTGACCTTCTGGCGCAGGCAGAACACGTAAACGGGCATTCAGTCTTAATTACAACTTCCAGGAAACTGGCAGATTTTATTGAAACCGGCCTGAAAAAGGAAAGCAAACTGAATATTACCGCGGTTATAATCACCGTGAAATCGCTGGCACAAGCGGCGGGTATTGCCAATGAAAAAGGGCCTGAACACCTGACGGTAATTACAAAAAAAGATAATGCCGTAATTGACGGAATTACAAATGCTCCGGCTATTTTTGCCGGCAACTATTCGCCGGTGGCTTTTGGCGACTATATGGCAGGTGCTAATCATATACTGCCCACCAACGGCACTTCTAAATTCTTTTCCGGACTGTCTGTGCTGGATTTTATGAAACACACGCATATTGTAAGGTGTACTAAAAAGGCGATTGAAAAATTCGGGCCTCTGGCAGAACAAATGGCGGAAACAGAAACTCTTTTAAATCACAAAAGAAGTATTGAAATAAGGCGAAAAAAATAACAAGGAAGCATGATGAAAATACCACCTAAAAGCAGCATCGCTGAATTAAAAGCTTATGACCCTTGCCTTTTTAAAGGCAGGTATAAACTTGACGCTAATGAGAATCCTTATGGTATGCCCGCGGCTTTAATAAAAAAGATTCTTGCCAAAGCGGCGTCGCTTGATTTAAACAGGTACCCGCAGCCGGGAGCCCCGGAACTGCGAAAAACGCTGGGCAAAAAATTAAAAGTAAATTCAGATAACATAGTTGTGGGCAATGGTTCGGACGAACTGCTGCTGTATCTTATGATGGCGTATCTGGAGGCCGGTGACGGTGTTATTGCTCCGGTACCGTCTTTTGAAATGTACGGCCTGATAGGAAAAGCGTTAGGCGGAAAATTTATACCCGTGCCGCTGGATAAAGATTTTGACCTTGATGATGCGGATATAATAGAATTAAGCTGTAAAAATAAAACAAAGTTTATATTTATCACTTATCCTAACAACCCCACGGGCAATTGCTTCTCGCGGGAGCGGATAATAAACATCCTTGATAACACTTCGGCGCTTATAGTTATTGATGAAGCGTATTTTGAATTCTCGGGAAAAACTTTTCTGCCTCTGTTGAAAAAATACCCCAATCTGATAATAACCAGGACGTTTTCAAAGGCATTTTCAATGGCGGGATTAAGGCTTGGGTATATGGCGGCATCCGAAGAGATTTGTAATAATGTCAATAAAGTGCGCCTTCCATACAATATAAATTCACTTTCCATGTTTATTGCCATGGAAGCAATGAAAAATGAAAGACAGATGAAAAACTCGCTTGATATAATTAAGAAAGAGCGTGAAAAAATGTTTAAAGTAATTAAATCAGAATATACAGCCGTCAAAAGTGATGCTAATTTTATATTTCTAAAATTAAATAATGCTAAAAAAGCGAAATTTGCCTTTGAAAAAAGCGGTATTTCTATTAGAATGTTCAGCAAAGGCCCCGCAGCCGGCTGGGCAAGGATAACAGTCGGAAAACCGGCGGAAAATACGGCAGTTCTTAAAATTCTTAAAAGAGGTGTTTAATGGCAAAAAAAGCGGCCATAAAAAGAAAGACAAAAGAGACGGATATAGACCTTTCACTTGGTGTCAATAAAAGCGGGGCGTATAAGATAGACACGCAGGTGCCGTTTCTGACACATATGATAGAACAGTTATCAAGGCACAGCAATGTAGACATTGCCCTTAAGGTAAAAGGCGATATTCAGATAGACGCGCACCATATTACTGAAGACACGGGAATTGTAATAGGCAAGGCGCTTGCAAAAGCGCTGGGCGATAAAAAAGGCATTGCCAGATTCGGTTCAGCCTGCGGCGTTCTGGATGAAGCGCTTGTAAGGGTGGTTTTAGACCTGTCTGGCAGGACATATTGTGAGGTTAACCTTGACCTTAAAGAAAAGAAAACAGGAAATTTTGATACGGAATTAATTGAAGAATTTTTTCACGGATTCGCTCGCGGCGGAAACCTTACCCTGCACGTTGACCAGATAAAAGGGAAGAACACGCATCATATCGCTGAAGCCGCGTTTAAAGGGCTGGCGCTGGCATTAAAAGCCGCTTTAAAAAAAGACGGCATTACCGTAAAAAGCACAAAAGGAAGTTTATAGGATAAAATGGGTAAAATTGTAATTGTTGACTATGGAATGGGAAATATTCACAGCGTCAGTAAGGCTTTTGCGCACATAAAAGCGTCCGTGAAAGTTTCTGATAAACCGGAAGATATAAAAAAAGCCTCAGGCCTGGTTTTGCCCGGCGTGGGTGCTTTTGGCGATGCCATGAGACAGCTTAAAGAAAGAAAGCTTTACATACCGGTTAAAGAAGCGGCTAGAGCGGGAAAACCTATACTTGGGATATGCCTTGGTATGCAGCTTTTAATGGCGCAAAGCGAAGAGTTTGGCAGCCATAAAGGTTTTGGTTTTATAAAAGGCAAAGTGGTAAGGTTTACCGGAAAAATGAAAATACCGCATATGGGCTGGAACAACATAATGATTCAGGATAAAAAGAATCCGGTGATTAAAGGCGTTAAGGATAACTCGGAAGTATATTTTGTGCACTCTTACTACACGCTGCCGGAAGATAAAAAAGACACCCTGTGCGTGACAGACTACGCGGGTGTTAAATTCGCGTCTGCTGTCAGCCGCGGAAATATTTTCGGTTTCCAGTTCCATCCGGAAAAAAGCGGCGAAAAAATGCTTAGAATCTATAAAAATTTCAATAAACTTGTTGAAAATCAGGAAAGGTGAATTCATGCAGATTATACCGGCAATTGATTTAAGAAAAGGCAAATGCGTAAGGTTAATAATGGGAGATGTAAGGGACGAAACCGTATACAGCAAAGAGCCCGTGGCTATGGCTAAACTTTGGCAGGTCAAAGGCGCACGTATGATACACGTGGTTGACCTGGACGGCGCGTTTTCCGGCAGGCCCAAGAATATGGAGCTTATCATTAAGATGATTAAAGCTTTAAGGGCAAAGGTGGAAGTGGGCGGCGGAATCAGGACGGAAAAAACCATAAAAAAATATATCAGGGCCGGCGCAAGAAGGGTAATCCTTTCCACTTCGGTGATAGGCAGCGATAAATTTCTTAAAAAAATGGTGGAAAAATACGGCGATAAGATTGTAATCGGCGTTGACGCGAAAGACGGAAAAGTGGCTGCAAAAGGGTGGAAAGACATAACCAAAATAGACGCGATTGATTTTATAAAACAGCTGGAAGCAGCCGGCGCAAAAATGATTGTTTATACCGACATAAACCGCGACGGAGTTTTAAAAGGCCCTAATTTTAAGGGTGTGGTAAATGTCCTTAAAAATACAAAGATGAAAGTGATAATTTCCGGCGGCATTACAAGGATGAAAAATATTGAACGCTGTATTGAACTTTCCAAGAAATATGACAATGTTGAAGGCGTTATAATAGGAAAGGCGCTTTACACGGGCAACATTGACCTTAAAGAAGCGGTAAAACTGGTAAAGGACTAACTGATGCTGACTAAAAGAATAATACCGTGCCTGGATGTCAACAAAGGCAGAGTGGTAAAAGGCGTTAAATTTTTAAACTTAAAAGACGCGGGAGACCCCGTTGAAGCGGCGGTCAGGTACAATAAAGCGGGGGCGGACGAACTGGTATTTCTTGATATTACCGCATCGCACGAAGTAAGAAAAACCATAATTGATGTTGTAAGAAAAACCGCGGAAAAAATTTATATTCCTTTTACCGTTGGCGGCGGAATAAGGGAAGTTTCAGACATGGAGCTTATTTTAAAAAACGGCGCGGATAAAGTCTCTGTTAACACAGCCGCTGTTATGAACCCTTCTCTTATAGAAAAAGGCGCAAGAAAGTTTGGAAGGCAGTGCATTGTGCTTGCGGTGGATGCCAAAAGGAAATCCAAAGGAAAGTGGGAAGTATACACGCACGGCGGAAGGACAGCCACGGGTATTGACGCGTTAAAGTGGATAAAGCAGGCGGTAAAGCTTGGCGCGGGCGAGATATTATTAACCAGCATGGATGCCGACGGTACAAAAGCCGGCTATGACATTCCGCTTAACCTTGCCGTATCAGAAGCGGTTGAGGTTCCTGTAATAGCCTCCGGCGGCGCGGGCGGCCCGGAACATATGCTTGAAGTTTTGAAAAAAGGAAAAGCAGACGCGGTGCTTGCCGCTTCCATATTCCATTATAAAGAATATACGGTAAAGTCGGTAAAACAATATTTAAGGGAAAATGGGATAGCGGTAAGGTTGTAAGACAAGTGACAGGTTGCAGGTTACAGGTTACAGGTTACAGGTGACAAGTGACAAGTGACAAGTGACAAGTGACAAGTGACAGGTGACAGGTGACAAGTGACAGGTGACAGCACCGGAATAATTAAAACGAAAAATGTGAAACGTAATCAATAGTATAACCGTGGAGAGGTTTATGAAAAAAACAATCATCGTGGCACTCTTAATACTATTTGCGTTTATTGCTTATGCTCAGGAGAAAAATTCTGAAGGCATTTATGTTAAAGGAAATAAAATATACGCGCCGGATGGGGAAGAGATAATACTGCGCGGTGTGAATAAGATGTTTGTCTGGACGGACAGGGAAGGGAATTCAATTCCTGAAATCGCCAAGACCGGCGCTAACAGTGTTCGTATCGTCTGGACCATGAAAGACGGCAATTATGAAGGGCTTGATAAACTTATAGAGAAATGCGCCGCGAATAAAATGATACCTATAGTAGAGCTGCATGATGCCACCTGTAAATGGGATGAAGAATTATTCAAACAGCTTACCGCTTGGTGGACAGCGCCTGAAATGATAGCAATTGCAAAAAAGCATCAGAAATACCTTATGATAAACTATGGCAATGAAATAGGCGACTGGAAGACAACGGTTGCCGGCTATAATAAAAAATACACTGCAGCCGTGAAAGCCATGAGAAAAGCGGGAATTCATGTGCCTATAATAATAGACGCGGGCAAATGCGGGCAGGACATGAATAACTATTATGCCGGCGCGGAAGAAATTCTAAATGCTGATCCTGATAAAAACATAATATTCTCAATACACATGTGGTGGACGGATAATGATGAAAACCGCGTTAAAGACGCGCTGGAATCGGTATCATACACAAACGCGCCGCTGATAGTTGGAGAGTTTGCAGCTTACGGGATAGGGTGTGTTAAGACAATTGCTTACAAGGCGATAATGGAACACTGCGCCAAGAATAATATCGGCTGGCTTGCCTGGTCGTGGGGGCCGGGAAACAGCGACTGTGCGGAAATGGACATGACCAAGGACAGTAAGTTCACCGGGTTATATGGCTGGGGAAAAGAAGCTGCAGTTGACGGCGAATACAGCATTAAAAAAACCTCTAAAATCCCTAAATTCATGGCGGAATAATACCTGCAGATACAGCTCAAAAATATATAAGAAAAACAGGGTATAATTTGGGGAATCTTCTTATTTCTCTTTGACTTTTGGTATTTTTCGTTTATTATACTAAAAAGCGGGATTATCCCCGTTCTTTAAATTAATGGAGGTTTTATATGGAAAAATTTGACATTGGTAAAGTGAAATTTGACGAAAAAGGGCTGTGCGCAGCGATTGCACAGGACTATAAAACAGGGCATATCCTGATGATAGCCTGGATGAATAAAGAGGCTCTTGAATTAACCCTTTCCACCCGCAAGGTGCATTATTGGTCACGCTCGCGGAACAAACTGTGGTTTAAAGGTGAAGAGTCAGGAAACGTTCAGGAAGTTAAAAATATATACATAGACTGCGACATGGACGCGGTTCTAATTAAAGTAAACCAGATAGGCGGGGCAGCCTGCCATGTCGGATATGAATCATGTTTTTTCAGGGAAATTAAAGAAAACAACGACATGGAAATACAGGGCGAAAAAGTTTTTGACCCGGAAATGGTTTACAAAAAAAAGGGATAAAAAATGGAATTTACCAACATAAAAGAGGTTTTAAAACTTTCAAAGAAATTCAATGTAATACCCGTTTATAAAGAAATGCTTGCTGACCTTGAAACGCCGCTTTCTGTGTACCTAAGAATAGACAATCCGGAAAATTCCTTTCTGCTTGAAAGTATAGAAGGCGGGGAAAAGACAGCAAGGTATTCTTTTCTTGGCCGCAGGCCTTACCAGACCTTTACCTATCAGAACGGCAGGGTAATACTTGAATATAAAGGCAATAAAAGCACGATTGATACAAAGGACCCTTTTTCCATATTAAAAACCATATTTAAATCATACAAAGCGGCAAAGATACCGGGCCTTCCGCCTTTTTGCGGCGGCGCTGTGGGATACGTGGGGTATGACACAATAAAGTTATACGAAAAAGTCCCTGACAAACCCAAGACAGACAATCTGAAATGGCCTGATATTTATCTTATGTTTACGGATATTCTTATTATCTTTGATAATGTTTATCACAAGATAAAAGTGGTGCATAACATACTTACGGATGAACACGACACTGAAAGCGATATCCGTAAAAAACACGCGGCCGCGGTTAAACGGATAGACTTAATAATAGCGGATCTTAAAAGGCCGTTAAAAAAGTTATCGTTTAAAAAGCACAAAGGCGCAATTGCCATAAAGAACCATACAAAAAAAGAGTTGTTTAAAAAAGCCGTGGCAGATACTGTGGCACTGTTAAATAACGGCGAGGCAATTCAGGTTGTGCTGTCCCAGCGGTTTTCCGCGCCTTTCAACGGCGACCCTATTCTTCTATACAGGGCGTTAAGGACAATTAATCCTTCGCCTTATATGTTTTTTATCCGTTTTGGAAAAAGGTACATAATAGGCGCATCGCCGGAAGTGATGGCAAATCTGTCAGGCAGGACAGCGGAAGTAAAACCTATTGCCGGCACCAGAAGAAGGGGCAAAACAGAAGCAGAAGACAAAATGCTTGAAGCAGAATTGTTGTCTGATATCAAGGAACGCGCGGAACACGTTATGCTTGTAGACCTTGGCAGAAATGACCTTGGGCGCGTGTGTGAAACAGGAACGGTAAAGGTAAATGATTTTATGGCAATAGAGCGTTATTCTCACGTTATGCACATAGTGTCTGATGTCACGGGCACAGTTAAAAAAGGGCTGGATGCGTTTGATGTATTTAAAAGCACTTTTCCCGCGGGTACGGTATCGGGCGCGCCCAAAGTAAGGGCGATGCAGATAATAGATGACATGGAAAATGTAAAGCGCGGCCCCTATGCGGGAAGCGTCGGCGTGATAGGTTTTAACGGGGATATGGAAACATGTATTTCTATCAGGACCATTTATCACGAAGGCAACAGGGCATACTTTCAGGCGGGCGCCGGAATTGTGGTGGACAGCGATCCGGAATTTGAATACAGGGAAAGTATGACAAAAGCGGCGGCTGTATTAAAAGCAGTTGAAATGGCAGCGAAAGCGGAGGAAATGTAAAATGGTGCTTATGATAGATAATTATGACAGTTTTACGTATAATATAGTTCAGTACATGGGTGAGTTTGAAAAAAATATTAAGGTATTAAGGAATGATGAGACAACGATAGAAGAGATAAAGAAACTTAATCCTACGCACATAGTAATATCGCCGGGCCCTTCATGGCCGGAAAACGCGGGAATATCCAAAGAGGTTATAACAAGTTTTATGGGTCAAAAACCCATACTTGGCATCTGCCTTGGGCATCAGTGTATGATAGAAGCGCTTGGCGGGAAGATAGTAAGAAACCACAGAATTATGCACGGCAAGGTATCGCCGGTGTTTCATGACAAAAAGGGTATTTACAAATCAATGCCCAGCCCTTTTAATGCGACACGTTATCACTCGCTTGTCGGTGTAAAGAAATCACTGCCAAAAGAACTGCTTGTAAGCGCGTGGACAAAAGAAGGGGAAATTATGGGGGTAAGGCACAGGGAGTTTAAGATGGAAGGCGTGCAGTACCATCCGGAATCCATACTTACCGAAGGCGGAAAGATATTACTTAAAAACTTTCTGACATGGAAGTAAAAAAGGTGAATATGAAAAAAACAATATTATGTCTTGCAGTTATGTTATTACCTGTAATTATTTTTGCGGAAGAGGTACTTACATCGAAAACTGATGTTACTCCGGAAGTTACGGCAGAAGTTGTGCAGACTCCGCCGGCTACACCGCCGGCCACAACGCCGGCCACAACGCCGGCTACACCGCCGGCCACAACGCCGGCCACAACGCCGGCCACAACGCCGGCCACAACGCCGGCTACACCGCCGGCCACAACGCCGGCCACAACGCCGGCTACACCGCCGGCCACACCGCCGGCCACAACGCCGGTTGTTGTGAAAACGCCGGAGGTTCAAACACAGGGTATTAAGCCGGTTAATCTTATTTTTGATGACACACAGCCGTATAAACTTAAACTATCCTGGGACGCGCAGATAAAAGACGGGGTAAATTACAACGTTTACAGAAAAAATAACGGTGATAATTATGAAAAAATAAATCCAACGCCTTTTTCCGGAACCGCGTATACGGATATAACGGTACAGCCGGGCGGTAATTATACGTATAAGGTTCAGGCTGTTAAGGATGAAAAAGAAAAAAAGGAATCAGCGGAATTAAATGTAACTCTTAAGGAAATGGAAAAAATTGTCCCTGATGTGCTTTTGTTTGAAAATCACGATGTTTCAAAGGCTGTTGTCAGATGGACGCCGTTAAAAGACGGCCTTACATATAATATTTACAGAAAAGAAAAAGAAGGTGCTTTTGTGATGCTTAACGAGGCGCCTTTTACGCAGAGCGAATTTACCGATGAAACAATAAGGCCCGGCGCCGAATATGCATACAAACTTGAAGCGCTGGATGAAAGCGGATTTAAAAGTTTGTCGGCGGAAAATATTTTTAAAGCCGCGGAAGTAACCCCTGCGGGAAAACCTTTAAACTTCAGGGCGTATCAGGATGTGGAGCGTATTATTCTTAAATGGGAAACGCCCATAAAAGGTTCTTTTGAAATAGCCGGATATAATATTTACAGAAGCACAAGCCCCACAGGGCCGCAGATGTATAAATTTGTTGAGGCGAAAAAAAATTCTTTTAATGATGAAGATGTAAAAGGCGGAATAAAATATTATTACTTTGTTAAAGCAAAGGATGTAAAGGAAAATGAATCAGAACAGACAGCTACTGAGCCTTGTATTGCTTTTCCCGGGCCAAGGACCGGGCTTATACTTATGCCGACGGCTTTCAGAAATGACATTTTTGATAACTTTGGGGTAAACGCGGATATGGCGTTTTCTTATTATATAGGTTCTATCTACGGAGAACACGACATAAACCTGCGTAAAGGCAATGATTCGTTTACCAAGATAGGCGTGTGGCTTTTATCCGCGGACATACGTCTTACCGCCCTTAACGAAACCGCAAATATCCCTTCGGTGGGTGTGGGTTACACGTATTCCATAATGCTTCAGGACAGCATAGGCAGTTCCGACACAACCGGCGTGGGGGTTACAATCGGCAGCAATGACAGGGATTCCTTAAAGTCCATGATGGGCACATACGCGGTGGTAAGCAAGGAATTATTCTGGGATTTTACTTTTCATACGGGATATATATTGGGTGATTACGCTTCTTTTATACCTTATCTTACGCGCTATGCCGATACGGACAGAAGAAATTTTAATTCTTATTTCGTGGGTTTTGGGCGGCCGCTTTTTTCAAAAATGGGAGTGGAAGTGGAATATGTGGTACCGGCAAATATTAACAAGAACCCCTTTCTGCCGGATACATATCTTATAAATACCCATATAGACAGGTTTATAAATTTTGATGTGGCGTACCTGAAATACCCGGGCGGATATGCCTGGTTGGGTTACATTAATTTCAGGTTTACAATTTTCCCTAATCCTTATAAGGTTCAGTAGGTAATATTATGCTATGTCCTCATTGCGGAGTGCAGATAAGCGATTACGCCAATAACTGCGGTATGTGCGGAAACTGTATAGACAGAGAGCAGCTGTACCGGCAGTTTATGAATAAAGGCGATGACGCGCTTGACCATTCTTTGGAAGCCTCTGTGGTTAATTACAGAAAAGCGCTGGAATTTATAGCCGATAAACCCGAAGGCTACATTAAATACGGAATTGCTTTAGAAAAGAAAGGCGACCGCAATGCCGCCAATATGTTTTTAAAAGCCATAGGGTTGGATTTTAAAAACGATCTGGCGCACAATCACATTATCTCCCTTTATGACCATTATGGTAAACTGCAGGATATTAAAAACTGGTATGAAAAAAACAGGACAGCGGCAAATTCTGAAATTATTGACAGGTACCTTAAGATAATAGCGGGGATAGAGCGCTTTAAAGGTAATGATGCGATTAAAATTAAGGGACAAAAAGGCGGGGAGTTTGTAAACGACCTTGCTTACAGTATGAAATCCTATTCCATGTCTAATATGGTGCTTCTTATAGTGGCAGGGCTTGGCGCGGCCGCGCTGGCAGGGCTTTTTATTTTTAAGATGGACACAACTTTTATAATGCTTTTTGCGGGGGCGTTTTTTACAGCGGGTCTGGGAACTGTTATTTTTACAAGGATGAAAAAGAAACCGGGAAAAAACAGGGCGGACGAAGAATTAAACCTTATGCTTAAAGAGTACGGAAAAAAGAACGAAAAAGACATCAGTTAATAAGCGATTTTAAAACTGTAAACTGTTTTTCCACGTTAACCTTTTTTGCAAATCCAAGGTACTTATTTGAAAGGGTATAAACTTTTGAATCTTCCAATGCCTGGTGAAAACCGGACTGTTTTTCCATTTTCTCTTCCAGAAGGGAAAAGGAATACATTGAAATTAAAAGGGCAAAGGAAATTATAAGCGCCGCGCCAAATGCCCTGTCCACAAAAGACAGCGCGAAGAAATCAAAGGCTTTAACCATTGCCATAAAAAAGAAAACCACCGCGGTGCTTGCGGTAAGAAATAAAAGGGTGTATGCAAGCAGAAGCCTTTTTTCCGGATCGCTGACAAATTTTAATATTTCCGCGAAAGGTTTATATCCCAGATTTGCGGTAATTATTCCCGCTAAAAGCGCGAAGGGTACCATCATTACAATCATACCGCGGGTTTTCCAGCCTATAAGAAAACCAAAGAATATTACGATACAAAGTATTATGTCTATGTAGTTCACGCCTTGCTCCCTTTATTTATTTGATAAAAGGATATTATCATAAATGGGTTTATACGTCAACGATGGCGATAATTAGAGATGTTTTAAAGTGTTGCTATATATGTTTTGTAATCAGCTGACGGTATTAAAAGATTCTTTGGGTGACGCGCGTGAATGTTATGGCAACTCCCGCATTCACGCAATTCACTCAGAAGAACAAAAGGTTTTGTAGGGACAGCGCATGAATGCGGGCGCTGCCATGGCATTCACGCTGTCCGAGATTTTTGTTATTGTATATTGACTATAAGTATACAAAGTGTATACTATATGTATACAAAAAACTTAAGTCAAAAGGCGGAAAAATGGAAGCGGCAGAGAAGTTATTGGTGCTGGGAGAAAGCGCTAAGTATGATGTATCGTGTTCTTCCAGCGGTACTGACAGGGCGGGAATTAAAGGGGGTATTGGCAGCGCGGCGAAAGCGGGGATATGCCACACTTTTACCGCTGACGGCAGGTGCATTTCTCTCCTGAAAGTATTGCTTACCAATAACTGTATTTACGACTGCGCGTACTGCATCAACAGAAGAAGCAATGACATTAAGCGCGCGGCGTTTACGCCGCAGGAACTGGCGGATATTACCATTAATTTTTACAGGCGCAATTATATAGAAGGGCTGTTTTTAAGCTCCGGCGTTGTGAAAAATGCGGACTATACAATGGAACTTATGGTGCGCGCGGTCAGGATATTAAGGCAGGAATATCTTTTTAACGGTTACATTCATATAAAAGCCATTCCGGGCGCGTCATCCGCGGTGCTGGATGAAGCGGGATTGCTGGCAGACAGGTTAAGCATAAATATGGAGCTGCCAAGCGATAACGGGCTTAAACTGCTGGCGCCGGACAAAAAAATGGCGGATATAACAGTGCCGATGGGCCATATAAAAGAGAAAATTCTGGAATCAAAAGCGGACAAATTCAGCAGAAAAAGTTTTGCCCCGGCGGGGCAAAGCACCCAGCTTATTGTGGGCGCCACGGGCGACACGGATAAGCAGATAATTTCTTTAAGCGAAAACATGTACAACGGCATGAATTTAAAAAGGGTGTATTACTCCTCTTACATCCACGTCAATGCTGACAGCAGGCTTCCTGTTTCCGTCAATTCGCCGCTTCTGCGGGAACACCGGCTTTATCAGGCAGACTGGCTGTTAAGGTTTTATAAATTCAAAGCAGATGAACTGCTTGATGAAGAACACCCCAATTTTGACACCCGTTTTGACCCGAAGGCGGCGTGGGCTTTAAGGCATATGGAACAGTTCCCGGTGGAAGTAAACACAGCGCCATACGAAACGCTTTTACGGGTGCCGGGCATCGGCGTGCGTTCCGCACAGCGGATTGTTAAAGCAAGAAGGGCATGCGCGATAGGCGTGGATGACCTGAAAAAACTTGGGATAGTGATGAAACGGGCAAGGTTTTTTGTAACGGCAAAAGGCAAAAGCGCGTTTGAAGGAAAGTTTTCAGGCAGGGTAATTTCCATGCGCCTGCTTGACGCTCCAAAGCAGTCATATGAACAGCTGTCGCTTTTTAAGCCGGAAACAATTTTGCTGCCCGCCCCGGAAGATAACCTAAAAAGTATAACAGGGGAGCTTTAGATGCAGAAAAGTTATGTATATGACGGTACCTTTGAAGGCTATTTAACGGTGTTGTATGATATTTTCAAATCAGGCGATGAACCCGCCTGTATCTGCAGGGCAAACACAGGAAACGCCACATTAAACCTTTTCTTTGATGAAAAACACACTGCTGCCGAAGAGAAAAAGTACCTGCTTATGAAAAAAGCAATTATTGAAAAAATAAGCAGCGAGACTTTTGAAAATACGGTCCACGCTTTTCTCTCTGAAATGCCGGACATTGAAATGCACATTTACAGGTATGTAAATACCGGCAGGGAAAAAGGCAGCGAGGTAAATAAACTGCTTGCGGATGATAACGTTATACCTGTCCTGCGCGCGGCGCAGCGGGTCACGCGCGAAGGCCACAGAATGCTGGGTTTTGTTCGGTTTGCCGACGCGGGGGGAATCTATTACGCGAAGATAAACCCTGATTGTAATGTATTGCCCGTGATTATCCCGCATTTTAAGGCGCGTTTTGGTTCGCAGAAGTGGATAATACACGACGTGGTAAGAAATCTGGCTGCGTTTTATGACGGGAAAAGATGCGCCATAAAGCCGGTGGAATCTCTGGAATTAAACGGCGCCGCCGATGACGAGGTAAAGTACGCGGATATGTGGAAGGCGTATTTTCAGGCAATGGAAATAAAGTCCAGGCATAATTCAAAGCTTCAGCGTCAGCTTATCCCGATGAAATACAGAAAAAACATTACGGAGTTTGACAAACAATAAATGTTCCTATATAACAGTATCATAAAGTAACAGGGGGTAAGGCAAATGAGAGATGCAATAAAAATAAGCGTAACGCTGCCCGTAAAATTGGTTGGGGCAATTAATGAGATGCAAAAGCAGGAAGTGAAATCCTGCAGTGCCATAGTAAGCGAGGCGGTAAGGATGTACTATATAAAAAAACGGATGGATTTTTACCGTCTGGACTTTTCCGCTGCCGGCAAAAAGGCGGGTATTGATACTTTGGGAAAAATAAATAAGGCTGTGCGTAAGGTAAGGGCGGCCGGTTCGGAAAAACTCCGTTCCTGAAACGGACATATTTACATAGGTTTTTGTTTATCCTGAAAAACGTTACCCTGCCGCAAATAAAATCCGCTTGAAAATTCCGCCCGTTGCTATATAATAATCCTGTCATTTTTTTCCACATTTTACTGCAAGGAGAATCCGGAACATGGCAAAAGTTAAAATTTATGTCACTCTTAAAGAAGGAATCCTGGACCCACAGGGAAAAACGATCGGCAATGCCCTTGAAAAAATGGGGTACAAAAACATCGAAGAAGTAAAAGTGGGAAAGTTTATTGAAATAGAGACAAAGGACGCCAAGTCGGCAAAGCTTGAAAAAGAAGTGGATGAAATCTGCGACAAACTGCTTGCCAATCCCAACATTGAAAAATACACATTCAAGGTAGAATAATACCCTAAGGAGCCTATGATGCCGGCAAAAGTGAAGTTTGGTGTAATAGTATTTCCGGGTTCTAACTGCGATGCCGACTGTAAATGGGCGGCAGAAGAACTTAACCAGAGCGTTGAATACATCTGGCATGATTCAAATAAATCCGCGTTAAATAAGTATGATGTAATAATAGTGCCGGGCGGTTTTTCTTACGGCGATTATTTAAGGTCCGGCGCCATTGCAAGGTTCGCGCGCGTTATGGACGGTATGAAGGATTTTTCGGAAAAAAAAGGCAAGTATGTAATTGGCATCTGCAACGGCTTTCAGATACTGCTGGAAGCGGGAATTTTGCCCGGCGCCATGCTTGTAAACAAAAACCTTAAATTCATATGCAAATACATCAACCTTTCGGTTGAAAATACCGACACCCCTTTTACAAGTAAGTTTGCCAAAGGGCAGGTAATAAAGGTTCCGATAGCGCATCAGGAAGGCAATTATTTTACTGATGATAAAGATTTAAACGGGCTTATTAAAAATGACCAGATTGCTTTCCGTTATTGTGACGCAAAAGGTAATATTAACGATAATACAAATCCCAATGGTTCGGTTTACGGGATTGCGGGAATAACCAATAAGCGCGGAAACGTGCTTGGAATGATGCCTCATCCGGAACGGGCAATGACGGTTCAGCTTGGTTCCACGGACGGCAGGCTGGTTTTTGAATCCATCGTAAATTACATCAAGAAAGCCTAAGGAGACCAAGATGGCGCGGAAAAAAGCAAAGAAAAAAACAGTGAAAGAAAAAGCCATGCAGATAGAATATAACGGCTTTGAAATCACGCCGGCAATAATAAAAGAACACGGGTTCAAAGAAGGCGAATACGAAAATATTCTTAAGATAATGGGGCGCACCCCCACTTATGTTGAACTTGGAATCTTTTCCGCGATGTGGTCAGAACACTGCAGCTACAAGCACAGCAAGACCACTTTAAGAAAATTTCCGCATAAGGGAAAATACGTAATTCAGGGGCCCGGAGAAAACGCCGGCATCATAGACAGCGGCACTGACCTTGCAGTGGCATTTAAAATAGAATCGCACAACCATCCGTCTGCTGTAGAACCTTTTCAGGGCGCGGCTACCGGCGTGGGCGGAATATTAAGGGATGTATTCACGATGGGCGCAAGGCCTGTGGCGAATTTAAATTCGTTAAGGTTCGGCAGCCCGCAGTCAAAAAACACCCAGCGCCTTCTGCCGGGTGTGGTTAAAGGCATCGCGTTTTACGGCAACTGCGTGGGCGTGCCCACTGTCGCCGGTGAAACAGTATTTGAAGACTGCTATGAAGACAACTGCCTTGTAAACGCCATGACAATCGGCGTGGTGGAAAAGAAAAAAATAATAAAAGCAACTGCCAGGGGAATAGGCAATTCCGTAATGTACATAGGGGCGGCCACCGGCCGCGACGGCATACACGGCGCCACTTTTGCGTCAGCTGAACTTACGGCAGAAACCGCGGAAAAACGCAGCAATGTTCAGGTAGCGGACCCGTTCATGGAAAAACTTCTGCTTGAAGCGACCTTAGAATTGATTGACCTCAATATAATGGAAGGCATCCAGGATATGGGCGCGGCGGGCTTAACTTCCAGCGGAACAGAGATGGCTTACAGGGGCGGCGTGGGAATAGAGCTGTGGATGGATAAAATACCCCAGCGCGAGAAAAACATGAACGCTTATGAAATAATGCTTTCTGAATCGCAGGAGCGCATGCTTTTGGTTGCCAAGAAAGGCAAAGAAAAAGCGGTTGAAAAGGTTTTAAATAAATGGGGTCTTCACGCGGTGGTAATTGGAAAGGTAATAAAAAAGCCTCATCTTGTAATTATTGAAAAAGGCAAAATGGTTGCGGACATGCCTAATTTTCCGCTTACAGACAGCAAGCACCCGCTTTTTCCGCTTAAACATCAGAAAGGCGTAAAACCAAAATACCTTGAAACCAGCAATATTAACCCTGATAAAATACATTCGCCGGAAGACCTTACAGGCACGCTTAAAAAACTTATCGGGTCGCCCAACATAGCTTCAAAAGCGGCAATCTGGGAAGAATATGACCACATGGTGCAGACAAACACGGTGACACTGCCGGGTTCCGATGCCGCGGTCATAGATGTAAAGGACAGGGATTTTATGATAGCCACGTCAGTTGACTGCAACGGCAGATATACATATCTTGACCCGTACAAAGGCGGCGCAATTGCAATTGCGGAATCCGCAAGAAACGTAAGTTGTTCCGGCGCGGAGCCAGCTGCATTTACCAACTGCCTTAATTTTGGCAATCCCGAGAATCCGGAAATTTTCTGGCAGTTTGAAAAAGCGGTGGAAGGCATGTCTGATGCCGCAACAGCATTAAAGACGCCTGTTATTTCGGGCAATGTAAGCTTCTATAACGAAAGCCCAAGCGGGGCTATTTACCCCACACCTACAGTGGGTATGGTGGGATATATAAAAGGAAAAGAAAAAAAGTATGTGAAACAGTATTTTAAAAGTAATGACGACGCCATACTTATGATAGGCCACACCAAAGACGAAATAGGCGCTTCTGAATATTTAAAAGTGGTGCACGGCCTTATAAAAGGGCCTGTGCCTGATATTGACCTTGCCCTTGAAGTAAAGGTGCAGAAAACAGTGCGCGACGGCATAAAAGCCGGCCTTGTAAAATCGGCCCACGATATTTCCAAGGGCGGACTTGCGGTAACCATTGCTGAATGCTGCATAACCGGAAAAATACACGGCGACCCGATGATAGGCGCGTATGTGGACCTGCAGAGCGACATGAGGCCGGATTCGTTATTATTCGGCGAGACACAGTCCAGAATAATTGTAACGTGCGCGAAAGCGGACGTTCATAAATTAAAAAAACTTGGCGCCAAAAATAACGTGATAATAAGCGAGATTGGCAAAACCGGCGGTGAAAAATTGATAATAAATATTGACTGGGCGGCCAAATCAAATTCAAAGAAAATTTCCGTGTCAGTGCAGGAGCTTGAAAAAATATGGTCAAACGGAGTAAACCAATATGTGTGATTGCATGGATCATCCTAAAGAAGCCTGTGGCATCGTGGGTGTATACGGCCACCCGGAAGCATCTACTTTAACTTATCTTGGGCTTTACGCGCTGCAGCACAGGGGGCAGGAAAGCGCCGGCATAGTGACTGTTGATGAAAACAGCAGGGCGCGCGAAATAAAAAGCATGGGCATTGTTGCTGATATATTTGACGAGAAAAAACTGTCGTTTTTAACCGGAAGCATGTCCATAGGCCACGTCCGTTATTCAACAACCGGTTCATCCGTTATTGAAAATGCGCAGCCTATAAAGGTTGACTATGTAAAAGGGCCTCTGGCTGTTGCGCACAACGGCAACCTTGTTAACGCGGATGTAATAAAAAGCAAGCTGGAAGAAGACGGGTCCATATTTGAATCCACCGCGGACAGCGAAACCCTTGTCCATTTAATTGCAAAAAATAATAAACTGGAATTCGTGGAATCTGTAAAAAAATCACTTGCGGAATTAAAAGGCGCTTTTTCTTTTGTGGTCTTAAACAAAGACTGCCTGATAGCCGCCCGCGACCCAAACGGGTTTCGCCCGCTTGAAATAGGAAAACTTGACGGCGCGTACATAGTGGCGTCAGAGACCTGCGCGTTTGACCTTATGAACGCGGAACATATAGGCACAGTGGAACCGGGAGAAGTTGTAATTTTTGATAAAAATGGAATGAGGTCGGAAAAGTTCGCGGAGCGCGGAAGAAGCGCAATGTGCATCTTTGAATTCATATACTTTGCAAGGCCGGATTCATATATTTTCGGCAGAAACGTTTCTGATATCCGTAGGGAACTTGGAAGGCAGCTTGGGCGCGAATCTCATGTGGACGCGGATATTGTAATACCGGTTCCGGATTCAGGCGTATCAGCCGCAATAGGTTATTCTGAAGGCACGGGTGTTAAGTTTGACATGGGGCTTATAAGAAACCATTATGTGGGCAGGACGTTCATTGAACCTTCTCAGAATATCAGGGATTTTGGCGTAAGGATAAAATTAAACGCGGTTAAACCGCTGTTAAAAGATAAAAGGGTTGTGGTTGTGGATGATTCCATAGTCCGCGGCACGACAAGCAGAAAGATAATAAAGATGATAAGGAACGCCGGCGCGAAAGAGATTCATTACAGAATATCTTCGCCGCCCATTTATAACCCGTGTTTTTACGGAATGGATTTCCCCACTAAGACAGAACTTATAGCCAACAGCCACACATCTGAAGAAATAAAAAAATATCTGCGCGTTGACTCTTTTGCGTATCTTACAATTGACGGGCTTATAAAATCAGTATCCGGAAGAAAAGACAAGTTCTGCATGGCATGCTTCGACGGCGACTATCCCGTAAGCTTGGACGTATCAGGGGATGTGAATAAGATTAGATTTGAAAAGTGTTAAATAGTATCAGTATTTGTAGTGTTTTATAGATTTTGTAGGGACAGCGCTCCCGCGCTGTCCGTGTTTTTAAAATAAATAATAATGCCAGCACATATAACTTTTATCTAATCTTGTCCTTTATTGTAGAGGCATAATATATTACGTATCGGAACGGGACATGCCCAAAAATTGCGAGTTTTATATAAAGATTAAAATAATAATCGTATTTTTTGAAAAAAGTTGGTTAAGAGTTTTAGATTTAAAGTTAAGTTGTTAAAAACTGTGACTATATCCCAGTGTAAGTATATTAACGGTGTTGTCAGGGAGATAAGAAATGCGGTAGTTAATAAATATTCCTCCCCAATCAAAATCCATGCTTGTATATAAACCCAGTACAAAAAGTCTTATAGCTATATAAGGTTTGTCATACTTAATAGTATCAGAATAGAACATTGTATTGTCTGCGTCATCATAGTATTTATCTATATCTGTTTTACTTTCGAAGAAGATATAATTTGGTCCATAAGACGGGCTTACTTTAAGAAAGTCAAAAAACACAAAAGTATATCCCACAGAAGGAATAATACTGAAAAAACTGTTTTGTGTTTCGGTTTTTATTGTAAAATTCGGGGGTGAATATTCCAGGTAAGGCCTTGGTAGTGATGCGTTCCAGGACTTGTGTTTTTTGATAAAATTATAACTTAATGAAAAATCTATAAACAAATTTTTATTTTCTTGGAAGTAGTGTCTGTAAGAAATGCCATTAAAAACACCCAATATGTTTGTTGATATCTCATTACTATCCGGCAGTATTAAGCCGGATTCTATTGAAAAACTGTTATTAGCATATACCCGTGTAAATGCTGTAAATAATAATAAAATAAAGATTATATTTTTCATTTAAATATGTTATCATAATTTAATGTTTTTTGAAACTAAAAAATGAAGGGTTTAGGGTGATGAAACTAAAATTATTTCTATATATTATTTTTATTCCTTTGATTTTAGGTGGGTGTTTTGATACTCAGGGTGTGCCTCCAGATTATCCTTTTGGTCAAGAATTATGGAACTTTGAAGATAATGGTATATGTAGGTCTGATGGGTATATTTCTGTTTCTTATAATATCTTCACTGGATCAGGCTTTTGTGGTGAAAAATTATTATTGGAGAATGATACTGATATTAAATTAGATTGTGGTATTCAGGTTGATCTACCAGGGAATACGGAAAATCAGAGTTGTATTGAATGCAATAGAGAGACAAATTATTTTTCGGATTCTTATAGAGAAGAAAACATGAATTCAACGTTTCCTGATAGGATTGGTAAATTAAGGATATTTATTAAACCAGTCAACGAACCTGGTGGTTGGAATCCCACAACTACTGTTTATAAAGATTTTGATATTGCAATGCCGTTTAAAATGAGCGATCCACCGGAATCGAATAATTTCGCTTGGAGTCGTGCGTTAAAAATACCAATTGATCCAGCCTGGAAATTTGATGATAAAGATGAGCTGACAGTTTATATTCGATTTGCTATAGAACGACAAGATAGATTGTCTCAAATCTATAAGTGTCAATATTTGGGTCTGTTAAATTGGCAATGCATATCTTGGAAAGCGCATAAAAGAGATTATAAATACATTGAGCAAATGATTACTTTAAAGAAGAATGTAAGTGATTGTATTGAACCGGCGAAATTACCTTATTGTTCTCCTTTGATATATTCAACACCAAATCCTACACTTACAGCTGTTTATGTTATGACCGTATCTGCATATAACACAATGGTTTCAGTTCGTGATACCCAAACTGCGACCGCCCGATTATCTTATACACCTACCCCGACTTTTGATTCTGATGAATATATACAAGGTGAAATAAATGCCACAAAAACTGCAATTGCAGAGCAATCGGAGCAAACATATTTAAATGCAACAGAAACGATGATTCAAGAAGTTTTTGAATCTATGAGAGCAACTCAAACAGAGGTTGTACAGGCGACAGAAACTGCATTAGCGAATGCTACAATGACAGTAACTATTACAGATAGTGATTATTTTTATGTTGAATATTTTCCAGAAAACGCGAATGATTTTGTTAAAGTTCATTATATGTTGTACAATGCTGCAAGCGAGGTGAAGGTACAAATAAAGAGCGGGGAAACGGTAGTTCTTGAAAAAACTGATTTAAGCAAAGCCATTGGTGAAAATATTTGGACATGGGATTTTAAAAATAATGAAGGCGTTATAGTAAAACCATGGGAATATGAATTAGTAGTATTTGTTAATGGTTTGCCGATTCAAAGTATTGAAGATACCCCCTGCCGCATAGGTGTTTTCAATAATAATGAGTTTAATGTTGAATTCAAAACGGAGAAAAGTTCTTTTGCGGTTGAGTGTACTCCTGTAGATAATTCGGACGTATTTAGAAATCCTTATCCGGGTCCACAACATCAGTCGAAATATATGGGTGGTTTTAAAAGTAATTTTCTAGGAACTGATCTTTACTATCCTTCAAGAATAAAAAAAATATATTACAAAGATGATAATTCTCTAGTGCTATTTAATTCGGAAAATGCTGAGGAAGTGACGGTTAATTCATTTATGTATTTGGGATATACTACGACATCATATTCAATTGCGGTTCAACAGCTGCAAAGAATGCTTAATATTGTTTTGACTAGTTATAGAAATTATATTGGTGAAGGTGTTTTTGATTATACTAGAATTAAACAAGATGGATTATGGGGAAATGATTTGAATTCTGCTGTTGAAAAGTACATACAGTATCGTAGAATTATTAAGCGTGATCTTGCGTTTGGGGAATATTCAAATGTAACGGATGATATTTTACATATGTATCATAATTTAGGTCCGCTTTCTCCTCAATTGGTTACTGATTATTATAGAAAGTATGTTGTTAATTCTGCATTTCTGGAAGTGTTAATGGAAGAAGCTAAGATTTATGATAACATAACTCCGTTTGATCCCGAATATGATGGAATGGCTTTTCGAGATAGTTTATTTGATTTAATTGATTCATTAAGTGCAGATTTTTCGATTAGGCCTGAAAGTATTGAAGTTAATATGTTTGCTGCTTTTTTAAAAGCGATTATTCAAAAAGAATCGTATTTTATTCATATGAGAAGTTGTGGGGAAATCACATTTTCGGCTACTAAAGCAAGAGGGTATGGGCAGCTTACTGATGTGGCTATTACGGATGACAGAGGGAAAACGAAAGATTATTTAGAAGAACCAGTTGGAGAGAAAGTATATCAATCACAAATTAATCTTGGTTTTACGGCAAGGTTTTTAGCACAGATGATTGATGACACGTATTATTCTTTTCCAAGTAGTACATATAATCTAGATAGTTTTAAAAGAATTAAATTAGCAGCAGCTTTTTATAATACTGGAATGGGTTATGTTGTAACGAATGGATTCAGTATTTTCAAGTATTTAGGTATTGATACTCCTGCGGAATTCGCGTCATCGAAATATAGTAACGATGTGGAAAAGGTGGTTGAAGCGGCAATTACTAAAATGACAAATGCCAATAAAACGACTGTTTCAAAAGTGGTAGGTACAAGGACATATACGATAAAGCTAAGTAAATTGCAAGAGTTGAGGAGTTACTTAAATGCGATTTTTATTAATGAGACCAGATATTTGGGCGATACAAGCATAAGTTATAATGGTTATTATGGTTATTATCTTTCAAATTCTGATGATACGACTTTTAAAAATACATATTTTGGGAGGATTGCAAATTGAAGAAAATATATATGTTGTTATTTATGTTTGTGTTAACTTGTAATCTGATTGCAAATAAAACTATTTCGAGTCAAGATAATCAGGTAATCATCAGGGAAGATTTAAATCAAGATAGTGTAATAGAATCAATAGTTCAACCTGTTTCTGTTCATGATAAAGCTCAAATAAAATATTTAGATAAAAACAATGTAGAAAAGATTATTGAAAGGGATATTGCTGAACTAAATGGACAAGAAACTGATGGTGTTGTTGAATATATAAATGTGATAGGACCAAGTGATAAAAAAAGTGTTATTTATTGTGGTAACTTGTACAGGGTCCACGAAGAACGTGATTATTTGGCTGGTTTTTTTGTGACTATTTACAAGTTTAATGGAACGGATTTTCGTCGTGTATATGAAGCGAATGTAGATTATAGTATTGATGTTAGCAAGCTGAAGAGGGTACAGAAGAGTTCAAAAGGCGGGTTAACGGAAAAGGATTCAATTAAATTTGTATTAGTAGATCAAAAAAAAATGTATCTACTTGTTCAAGGTGATGTAAATGCATATGTTTTTGATGAAGGTGGTTTAATTAAAACTATTAAACTGCAAAAAAACACTGATGAAATAGATTCGTTTGTTTATATAAAAAAAGATGATGAGATTAAACTTATTATAAAGAAATTTGGGATGAATAAAATTAAGATTTGGTCGTCAAAGACAAATACAATTGTAGACTATTTTACAATAGAATCAGAAGAACCTATAAGTACTTTTATGGGTTATGATACAAATGATGAAATCATGGTGCGTGTTAAAAAAGGACTTGAATACAGGATGAAAAAAATTAAATATGACAAAATTCAAAAAAAGATTAATGAAATTTCAGAGGAAAAGTATGAAAAAGTTTATTAAAATAGTATTTTTACTTATTATTGGTATTTTTTTAATGAATTCATTTGCATTCGCGGAAATGCAAAGAATGAAATATGACGGTAAAGAATTATATATAGATAATTTAAAATGCATAAAAGAATTTAAAAATATTCTTTTTAATGGTATACAAGATGTTGCTGTGGTTAAAGTAAATGGAGATCCTTTGGATGACGCTACAGGTAATGAAACGTCATCAATACCCACCGCTTTTGCTTTGGATAGAACGGGTTATGTTATTTGGAGTTCATTCAATGATAAAGATGATAAATTTAAATTTGATGTAACTAATGTTAAAATGGTATTTCCGCAAGGTATGGCGTGTGATGCCACGGATAAACTTATTGTTACAGATACGTATAATGATAGACTATTAGAATTTACAATATCGATTAAGAGAGATGAGAGTGACAATAAAGTTGGAATAAAATTGGAACAAACTGCAATTTATGGCAGTACTGGAATAAATTTAGGTGCTTTTGATAGACCGTGGGGTGTTTGTTATGATTACGATGGAAATATTTATGTAACAGATGTAAATAATTTTAGAATTCAGAAATATAATAAAGATAATTCTACGTGGTATTCTTTTGGTGAGGGAAAAGGAAAAGGAAATTTTAAATTTAAATTTATTAGCGATGTTGCTGTCGATAGGAATGGTAATATTTTTGTTTGTGATAATGGTAATAACAGGATTGTAAAGTATGATGCTAATTTTAACTATCTTGGTGAAACTCAAGGTGTTGACGGGGCAGGTAATGTTTTAAATAAAGGATATAACAAATTGGATGTCGATAATTATGGTAACGTATATGCGATAGTGTCTTCGAAGGGAATGGTATATGTTTTGGGAAATAATCTTACTGGTATTTCCGAATCGTTTCAATATACGACTGCGAAATCGGTAGCTGTCTGTAAAAAAACAAATAGAATAATTATTGCGGGCGAAATGCAAGGGCACATATATAAGATTGGTGCTACAATAAAAAACGCATTTCTTTCTTTTAATACTATTTGGTCAAAAACAAACGGTAGTGAGTATTATAGCAATGATTCGAAAATTAATTTTGATGTTACAACTCCGGGTGGTGTTTTAACAATAAAAACGTATCGATTAGGAGATTTAACGTCAGGAGTTGTTAATTTTTTTTCTTCGTTATTTATTCAACCACCTCAAATAAAGAAAAGTGAAAGTTTTGGTTTCGTAACTTCTAATAATTATACGATGAGTGTTTTACCTTTTGACCAAGAGGGGGTAAAGTATCCTGAGGGTTTATATTCTTGCAGTGTGAATATAGAAGATAGTATTTTTCCTAACATGTCTAATAATGAAATATTAAGTTTTAAAATTATTTATGATGATATTCCGCCTGTTGTTAAAAACATATATATATTTGATAGGGAAGCGGTAGATGAAAGAAACGGCTATATTTTTATTCGTTCGGACGCCAGATTTGGAATACAAGCTATTGACGAGGACAATTTTTCTAATACGAGAGGGTACATAACGAATAATGGTTCTGGAATTAAACAGTATCAGTATTGTGTGGGAAGTGGTACAAATTGGAGTGAATGGAGAAACGTTTCGAAAAAAGAAGCTAAATTTAGTTTGCGGGATACGGATGGAAGTTATGGGATAAATAATATAGTGTATTTGAAATGTCGTGCGATAGATAATGTTGACAATATTGGCGTGGAATATCAATATGAAAAACCGATTCATATCGGATGGGAAAAAATTAATAATTTCTGGGCGGATGGGGTTTATAAGGTAAGTGATACGGAAATTTGGTTTCGTGGCGGGAATATTAATAAATTTAAAGATAATAGGGAAAATAAAAACGTAAAATTAAAGGATGTTTATCCCTATAATTTGTATGACGATGTAATGAGATATAATGGAAAAGAATTTGAATTTATAGCACTTGATGAGGCTAAGATTCTACCCGAAAATATTATTGGTTACAGGTCAGGCGTTGATCCGGGCGATGATGGATTCTTTGATTATGATATTTGTGTTCCTAAATCCCGTTTTGTAGTTGGTTTGGACAAGTATGTTTTTGGTCCTTTGAGTTATTGGGATAAAAGGGGGACGGTAAAAAACTATTCTAAGTATACGGAAATAATGAAAACTAATAATGGGCATCTTCATGATGACCAATTCTCAATGGATGCGGCTCTTAATATTTACGACGCCGTGTATCCATATAAAGCTTTTATTGTAGGTACTGACGGTAACATATATGGCGTTGATGAAAACTATAATGTAAGTTCCCCGCTACATTCGTTTGGTACGCAGTTAACCAAAATTAAAATCGGTGAAAACGGATTGTATTATGTTTTATCAACAGATAAAAAAATATATAGAAATAACGCTGTAAATGATTTGGTTAATTGGACGCAAATAAATCCGGATACAGCCTATAATTCCATACTTACTGATTGTCATTTTTTTTCTGACGGTTCGGGATGGGTTCTGGGTCAGAGCGGTATTATTGGATTTTATGACGGTGCTGTCTGGGATTTTTCTTATTCCAAGGTATGGCCAAGCAATGTTACGATGAATTGTATTTATATGAAGGATAAAGATACAGGATGGATAGCCGCAGGGGGAGGAAGGCTTTTTCAGTGGAATCATAATACAAAAATCTGGGATGAAACAATTCCGTGGCCTGATTTTACCGGAAATTATACTTTTGTTGTTGCTGACAAAAATACCCTTTGGATTGGCGGCGCTGTAGCGGCAGAATTTAACATGGAAATTAGTAAAATTTTTGAGCCGGCAATACTGTTAAAGAGCACAATTGGTAAAGAATATATACCTGTCAAAAGGCCGGTTGGATTGGAAGTTGTTTCAAGACCAAATAGCATAATGCTTTCATGGAAGCCGGGGGAAAATGGCGAAGATTATCAAATTATTGGTTACAATGTTTACAGGGGAGAATATGACAATAATGCAGGGCTTAAAAATGCCGGTTATGAAAAATTAAAATATTTACCCGGCAACTCGTTAAACTATACAGATACCGGCGCAGATAAACCGTTAGACCCAAATAAACAATATTTTTATGCGGTAAGCGCAGTCTATGGTAATGATGGAGTAATAAAAGGTGAAACGTATTATTCCAATGAAGGTTTTGGAACTCCCAAGGGCTCTTCGTGGAAAAGCGCGGGCACGGACTTATATCCGATGTGGAACTTTACTTACAGGGGAACAAATCAAATAGCGGAAACTTTTAACGGAACAAAATCCATACACGATAAATTTTTTGCGGGTAATATTTATTTCATGAAGTATAGCGAGTATTCAGGAATGTGGGAAAATGCCAATATCCCGCATCCATATACCACGGATATAACAGATGTCGTATTTGACAGTTTATCTGCAAGCGCAACCGGCATGCCGTATATGTTTGATGTGGCGTCAAATGGTAAGGCTTACGCTGCTGATATTAATTTAAGGGATAATGTTTGGGAATATGATGGAAGTGTATGGAGGCTAATATCACCTTCAAGCAGAATTATAATGCCCGGAACTTCAAAAAACATAATAAAAGATATCCGTACGCCGGGTGAATCTTTGTGGTTATCGCTAAATTCCATGAATGGCAAAGCTGCCGCAAAAAATCTTGGGGCGTTGGGTTTTGCGATATTTGACGGTGTTGATTCCGCGACAGCAAGCGGTATTTTAAAAATGAAAAGTGACACATATGGCTGGACAACAAAGGGAGTGCTTGATAATGGTTCTTTTAACGCGTTTCCGGCCCGGCCTTCTACTAATATAGTTTATTATATTGCCCCTTATGCCGGTTCTTATTCTTCGAATTTTGATTTATACAGCAGGGTTTATCCTGAAAAAAACGGTTCAGTTTATAATTTATTCTGTTCTACTGATTTTTTAAGAAGTGGAACTCCACAAAAATTAGGTTATGGTATTTCAAAATGGAACGGGGAAAAATGGAATTTTCAGTATATAGAGCCTCATCTTAGTTCATATGAAAATTTAAGTTCTGGCTACAGCAGAATTGCTGATTTTGCGTTCCGTTCATCCACGGATGGATATGCCCTGATAAGGCGTATGAATTCAGGTGTTACAGAGGCTGAATCATCGGCTGTTTTGCAGTATAACGGTACAGGCTGGAGCAGGTCAGAACTTCCCGGAGACCTTGATGTATACAGCACAAATATAGAAGGTAATAACGCAAAAGATTTTATAGCTGCAGAATACGGGCAGATACTGGAAAGGGACAGGGTAATGGTGACTGTTACACCGCCATTAACGCCCGGTGTTACTGTTTATAGCACTCCTCAGCCCACCGGATATGTTCATTTAGTCTGGCAAGCTGTGTTAAATACAGGCAGCGAAATAAACGGATACAACATATACAGAAAATATGACAATGAAGATTTTATTTATGTGGGCACAACTGATAAGAACACAACAGAATTTTCAGATTATCGTTTTATGACGGTAAAAGGCGACTATACTTACAAAATTACCGCTTTTGACAGATTTGGTAATGAAAGCGAAGCGTCACAGGCACTACCCGTGAATATAGGTTATTTATATACCCCGACTTCTACGCCTTCTGTCATATTCACGCAGACGTTTACACCAACATATACAGCAACACCGGCAAATGTTGCATGGGCTCAATACGGGCATGACACAAAACATACGTTTAAAAGTAATTATGCGGGTTATGCGCCGGCCGCGCCCACTGCGGTTACCGGAGTTAATGTTGCGCTTAATTTCTATGCTCCTGACAATATCGGCGACATTGTTGCGGATAAATCAGGAAATATATATTTTCATACAACGGATGAACAGCAGAATTATATATTCAGAATAAGCGCAGCCGGGGAAATGGATTATGTTATTACAAGAAACGGCACGAATTCCGGAATAGGCCTTTCAGAGAATGGAAACCTGTATTATTCAGTTTTTGACCCGTATCCGTCACCCACAACAGGGCTTACATCCTATGCCGGTTTACACGCAATGGATGCTATTTCCGGCGAAAACAGATGGAACATAAGCAATGACTGGTTCTCTGACCATATGCAGCCGGGGGATGGTGTGCTGTATGCGTATTCAAGAAGCAACGGAATAAGAAAAATAAGTGACAATGTTACATCGGCAACGCCTATATGGAGCGCGGGAAGGGCATTGTGCCAGCGGATGACCGGTAATAATGCGGCAATAGATGGCGAAGGAAATGTATATTTTACGGAACCTGTCAGTGTATCAGGATGTTTAAGTCAGAGCGGAATAAAGGTTGTGAAATATAATTCCGCGGGCGATAAAATTAGCGAAGTTTCAATAGAGCAGACGGGAAAAACTTTTGAATATGAAAATTCAGAAATTCTTATTGATGACCAGAATTTATCCGGCAATTCCCTTTATGTGCGTGTAATTGATAACAGCAATAAAATATATTATGTGGTTATAAATACGGCTTTAAGCGCAATCAGCAAATTTATTGATACGGGCTTAATATATTCGGGCAGCAGCAGATATCCGCTGGGTGCTATAGGGAATAAAGCAAGCGCCCGTGGATTGTATTATCTTGCAAAGTATAATGCAAAAAATACCGTTATGTTCTATTCGGCGGGAACGTCAAACCCTGTGGCAATAGGAACAACAGGGACATACCTTGGTACTGATGATATTTATTATTCCGATATGATACTTGATAAGAACAATGACATATATATCGGAAATGAAACAAACATGTATAAGTTTACATCTTTGGGTGCGGTTAAAATGAAGATGGATTGTGTAGGCAACAAAAAGGCCGCAATAATAACGGGAAACAGCAGAGTTTATTTTGACAATAACCGGCAGATAATAGGATTAGGCAATGGAACGGGTATTTCTCCGCTTCCTACGGCAGTTAACGCGCCTATAACTGCGTGGGTTTCTATTGTTGGAAGTCAGCTGGTTTTAACATGGAACGAAGTGCCGGGCGCTGTAAGTTATAATATTTATAAGGCTGCCAGCCCATATCAGCAGATAAACGCAGAACCTGTAACCTCAACTTCTTACGAAGTTTCAGATCTTGAATCCGGCGCATTGTATTACTTCCTTATCACATCGGTTGATGAATATGAACGCGAAAGCAATATTTCAAATGAAATGCAAGTTATATACGGTACCGCGACTATAACTCCTACAGTGACACCCACAATTACGCCTACGCCGTATCCCACAACCGGTACACATAAACTGGACTTAAAAGTGGCAAACGCGCAGGCTGATAATGACTGCAGCGCGAATGGAAGCACAAGCAAAGAAGCGCATTTTGATTTTAAGATAGTCAATAATG
Source organism: Candidatus Goldiibacteriota bacterium HGW-Goldbacteria-1 (assembly GCA_002839855.1). NCBI lineage: Bacteria > Candidatus Goldiibacteriota > Candidatus Goldiibacteriota bacterium HGW-Goldbacteria-1. Next base: position 48,704 of record PGYV01000008.1, read on the forward strand.
ACAGTGTGGCTGTTAACATTAATACGCTTAAGGTGAAAATGTGGTTTAAAGATACCAGAAATGTCGAACAAAATGGCTTTTATGGCGGTGAATTAAAGGATGCTTCGGGCAACTGGATAGCCAATGTAAGCGGTTATGTAAGCGTTAATAACTCATCTCCGTCGCCTGAATGTTCAATAGAATCAGGCAGATATGCATCCAAAACCGCCGTTTTAATATTTACCACGGATTATAATCTTCCGGCAAACGGCGGGTACGCCAACAGCCTTGACGGTAAACTATATTTAAATACATGGCATGATCCTTTTGATTCCGGTTGTGACGATTATTCCAGGCTTGGTACATCAAATATATATGCCGATGACACGCATTTTGCGTTGTACGAAAATGATATTCTGGTGACAGAATGGTCCAACTCATCTGGATATGACATCAACACGGGAAAAGAACCGTGCTTGCCGCCTACGGCGACAATAACCGCAACATTCAGCGCAACGCCTACAGTGACAGAAACAATTTACGCAAGCTCAACGCTTACAAATACAATATCACCGACATCCACCGATACCCCTGTTTTAACAGAGACTCCGACATTTACTGTTTCACCTACAGGTACCGATACCCCAACAGAAACTATTACGCCAAGCGTAACAGAAACAGATACTGAAACGTCCACGGCAACGGTTACAGAAACTACAACTGAAACCGCGACCGAAACAAATACGCAGACAGTAACTGAAACGGTAACTGATACGCCTTTTGTGACTGCAACCCCTACTGCTACTGTAACAGAGACGGCAACGCCGTATGAAGGACTGTCAGAAGCGGTTGATAATTCAAATCTGGAAATATTTACAGGCGGCCATGCCGGCTGGTTTAAAGATACACAGGAATATAATTATGACGGTGACAGCGCGAAAAGCGGCATAATAACTCATCAGCAGAGATCTGTCATGCAGACAGAAGTTACGGGTTATGCTAAAGTTACCTTCATGTGGAAAGTTTCTTCTGAATCCGCTTATGATTATTTGGTATTCAGTGTTGATGATACGGTAATTCACAGTATAAGCGGAAATGTAAATTGGAAAGAGGAAGTCTGCGAAATTTCCGCAGGCCCGCACACGCTTAAGTGGGAATACATAAAAGACGGAAGCGTAAATTACGGAGAAGATTGCGGATGGGTTGACAGGGTGCAAATAATACAAACAACACCGACGGCAACATATACAATAACAGAGACGCGTACAGAAACTCCAATAGTCACAGAAACACCGACATCCACATTGACAGCCACGCAGACAATGACGGAAACCGTAACAGAGACTTCTACTGAAACAAACACGGCTACCATAACAGAAACCGCTGTGGATACTCCGTTCTGTACTGAAACGCCGACAGCAACTGTAACAAACACAAATACTGAAAGTGCAACTCCAAGCATTACACAGACGCCTACAGTAACAGGTACGGCAACTGTGACTTCAACGGCGGTGCTTGACAGTTATGAACCGGATAACAGCTATAGCAGCGCTAAAACGATACAGCCGCAGGAAACGCAGGTAAGAAGTATCGCGCCTGCCGGCGATTCGGATATTGCAAAGTTTACGCTTACAGCTGATTCCAATGTTGTAATTGAAACAAGCGGCAATTTAAGTTCAGATACCGCAATGTGGCTGTATCAGGAAATTTCGGGGGAAGAAATAAACCTGATAGCTTTTGATGATGATAACGGGACCGGAAGATATTCAATGATTGCCACAGTGCTTGAGCCCGGAACATATTACATAAAAGTGGAAAAATACGGCAATGATGAAGATATATATGAATATTATCTTAAGTTGAATGCTTCTGCGGTGCCGACAGCAACGCCTACAATAACCATTACCGGCACAAATACCGGAACGCCTACAGGAACGTGTACAATGACAGGTACGCCCACCGGTACGGCTACAGAGACTGCAACGCCTTCTATGACAGGAACGTGCACTATTACAGTTACTTATACACAGACTCCCACAGAGACGGCAACACCTTCAATAACGCAGACCCACACGGCAAGCCCGACAGTCACGGCAACGGTATGCCTGAACCTGAATGTCACTTACAGGGCTGCGGATATTAATGACAATACAAATTCTCCGCTGCCGCAGTTTATGATAATAAATAACAGCCCTAATGCAATAGATATCAATAAGATACAGGTAAAGTACTGGTATAGGTTTGAAGGGACGGGAACAGAAACGTCTTATGTCAATTCTGTATTAAGAAGCGGAACTCACATTGAAGGTGATACAACGTGTACAATAATAAGCGGCAGTTATCCTTTACAGCAGGACAGATATCTGTTGGTATCGTTTGGGACGCAGGCGGGCAGTCTGGGAAATGGCGCACAGGATTATCTTGAAATCAATGCGCAGTTTCATACAGATACATGGAGCTCGTATAACCAAATTAATGACTATAGTTTCTTAAATTCCTCGGCATATACGGCAAATTACCATTTAACTGTTTATTATGATGGGCAGCTTGTTTGGGGACAGGAACCAGAGGACAGCCCGCTGTAGTGAAGATGTTTGTTATAAAAAAAGTTTGTGAATACTATAAAAACAGAGGTAATAAATGAAAAAAATCAGCATGATAATTATTGGGGTAATAATCTTTTCTGTTTCTGTTTATGCAGATAAGAAAGCAGAAAACGTCATGGCGAAAGCATTTGAAAGCATGACGCAGATACAGAATGTTGAAGCCATAGCGGTTACTGAAATTAAGAATGAAAAAAACGGCAGTGTGAAAGTGGAAGCGTTGGAAGCTAAAAAAGTGACTGTAATAAAACCATACCAAAAGATAATAAAAAAACTGGATTATACGACTAAAACAGAACTGCCCGGGCAGGATACAGCCGGAGCAGACTTAATACCTGCCGCGCAGGAACAAAAGTATCTGTATCCCAAATGTCTTTTTGGGATGCAGGAATACTTTGAAAACTTTGATTTTGCGCTTTTTGACAAAGACGAAAGGATTAAACAGGGCAAAGAAGAAGTTATTGCGATAAAGAAAGGGCAGGAAACGGAATATCCGCAGATAAGAATAACAGTAAATGGAAATGATGTTGAAATGATGAAATTCTTTGCCATGGACGGAAAGAAATATTATGAACTTATTGTGGATAAGACAGAAAAAATAAAAGCCATAAATGTTCCTGTTGAAATGACAGAAAAGTTTTATACCAACAACGGGACAATGATTAATGTGCTAAAATATGAAAATATAAATTTTTAAATTATCATACCTTGGAAGCGCAAAAGACCTTATTGAAAGCATTCAGGATAAAGTAATGGACTTAAAATACGGGTTTGTGTTTTGATTAATAGAGTGTGTTTAACTGTAAATTCCGCCCACTGATACATGTTAGGGCAAGTTTTCGTTAAGGTTTTTCATGCTTAAAATCAAGTTTTTATCCTTGTAATAAAAAATCCCAAATTGTATAATAAAGAGCCTTGTGAAATCGTTTCACAAGGCTTTTTGCCTTATTATACAAGCAGTTTTGCTTGTGAAATCATTTCACAAGCATATATATTATTTTTGATGGCTGTTATTACATTATTCTTAAAAGGGTGATTATTATGGGCAGATTTGATGAAGTGGCAAAGAAAAGCGTAATGCAGATTAAACCGTATGTTCCGGGGAAACCCGCGGCGGTTGTACAAAGGGAGCTTGGCTTAAAGGATGTAATTAAACTTGCATCCAATGAAAATCCGCTTGGGCCTTCCAAAGCGGCGGTTAAAGCAATGGCAAAGGCATTGAACACGCTTAATATATATCCGGAAAGCGGCGCCTTTGAATTAAGAAAAGCGCTGGCAAAACGCCTTAGGGTAAAGCCCGAAACCTTGTTTTTCGGCAATGGCAGCAATGAACTGCTTCAGATTATTGCGGAAGCATTTGTCTCGCCGGGCGATGAAGTAATGTTTTCGGCTGTTTCTTTTGTGGTGTATTCTATAGCCGCGAACATAGCCGGCGGCACTATAATACAGATACCGCAGGATAATTTCAGCCACAATATAGACGGTTTTATTTCAAGGCTGTCGCCTAAGACAAAACTTATTTTTATATGCAATCCTAACAATCCTACGGGGACAATAATATCAAAAGCGGAATTTGAAAAGTTAATGCAGGCAGTCCCCAAGAACGTTATAGTTGTCCTTGACGAGGCGTATTTTGAATATGTGGACGCCAAAGATTTTCCGGACGGCATTAAGTACCTTTCAAAGTATCCCAACCTTATCGTGTTAAGGACTTTTTCAAAGATTTACGGGCTTGCGGGAGTCCGCGCCGGTTACGGTATTGCGGATGCGGATATTGTTTCTATAATAGAAAGGATAAGGCCGCCTTTTAACATCAACTCCCTTGCGCAGGCAGGCGCGCTTGCGGCCTTAGGTGATAAAGCACATCTGTCCGCCACGCTTAAAACAAATAAAGAAGGGCGCGCTTATCTTTACGCGGAGCTTAAAAAACTGGGGATAAAATTTGTCCCCACGCAGGCAAACTTTATTTTTGTAATGTTTGATAAAAATGCCAGGATATATTTTGAAGAACTTCAGAAAAAAGGCGTAATTATCAGGACGGTGTTTGATAATTTTGGAAGGATTACCATAGGTACAATGAAAGAGAATAAAAGGCTTATTAAAGCCTTAAACGATATAAAGTAAAAAACAAAACCAGGAGGAACAGAAATATGATTATTGTATTAAAACCAAAAACAACTAAGGCGCAGATAAACCACATTGTTAAAAAGATTGCGGGTTTTAAACTGCGCGCGCAGGTATCAAAGGGAAAAGAACGCACAATAATTGCCGTGATAGGCGATGAAAGGGTGCTGTCAACTGTTCCTGTGGAAGCTTTCCCGGGCGTGGAAAAAGTAATGACAGTATTAAAACCGTATAAGCTTGCCAGCAAGGATTTCAGAAAAGAGCCTTCAATTATAGACCTTGGATTGGGAGTGAAAATAGGCGGAAATCATATTGCCATGATAGCAGGGCCGTGTTCCGTTGAAAGCAGGGAGCAGCTTTTAGCCACAGCCAAAGCCGTGAAAGCAGCGGGCGCCAACGTGTTAAGGGGCGGCGCTTTTAAACCAAGGACATCTCCTTACGCTTTTCAGGGAATGGCTGAAGAGGGTTTAAAGATACTTGCGGAAGCAAGGGAACTATACAAAATGCCGGTTGTAACAGAAGTGCTTGATACAAGGCATGTGGAACTTGTAAATAAATACGCGGACTGTTTTCAGATAGGCGCGCGTAATATGCAGAACTTTGAACTTTTAAAAGAAGTGGGCAAAATGAACAAACCGGTGCTTTTAAAAAGAGGGCTTATGTCCACGGTTAAAGAGTGGCTTATGTCCGCGGAATACATCCTTGCCAACGGCAACATGAACGTAATTTTATGCGAACGCGGGATAAGGACTTTTGAAACCGAAACAAGAAACACCCTTGACTTATCCGCAATACCGCTTGTTAAGTCGTTAAGCCATCTTCCCGTGGTATCTGACCCTTCACACGGCACAGGCAAAAAGCCGCTTATTTATCCGATGGCATTGGCATCAGTTGCGGCAGGCGCGGACGGTGTTTTAATTGAAGTTCATCCCAAGCCGGAAACAGCACTATCAGACGGCGACCAGTCATTATTGCCTTTAGAATACAAGAAGCTTGTTGACGACGCAAGAAAAGTGGCAAAGGCGATTGGAAGGACGCTTTAAAGGCGCAGCTAGGCAGCTAGGCAGCTAGGCAGCTAGGCAGCTAGGCAGCTAGGCAGCTAGGCGGATAGGCGGATAGGCGGATAGGCGGATAGGCGGATAGGCGGATAGGCGGATAGGCGGATAGGTCTGGTACTGGTAGGCGCACCTTTTAAGGTGCGGTTGTAGCGAGCCTGTGAGCGGAAATCCCGGCAATGAAGCGAATGTATGAGCGAAAGTAGGCGGGACAGTTGGTGTTGATTTTGATTTTAAAAAAATATAAACAACGCACCCTAAAGGGTGCGGCTACCAAGGCTAAATCTAATAAAGAGATAGCAAGAGCGAATTATAAGAACGGTTCTGGTAGACGCGGGTCTTTAGCCCGCGGTAGTTGAAATGAAAAATATAAACAACGCACCCTAAAGGGTGCGGCTACCAAACCGAAAAGAATAACGACTTGGATATTAATTAAGCAACAAGAGGATATAGCAGAAGCGGTAAAGATATGTGTTTAATGTTTGGCGGGTTTTACTAAGCATCTAACCCTCCAAGCGTCCAAGCATCTGAATTTACAGGAGTTAATATGAAAACAATGTTTAAAAAAGTTACCATAGTCGGGATGGGAATGATGGGCGGAAGCCTGGGCATGGCTTTGCTTAAAAACCGTATTGCAAAAGAAGTATGCGGGGCGGGCAGAAATATTACCAAACTTAATGAAGCCAAGAAACTTAACGCCGCTACAATGGTTACTGATAATTTAGAAGAAGCCGTTAAAGGCGCTGATTTAATTGTTATAAGCGTGGTGGCGGACAAAATAGCGCAGATGTATAAGAAGCTGCTTGAAGCAGGGCTTACAAAAGAAACTATAGTAACTGATATGGGAAGCGTTAAAAAAGAAATAACGGATGATATCTGCGCGTTAAAAGGGTACCGGGATAACTTTATCGGTTCACATCCTATGGTGGGTTCCGAAAAAACAGGGGTAAAAAACAGTATCTTTAACCTGTTTAACGCGGGCAATTGTATCGTAACAGGCAATAAGGACAGCAAGGGCGTGAAAAAAGTAACAGCACTGTGGAAGTCCGTCGGTATGCACACGGTCTTTATGACGCCGCAGCAGCACGATGATGCAGTGGCGGGAATAAGCCATATGCCGCACCTTGCGGCGTTCGCGCTGTTGATATCACAGAAGGGCTGCATAAAAAACAGCAGCAATATAATAGGTTCGGGTTTTAAAAGCATGACAAGGATAGGCGCGTCTGATGAAGACGTCTGGGCGGGAATCCTTTACGCGAATAAGGCGCAGGTATTAAAACAGACGGAAAGATTCAGAAAAGAACTGGAACAGGCAGAAAAAATGTTAAAAGCCGGCAAGCTGGCGGGCTATATAAAAACCGCAAGGCTTTTAAGGGAGTCTCTGGACAAATGAAAAAAATACAGATTGTGCCGGTATCCGGCGTAAAGAAAAAACTTTCAGTGCAGGGTGATAAATCAATTTCACACAGGGCTGTAATAATAGGCGCTCTTGCTGAAGGCCTTACAACGGTGACAAGTTTTCTTGAAGCTGAAGACACAATAAACACTGTCAGAATTTTTAAGAAATTAGGTGTGCAGATAAAAAAAGAAAACGGCACTGTCTATATTCACGGCAGGGGGCTTGCTTCCCTGCGTCAGACTTCTGACGTGCTTTATGTGGGAAATTCCGGAACGGGAATGAGGCTTATACTTGGCGTTTTAGCGGCACAGCCCTTTGTAAGCAGAATAACGGGCGACGCGCAGATAGTAAAAAGGCCCATGAAACGTGTAATTGAACCGCTTCAGCTTATGGGTGCTTCGCTTTCAAGCAATCATGGTTTTGCGCCGGTTACGGTTCAGGGCGGCGCTTTAAGGGCGATAAAATATAAAATGCCCATGGCAAGCGCGCAGGTAAAATCATCGGTTTTACTGGCCGGCCTTTACGCGTCGGGCGATACGGTAATAACAGAACCGGAACGTTCGCGTGACCATACGGAACGCATGCTTAAGTATTTTGGCGCGGACATATCGGTTAAAGGAAATACAGTTGTATTAAAATCCGGGGCAAGGCTTAAAGGAAAAAAAGTTGTTGTTCCGGCAGACATAAGTTCGGCCGCGTATTTTATGGCGGCGGGCGCCCTTATGAAAAAAAGTTCAATTACAATTGTCAATGTCGGTCTTAATAAATCAAGGACCGGCATTATTGATATTATGAAAAAAATGGGCGCGAAAATAAAACTTACCAATTTAAAAAATCAGAACGGCGAAGAAACCGGGGATATAACCGTTTCCACGTCGGCTTTAAAAGGTACTGTTATAAAAGGCGCAATTATTCCGCGCCTTATCGATGAAATTCCCGTAATTGCGGTCCTTGCGGCGGCAGCCAAAGGAAAGACAATAATCCGCGGGGCAAAGGAACTTAGGGTTAAAGAAACAGACAGGATAAAAACTGTCCTTACCAACCTGGACAGGCTTGGCATAAAAACAGAAGAATACGAAGACGGCTTTGCGGTTTACGGAAACGAAGGCAAACCTTTTACTTACGCTTCAATTGATTCATACGGAGACCACAGGATAGCCATGGCGTTTACAGTGGCAGCCCTTGTAAGCGAAAACGGGCTGCTTATAAAAGACATTGACTGCATCAATACTTCTTTTCCGGAATTCTTTACGCTGATAAAAAGCCTTAAGGGGAAAAAGAAATGAAAGAACCATGGAAGATAACATACTTTATAGTGTTCCGTTTTTTAAGGCGGCTGATGTGGGTTTATTTTGTTATTTTTCATAAAATAAAATTTGTTAATACAAATAAGGTTCCCAAAAAAGGCGGATTAATTGTAATGCCAAACCATTCAAGTTATTTTGACCCGCCGACCGCCGGCGCGCTTGGTTTTAAAAGGAATTGCAGGTTTATGGCGCGTGATACGCTTTTTAAAAATAAGATTTTTGGCTGTATAATAGGAAACCTTGGGGCTTTTCCCGTAAAAAGGGGAAGGGTAGACCGGGGAGCGTGGGATAAATTTATAGAACTTGTAAAGGCAGGGTGGGCTGTAATGTTTTTTCCGGAAGGCACAAGGACGCTAACCGGGGAAATTCAGGACGGCAAACCGGGTACGGGTATGCTGGTTTATCAGACCAAAGGAAAGGTGCTTCCTGTATATATTCACGGGGCGTTTGAAGCGTGGCCAAAAGGCGGCAAACCGAAATTATTTACGCCTATCACCATCGTTTACGGCGATGTGATGTCATTTGATGATTTGTTTGAAAAGCCCGAAGGCAGGGAAGTTTACGAGGAAATTACGGCAAGGGTTATAAACAGGCTAAGAGAGATGAAAGCGGACTATTTAAAAAATCAGGGCGATAAAATTAATTAATAATAAGCGGGCTTAATAATGGCAAAGAAGAAAAAGTTTACGGTAACAATAGCGCAGGGTTCCGGGTTTTGTTTCGGAGTTCAAAGGGCCATGAAACTGGCTTTTGAATACGCGGATAAAAATACCGATAAGGGCGTGTATTCTTTAAGGCAGATAATTCACAACCCGCAGGAATCGGCAAGGCTTGAAAAAGCGGGAGCCAGGCATGTGGAATCCGTTGACGGAATAAAAAAAGGCGGCTGTGCCATAATAAGCACGCACGGAATAACGCCGGCAGAAGAAACGCAGTTAAGGGCAAAAGCGGCAGACGTGCTTGACACCACATGCCCTTACGTTAAGAAGATTCATAAAGCCGTGGAAAGGCTTAAAGATGAAGGTTATCAGATTATAATAGTTGGCGATAAAGAACATTACGAAGTTAAAGGTATTTCAGGATACGCGGGTGATAAAGGCATAGTTTTAAACACCGCCGCGGATGTGATGAAAGCGCACCTTGAAAGCAGGGTTGGCGTTGTATGCCAGACCACGCAGAGCGCCGAAAAATTTATGGAAATTGCGGCTGCGGTGATGAAAAAAGTGCTTGTTGGAAGGTACGCTGAAGTAAGGGTGTTTAACACAATATGTGATGCCACCCAGAAAAGGCAGGAAGCGACAATGCAGCTTGCGAAAAAGTCCGACCTTATGATAATAGTGGGCGGCAAGAACAGCGCCAATACAAAAAGGCTTTATGAACTTTCGCGCGGTATATTAAAGGAAGTGCGCCACGTGGAAACGGCGGCGGAAATAAAAAAAGAGTGGCTGAAAGGGAAAACCAGGATTGGAATAAGCGCCGGGGCTTCAACGCCGGAAAGCGCCATAAAAGAGATAATAAATAAAATAAAATACATGGAGCAGCATGATGGAAAATGAGATCAGGAATATAAGGGAAGGAAAGGTCGTAAAAGGTAAAGTAATAAAGAAGAGCGACGGCGACCTTTTTGTTGATATTGGATACAAATCAGAGGGTATTGTCCCCAAAGAAGAAACATCAAGATACAGCTATTATGAAGGGATTAATGAAGGGGACGAAATAGAGGTTCTTGTAAAGCGGATGGATAACGGCGAAGGTGTTGTGCTTTTGTCCAGGATTATCGCGGAAAAGAAAGCCGTGTTTTCCAAAGTGAAGGATTCTTTTCAGAAGGCTACACCGCTTGACGGTAAAGTGGTCAAAGCGGTTAAAGGCGGATTTATTATTGATTTTGGGGCGAATGTGACGGCTTTTCTGCCCTTATCACATGCCAGGGTTCCGGCTGAAGAAATACTTAATAAGTTAATTCCTTTAAAGGTAATTCAGCTGGATGAAGAAAAAAGAAACGTGGTGGTATCCTATAAAGAAGCATCAGGTAATCAGATTAAAAAACCCGCGGAGGATATCAAGGCGCCTGAAAAACAGCAGGAAACAGCCGCTGTAAAACAGGAACAACCGGCAGCCGCGGAACCGGCAGCAAGCGCGCCTGTACAGCAGGTGCAGGAACCGTCTTTTGCCGCGGGATATAAGCATGGCGACAGGTTAAATGTGAAAGTAAAAAATATAACCGACGAAGGGCTTGAAGTTGAGCTTAGCCCCGAACTTAGCGGTTTCATACAGAAACAGGAACTTTCCTATTTTAGAAAGATAAACAACCCGGCTGATGTTTATTCGCAGGGTCAGGAATTTGAAGCGCAGATAATAAATATTGATAAGGATAAAAATAAAGTATTTTTAAGCATAAAAAGGCTTGAAGGCAATCCCTGGTTTGACATGGAAGAACGTTATCCGGTGGATGCAAGGGTGTTTGGCACAGTGGCGGAGATAATTGAAGGCGAAGGGATTAAGATAGAGATGGAAGAAAATGTGGACGCCTTTGTGGGGATGGATGACATATCATGGCAGGGCTTCGGGAAAATTTCCGAAGTGATTAAAGTTGGCGACAAAAAAGAGTTTAAGATACTGGCTGTTGATAAAGTAAAGAACAGGATAGTGCTTGGGTTAAAGGCGCTGACGCAGTCTCCGTGGACGTCTTTTGCCAATGTTTATAAGGAAGGAACCATTGTGGATGTAAAGGTTTTATCAATTGAAGAAGGGTGTGTAATCTGCGAGGTAATAGAAGGCATTAACGGCAGGATGCCGGTAAAGAACAGCGCCAAGATTACCTGCAAAAAAGGCGATGTGGTAAAGGCCAAGATAATTAAAGTGGACAAAGAACTAAAAAAGGTGACGCTTGCCGGCCGCGATATAGAGATGACCGAAGAGAAAAAACAGCTTGATGATTATATGAAGTCGCACGAGCATTCTTTTAAAATGAACGACCTGGTAGACCTTGATAAAGATAAAAAAGGTGAGACAAAATGATAAAAAAAATACCGCTTCCCACGGTAAACAGGCTTTCTCTATACCTTAAATGTTTTTCGGAACTGTCGGCAGGCAGCGTGGAATACGTGTCTTCGGAACAGGTGGCAAAGCAGATAGGGCTTAATCCCGCGCAGGTAAGAAAAGACCTTGCTTATTTTGGCAAGTTTGGCCGCAGGGGTTTTGGCTATCACGTTGAACAGTTAAAAGAGAATATTTCTAAGATACTGGGCACGCATAAAGGCGTAAGGGTTGCCGTGGTCGGCACGGGAAACCTTGGCAGCGCGCTTTTAATGTACCGCGGTTTTGAAGCAAGGGGTTTTAAAGTGGTGGCGGGATTTGACGTGGACCCGGATAAAGTGGGCTGGGAATTAGACGGGGTAAAAATATATGGTTCTGAAGACATGGAAAAAGTGATAAAAAAAGAGAAGATAGAAATTTTAATAATCACCACCCCGGCTGCTGTTATACCGGATATTTTCACCAAACTTAAAAAGACCCCCATTAAGGGCGTGCTTAATTTCGCGGGTAAGCATCTGGTAAGCGATGAAGACATAATAATAAGAAACGTGGACCTTGCGCTGGAACTTGAACAGCTGATGTTTTTTTTAACAAACAAATAGGTTTTATTGGTTATGTTTTTAAACGGACATGCGTGAATGCCGTGGCAAAGCCCGCATTCAAGCGCTGTCCCTACAAGAGCTTTTTTAAAAACAATTTATTTTATAATTGAAAGGCAAAGCAAAAGGAGACTGACATGGGCATGATAACGGTAAATTATAAAGGCAAAGAGTACCAGGCAGAACAGGGCAAAAGGGCCATAGAAATATTAAAAGAAGCAGAAACAGAGACGTCCGCTTTTCTTGTGGCTTCAATAAACGGAAAATTTATTGACCTTGGCACGCCGTTAAATGAAGGCGGTGAATTAAAGGCATTTACTTTTGAAGACGCGGAAGGAAAACAGGCATTCTGGCACAGCACTTCCCATATCATGGCGGCGGCTGTTAAAAGGCTTTATCCCGATACAAAGGTGACAATAGGGCCTTCCATAGACGAAGGGTTCTATTATGATTTTGACAGGGAAAAGAATTTTGGCGATGATGATCTTGTGAAAATTGAAGAAGAGATGATGAAAGTAATAAAAGAAAACGCGGGATTTTCAAGGCAGGAAATATCAAAGAAAGACGCCATAAAGATGTTTTCTGACATGGGCGAAACCTATAAAATAGAAATCATGGAAGGTATTAATGACGACACGGTAAGCACCTATACCACGGCAGGGTTTACAGACCTTTGCCGCGGGCCTCATATAGGCCTTGCAAAAAAGATAAAAGCGGTAAAACTTTTAAAACTGGCAGGCGCTTACTGGCGCGGCGATGAAAAGAACAAGATGCTTCAGAGGATATACGGCATTTCATTCCCGTCAAAAGAGATGCTGGAACAGTACCTGCACACGGTTGAAGAAGCAAAACAGCGCGACCACAGAAAGCTTGGAAAAGAACTTGATTTATTCTCAACTCATGAAGAGTTTGGGCCCGGCTTAATTTACTGGCACCCTAAGGGCGGCGTTATAAGAAAAGAAATGGAAGATTTCTGGCGCAACGAACACATAAAAAACGGCTATGACCTTATATTCTCCCCGCATATAGCAAAGATTGATTTGTGGAATACTTCGGGGCATACCGGGTTCTACCGCGACAGCATGTTTGACACAATGAACATTGACAAAATGGAATACCAGCTTAAACCCATGAACTGCCCTTTTCATATCCTGATGTACAACAACGGAAAGAAAAGTTACCGTGACCTTCCTTTAAGGTGGGCGGAACTTGGAACTGTTTACAGGTATGAAAAGTCGGGCGTATTGCACGGGCTTATGAGGGTCCGCGGCTTTACACAGGACGACGCGCATATTTTCTGCAGGGAAGACCAGCTGGAATCAGAAATCATAGAAGCGCTGAATTTTGTAATGTTTATTTTAAGGACATTCGGCTTCTCTGAATTTGAAGTGTATTTAAGCACCATGCCTGCTGACCATATAGGCGATGATTCAGTGTGGGTAAAGGCGCAGGACGCTTTAAAGTCCGCGCTTTCAATTGCAGGGCTTAAGTACGGCACAGATGAAGGCGGCGGCGCTTTTTACGGGCCAAAGATAGACATTAAAATAAAAGACGCGCTTAACAGAACGTGGCAGTGTTCCACAATTCAGGTGGACTTTAACCTGCCGGAACGTTTCAACATCAATTACACAGGCAAGGACGGCAAGGAACACAGGGCGATTATGATACACAGGGCGCTTATGGGTTCGCTGGAACGTTTTTTTGGCGTGTTAATAGAGCATTACAAAGGCGCGTTCCCTGTATGGCTTGCGCCAAAACAGGTAATGATTTTAACCATTACAGAGCGCTGCGATGATTACGCGAAAGAACTGGCAGCAGAGCTGAAGAAAAACAATATCAGGGTTGGCCTTGACCTGGACAGCGAAAAAATAGGAGCCAAGATTAGAAAAGCCACAATGGACAAAGTGCCGTACATGTTAATCCTTGGCGACAAAGAAGTGGAAAGCAGGACCGTATCGGTAAGAAAAAGAACGGGCGAAGAAGAAAAAGGCGTGGACTTTATAAAGTTCATTGAAATGGTCACGGCTAAGATTAAGAATAAAGAACTTGGAATTTAATTAACCTGTAAAAGGATTAAAGTTGAAAAAAAAGACGGTATTTTCCTGCGCAAGCTGCGGGTATCAGTCGGCGAAATGGCTTGGAAAGTGCCCTTCCTGCAATGAGTTTAACACGTTTCAGGAAGAAACAGAATTTAAGGGCAAAGCCGGCGCAGATTACAGAAAGTTTGAAAGTGCGTCTGCGGCAAGCCCGCTTAAGGATATTAAAGCCGGCGAAGAAGAACGCATAACCACCGGCATAGAAGAAGCAGACAGGGTGTTCGGCGGCGGTATTGTAAAGGGTTCGCTTGTATTGATGGGCGGTGAACCCGGCGTGGGCAAGTCCACAATCGCGCTGGATATTGCGGACAGGATAGCCGCGCGTTACGGCAATGTGCTGTATGTGTCGGGAGAAGAATCCCTAAGGCAGATTAAGATGAGGGCTGACAGGACGGGAATTAAATCGGAATCGCTGAAGGTAATGTCAGAGACTTCGGTTGAAAAAATATCCGATATCATTGAAAAAGACAAACCCGCCCTTGTGGTGGTGGATTCAATACAGACTGTATATAAGGAAGAGATTGAAGGCGCGGCAGGAAGCGTTAATCAGTTAAGGGAAAGCTGCGCCCAGCTTTTGTATGCCGCAAAAAAGACAAACGTGCCGGTGATAATAATAGGGCATGTGACAAAAGAAGGCACAATAGCCGGGCCTAAGATGCTTGAACACATGGTGGACGCGGTGTTATACCTTGAAGCGGAAAAGTATTACCAGTTTAAGGTGTTAAGGGCGGTAAAAAACAGGTTTGGCTCCACCAATGAAATAGGGATATTTGACATGCAGGCATCTGGCATTAAAGAGGTAAAAAGCCCGTCAAAATTACTGCTGGATGAAATGAAAGAAACAAAGACAGGCAGCGGAATAGTAACCGTAATGGAAGGCACGCGCGCCCTTCTGCTGGAAATTCAGGCGTTAACCGTGCGCAGAAGCTACGGCAATCCGCAGAGGACGGTTACGGGAATTGATTACAACAGGTTTCTTCTTATAGTGGCGATTCTTGAAAAGAACCTTGATTTAAAACTTGATAACTGCGATATATTTTTAAACGTGGCCGGCGGCATAAAGATAGTTGAAACAGCGGCAGATTTAGGCGCCGCCGCCGCCATATACAGCAGCCATACGGGCAGGCCTGTTTCCACCAAGTCGGTTTTTCTTGGGGAACTGGGGCTGGACGGCGAAGTAAGGCCGGTTAGGTTTCTGGAACAGCGCCTGGCAGAGGCGGAAAGAATGGGTTTTAAAACAGCCTATGTGCCGGAGCGTTCAAAGGCGGGAAAAAGCAGGATGGAAATTATAAAGATTGGAAATGTAAGCGCGCTTACAAAACTTTAAAAAAACGCGCGGATTAAATTAAAAGGTGGTGAGAAAAAAATGAAGTATTTTATTTATCTGTTGTTTATGGCGGTTTCAGTTTTTGCCGGGGTTATGCTTTATAAATCCAATTCATTATACGGGATTATTACATTGTCCGGCGCGGCAGCCGCGGCCCTTATGATTATCGGGGATATATTCCTGTCCGGTAAAGAGGCAAAAAAAGGGTCGGTTTATCCTAAATTACTTGATACCAGCGTAATTATTGACGGAAGAATCAAGGATATCTGCAGGGCCGGATTTCTGGAAGGCACACTTATCGCCCCGAAATTTGTGCTTCACGAACTTCAGTACATAGCTGATTCGTCGGACCACATGAAAAGAAGCAAGGGGCGCAGGGGGCTGGATATTTTAAATGACCTGCGCAAGATGCCAAGCGTCACGCTGGAAATAGTTGATAAAGACTATCCGCAGACAAGGGAAGTTGACCAGAAACTGGTATTAATGGCAAAAGAGACGGGCGCTAAAATTATTACTAACGATTATAACCTTAATAAAACCGCGGAGATTCAGGGCGTTAAGATTCTTAACATTAACGACCTTTCCAATTCGGTAAAACCGTCTTTCCTTCCCGGTGAGCGCATAGGCGTGAAAATTATGAAGGAAGGAAAAGAAAAAGAACAGGGCATAGCATACCTTACGGACGGCACGATGATAGTGGTTGATAACGCCAGAAAACTTCTTAATAAGAAGATAGATGTGGTGGTTACCAACGTATTGCAGACAGACGCCGGAAGGATGATATTTGCCAGATACGAACAGGGCGGCGACAGCCGTGAGAACCGCGGCGCGCGCGGATATTTTAAAAGGCCGTTCCGCCGTAATGACAGAAACCAGAACCGTAATAACAATACTAACAGTACCACGCAGAGTGCGCCTGTAAGTGAAGCGCACAGTGAAGAACCAAAAAAGGAAAATGAATGAAGACAGCGGCAATAATTGTGGCTGCCGGAAGCGGAAAACGCTTTGGCGGAGCCGTACCAAAGCAGTATCTTAAGTTAAAAGGCAGGGAAATTCTTGCGCACGCGGTATCTGTTTTTGAAAAGTCGCGTGAAATAGGTTTGATACTGCTGGTGGTATCCCCTGATTACAGGGAATTTGCCGGGAAGATGATAGTAAAGAAATATGGTTTTAAAAAAGTCGCAGGCGTTATAGACGGGGGTGCACAGAGATATGACTCCGTCTATAACGCCTTAAAGTTTCTAAAGAAGATGGCTGTTGATAACGTCCTTATTCATGACGGCGCAAGGCCGTATTTTGAACCGGGCCTTATTACAGATGTTTTAAGAGAGTTAAAAAAATATCCTGCGGCAATTCCTGTTAAAAAAGTTTCTTTAACCGTTAAAAAGGTTAAGGGCGGTTTTTTAAATGGAACGCTGGACAGGAATGAATTAAGGACGGCAGAGACGCCGCAGGGATTTCGGTATAAAGAAATCCTTAAAGCGTATGAAACCGCTGACTTTAATAAGCTTAAACCAACAGACGACGCGCAGCTGTTTGAAGCGCGCGGAAAAAAAGTAAAGGCCGTTGAATATGAAGGCATTAACATAAAAGTAACCACTAAGCAGGACCTTGAAATATTAAAGGGACTGCCGTATTTTAAGAAATTAAAGGGGTGATTTAAGTGCGTGTAGGCATTGGATATGACGTACACAGGTTAAAAAGAGGCAGGCGGCTGTTTTTAGGCGGCGTGGAATTTGAAAAAGCCGAATTCGGGCTGGAAGGCCATTCAGACGCGGATGTCCTTATTCACGCCATAATGGACGCAATGCTGGGCGCCGCGGGCTTACGCGACATAGGTTATTATTTTTCGGATAAGGATGAAAAATATAAGGGGATAAGAAGCACGGAACTTTTAAAACAGGTAAAGGAACTTATTGAAAAAGAAGGTTATGTGATAGGCAATGTGGATTCAATAATAGTGGCGGAATACCCAAGGGTTGCACCGTACATAGAAAAGATAAAAACGTCGCTGGCGCAGTGCCTTGGCGTTAAAGAGTCCCAGGTGGCCATTAAAGCCACAACAGAAGAAGGCCTTGGATTCACCGGCGCCAAAGAAGGCGTAAGCGCGCACGCGGTTGCGGTTCTTAAGGAGAAAGCGTAAATGATAAAGGTTCACAATACAATGACGGGAAAAACAGAAGAGTTTGTACCTGTAACGCCGGGCGAAGTGAAAATGTACGTCTGCGGGCCTACTGTATATAACTACTTTCACATAGGCAATGCCAGGATTTTTGTGGTTTTTGATACCATAAGAAAATACTTTGAATACAGCGGATATAAAGTGAAATTTGTCCAGAATATCACCGACATTGAAGATAAAATAATAAACAAGGCCGCGGCAGAGAGTATTACCTGGCAGGACGTGGTGAAAAAATATACTGACGCGTATTTTGAAGACACGCAGGCGCTTAAGGTAAAAAAACCCGATGTAAGCCCGCGCGCCACTGAAGAAATTGAAGGCATGATTAAGATGATA
This sequence comes from Candidatus Goldiibacteriota bacterium HGW-Goldbacteria-1, assembly GCA_002839855.1. Lineage (NCBI taxonomy): Bacteria > Candidatus Goldiibacteriota > Candidatus Goldiibacteriota bacterium HGW-Goldbacteria-1. The sequence continues at coordinate 66,747 of PGYV01000008.1, forward strand.
TCTATATTAATAGAAAAGGGCAACGCCTATGCGTCAAAGAACGGCGTGTATTTCAGCGTGGCAAGTTTTAACGGGTACGGAAAACTGTCGCACAGGAATATTGACGACCTGCAGGAAGGCGCAAGGGTGGATGTTGATGAAGAAAAGAAAAGCCCGCTGGATTTCGCACTGTGGAAATTTTCCAAGCCGGGAGAGCCGTTCTGGGAAAGTCCGTGGGGCAAGGGCAGGCCGGGCTGGCACATAGAATGCTCCGTAATGTCTTCAAAATACCTTGCCGAGACATTTGATATTCACGGTGGCGGCGCGGATTTGGTTTTCCCCCACCACGAAAATGAAATAGCGCAGTCAGAGGCGTGCACAGGCAAAGAGTTTGCCAAATACTGGATGCACGGCGGATACATGAATATTAAGGGCGAAAAGATGTCCAAATCAAAAGGCAACTTTGTAATGGTCCGCGACCTGTTAAAGGATTTTTCCGCGGAAGTTATAAGGATGTTTATCTTGTCAGCGCATTACCGCGGGCCGCTTGATTTTTCATATGAAAATATGGAACCGGTAAAAAAAGGGTATTCCGAATACTATTACACCCTTCAGCGTTTAAACCAGCGCCTTGAGGGTATTAATATTAATGAGCAGATAAAACCGGATAACAAATTCATAGCGGAATTCAAAAGTTCCATGGATGAAGATTTTAATACGTCCAAAGCGCAGGCCGTTATATATAACTGCCTTGCGGAAATTAAGTCTAAACTGCCGAATATGACAGATGCTGACGCCGCCGAATATGACGCTGTGCTGCGTTTAATGGGCGGGGTGCTTGGCATAGTGCCGGAAATAAAACCGGTTGACCCGCAGGTTATTGACCTGGTAAAGCAGATAGGTGTTTTACGTTCTGAAAAGAAGTACGAAGAAGCGGATTTATTAAAGAAAAAAGCGGCGGAGACGGGTTACATCCTTGAATTCACCAAGGCGCGGACATATATCATAAGGGAGTTAAAATAGCATGTGGGTATACGGCAGAAATGTTATAAGAGAAGTAATAAAAAATGACAGAAAAATATATGAACTTGTTGTCTTGAAAGACGCGGAGAAGATGTCGGATGTAATTGAAGAGGTAAGGCAAACAGGCGCGAAAATAACAATAACTGACAAAAAGAACCTTGAAAAGATAACAGGCACAGACAAGCACCAGGGAGTTGCCGCTTCAATAGAAGGGTTAAAAGCGTGGGGCATTGACGAATTTTTACGAAAACACGCGGGAGAAGAGAATATAACAGTGGCTGTGCTGGATTCCATAGAAGACCCGCACAACCTTGGAGCTATAATTAGAAGTTGCGAAGTTTTTGGTGTCTGTGGTATAATTGTGACTTCAAAAAGGCAGTCGCCGGTGAATGATGCTGCTTATAAAGTTTCAGCCGGTGCAGCGGAATATATAGAAATGGTGGTTGTAAGCAATATTAACAACGCTCTTGAGATTTTAAAAAAGAATGGTTTCTGGATTTATGGCCTTGATTTAAAAGGCGATAAATTTATAGATGAAACAGATTTTGACAAGAAGACAGCTTTTGTCCTGGGCAATGAAGGCGCAGGAATGAGAGAACTGGTAAAGAAAAACTGCGACTTTCTTGTTAAAATAAAACAGAAAGGCAGAATTGACTCTTTAAACGTGTCAAACGCCGCCGCTGTTGTTTTCTATGAACGGATGAGGAAGATCGGCGGCTGAGAAATAATAGCGGATTAAGCTATAGGCAATTAAGCATAAGCGGGTTTCGCTATAGCTTAAATGCTTAAACTTCTAAAGTGCTATGTTTTGCCGTGGTAGCCGCGTCCTTTAGGGCGCGTTGTTTATAACGCCGAAATTTAAGAAATAAAAAGTATATGGGCTGGCGTAGCTCAGTGGTAGAGCGTCTGATTTGTAATCAGATGGTCGGAGGTTCAAGTCCTCTCGCCAGCTCCATAGAAAAATAGATAGAAAAGATCTGGTAGACGCGGGTCTTTAGCCCGCGGCAGTTGATTTAAAGATACAGAGAATTGTTCTTAAAAAGATAAAGAGATGATATGAAATAGTGGGGAGGTTCCAGAGTGGCTAAACGGGGCAGACTGTAAATCTGTTGGCTAACGCCTTCGATGGTTCGAACCCATCCCTCCCCACCATTATTTTATTTATGTGAAATATGCTTGAAATTTCAGCATATTCTTGTATAATCTTGCAGTGTTATTATATAAGTTTTGGCTTGTTCTTTAAATGCGGGAGTAGCTCAGTTGGTAGAGCGCTAGCCTTCCAAGCTGGATGTCGCCGGTTCGAACCCGGTCTCCCGCTCCATAAAGACTTGGTAGACGCGGGTCTTTAGCCCGCGGCAGTTGAAGTTGAAATAATAGCAAATTAAGCTATAGGCAGTTAAGCATAAGCGAAATATAGAAAATTAGCTCGGTTTCTTTAAAAGGTTAGGTTAATTGAAATCATACACAGATGGGCGCTTAGCTCAGTTGGTTAGAGCATCTGCCTTACAAGCAGAGGGTCGGGGGTTCGAGTCCCTCAGCGCCCACCATAAAATTTACGTAGTTGAAATTGTAGTGAAGATAGTAGATAATATAAAAACCGCTTATAACAAAAAGTTTAGCGGGGGTGTAGCTCAGTTGGTTAGAGCGTCTGCCTGTCACGCAGAAGGTCGCGAGTTCGAGCCTCGTCACTCCCGCCATAAAATAAAAAACCCGCTTAACCGCGGGTTTTTTATTTTATGGCAGAGAATCGACAATCGATAATTGAGAAATATAATACAAAGTCAATTCGGGCGATTCTCGATTCTCGATTTTCAGCAGTTAGCCGGCCTTGTCGTAGAGAATCGAGAAATAAGGCATGGATATAGAATCGCGCCGGAAGGCGAGCATTGACGGGCAATTCTCGATTCTCGATTTTCGGCAGTTAGCCGGCCTTATGGCAAAGAATAGAGAAAACGATAATCGATAAATAAGGCATGGATATAGAATCGCGCCGGAAGGCGAGCATTGACGTACAATTCTCGATTCTCGATTTTCGGTGTTTGCAGTGTATTTGTATTTAATGAAACCATATGCGGGAGGGGTCATATGCCGTTTTTATTTGAAAATCTTGATGTTTACAATCAGTCTATGCAGCTTGCCGATGAACTTACCAGTGTTACCGAGACGTTTTCTAAGGGTAAATATTATCTTAAAGACCAATCAAACCGTGCCGCGTTATCTGTACCAAATAATATTGCGGAAGGCAATGGCAGGTTCACTAAGAACGACAAAACGCATTTTTTTCACATAGCCAGGGGCTCGGCTTTTGAATGTGTTTCTATATTAGAACTGTGTAAAAGAAAAAAATTAATCAGCGATGCAAAAAATCAGGAATATAAAAGCCGGATTGATAACGTATGCCGGATGATATCGGGATTGATAAAAAGCCAAGATAAAAGGTAATTAAATAGGCTTTTTGTTTTTATACGGTGTTGAGTCTCGAAGATAAATTCCGCACTGCCGTAAGGTAGAAAAACTAAATAGTGTCAGCGGAATTTCAGAGGGCATGCGCAGCAAATTTTAGGCGAAAATTTGCGTAGTAGGCAAGCCTTGTTACTTCTGCCAGGTAAAAAGCCTGTTCGTTTTGTAGATGGTTTATTTTTGATGGTTTTTAAGATTCAAAATGAGTTATCTTTCTATTGCCTTTGCTTTACTTGGTGGTAAAATGAAACTATGATAAAAAAAGCGGAAATGTTAAAAAGTGGTAGCATATATAAATATAACTTCGGTCTGCTATTTTTATTTTTAACTTTAATTTTAAGTGCTTTTTCTGGTGCTGCTACATTAACAATTTCTGTAAGTCTTCCGGATGGAAAACCGGTTCAAAACGCTGAAGTAATTTTAGAGCGTATTTATCCTCCTGAAAGTGAGATTAAGATAGGTAAGACAAACTCCCAAGGTAGAACTAAAGTCCGATTTGATGATAATGATTCGGCTAAATCAAATAGGGGGTATGGAATACTTCAATTTGCGGTTATTAAAGAAGATTACCGGTGGGAAAAGTCACCGATTTATATTTGGGAAAAAGATAAAAGTTGGCAAGATAAAATGTCGAAAGAAATTGGTAGAGAAAGAGAGCATTTGGTGGTTGAAATGAAAGATGAAATACAGTGGGATGTTAAACTGAGTAGAGCGGTTAAAAAAATCATTACAATAGCCGATGAGACAGGAAACCCAATAAAAAAATGTAAGATGCAATTAAGAAAAGATTTTTTTGATGATCTTTCTGGGGAATGGATGAATTTCACGTCTCCTGTTATTTATGAAACGGATGATAATGGCGAGTTTGCGGTAAACTCCGAATATGGACGAAACTATAATCTTTCTGCGGAAGATGATGAATATATTAGTGAAAGCAATAGATATACAACGATACAAGGAATAAATTTTTTATTTAGTCCGCAGGTTGAATTACTTAAATTTGTTTTCGTAGAGAATCATAAAGAAAAATTAAATGTATTTGTCAGAGAGGATGATACAAAAAAACCTATCAGGGATGCTCGGATATGCCTAAAGACAAGTTATGGTGATTGGGTTTCAACTACTTGTGTTGCTAAAACAAATGATGAAGGGATTTCAACCCCTGTTGATTTTTACCCCAAAAAAACAAAGATGATAGGGGTAACTGCTGATGAATATCAAGAACAATGGATCGATGCGGAGCGTTTTTCTTCTGATACCCCAATTGAATTTAAACTTAAGAAAATTAAGTAGTAGTTTACTAAAGTGATTTGCGTATACCTGATATATTAGAAAGAGAACTAAATAACATTCCGGGTTTTTCTGTTAATAGCCAATCTTTATGTACTTTACAACAACATGTAAATTGCTAGAGTTTATTCTTATATGGTATTGAGGCTTGAAGAGAAATTCCGCGCTTACTAAACGTTAGAAAAGCGGAACAGCGTCAGCGGAATTTCAGCGGACTTGCGGAGTCAAAAACATAAAATATAAATGTTTGTGGTAATTGGTAAATGAGGCTTTTTAGTCTGTTAAAAATTCCACGTTTGTCTTTAGTATCTCTTCTGCGAGATTTTTATCCGGTGTATTAGTATTAAATAAATGGAATTTACTAAAATATTCATCAAGAGTCTTTTCTATGGTTTTTCCTTCCTGACAATCGCCGCATTCGGACAATGAAAGGTAAGGTTGGCATGGACATTTGATTTTGTTATATATGCGTGCCCTATAGTTGTCTCTATAATAATTGTCAATATCAGCAAAGTGTTCTGCGAAATATTCTTTTGTATTCTTAATATTTTCTTTTTTCCTCAGTGATTTAATATTTGCTTTTATAACCTTATTGATATAGTTGTCGATGTTTTTTGGTATTGTGCCGGAAGCGTGAAGTTGTACTCTTGCGTCAACGCCTATAATAACAATGCCGGGTTGTTCTTCGATTTTAAACTGTTTTGTTAACGTTTTGTTATTATCCGAATAAAAAACAAAATCCAAATCATTTCTATCCAGAAAAGTTTTGATTAAATCTTTGTAGTCCTGTGAAATCAGGATGAATTTCACGGGTTTTTTATTGTAGCGAACTTTAATGGCTTGTATTTTTTTCAAAAAAGGCGCGGAGGTGAAGTTTTGTGTGCCGGCAAAACAAAATATTAGTGTTTCTTTGCCGACTTCTTCCGAAAGTAAGAAAATATTATTATCACTTGTTTTGATTTTAAAATTCGGTGCGACCTGGCCGATAAAATTTGCTGTGTCGAGGTTATAATGTCTTTGTTTAATATTTTCCGCGGAAGCAAAGCTGAAAAATAAAACGAAAAAGAAACATAATTTACAGAAATTTAATTTTTTTATATTCATGAATACATGTTAATACTAAAATATAAAAAGTCAAACCCTATTTAATTATTTATTCAAATGGAGTATAATTTATAGAAATTAACGGGAGGTTTTGTGATGAAAAAAATAATTATTTGTTTATTTATCTGTGTTTATCCGTTTTTGATAATGGCGGAGAATCTGGTTGTTAGAAAATATGATTCGTCAAGTTACAGCAGGATAGAGACGTTTTATCAGGATGGGATTGTTATTGCGAAATGGAGAACGGATTTTTATTATGATGTTGATAAGAAGGGTAAAAAAATAAATGGGAAATATAAATATGTAAATATTGAGCCTGATGGACGTGAAGCGACAGGATATGTAAATTATCAGAATGATAAAGTTGCGGATAAAGAAGTCATTATTAAATATGCAAATGACCAGCCAATGTGGGTTTTACATTATAAGGATGGGATTAAGCAGGGTGATGAAACCTGGTATTGGGAAGACGGCAGTATCCTGCAAACAGGTACATATGCAAATGATCGTTTTGAAGGTGACGTTATTTATTACGAAAAAGGAGTGGTTATTGCCCGAAGATCTTTTAAAAAAGGGAAATTGAATGGCAAAAGAACTGAGTATTATCCAAACGGCAATATAAAATATTATTTCACACATAAAGATGATAAATTTCATGGACTTGCAGAATCTTTCTATGAAGATGGAACTATAAAAAGCAGAACGGTTTGGAAAGATGATAAAGAGGGGCCAACTGTAATGTTTGACAGAAAGGGCAATAAAAAATCTGAATATAAAAAATATACCGGCGATCCGGATCCGAAAAATCTGAATGATGATGTCGTAAAATACTGGCAAAATGGAAATAAGCGGAGAGAATACAGAAACGTGAATGGGAAAATTGAAGGGTTGTTAAAAGAATATTCGGTAAATGGTGATTTAATGAAAGAGGATAACTATCATGACGGAATGAAGCATGGAGAATCAAAAAATTACGGATTTGATTATGCATATGCAAGTAAAACATTTAATAAATACTTAAGTGTTGTTTCCAATTATATTAACGATAAATTGGACGGCCAGTATATTGAGTATTATCCAAACGGTCAGGTAAAAGTAACAGTCAGTTATAAACAAGGAAAGGAACAGGGCGAGTATATTGAATATTATAAAACCGGAAAAATTGCATTTCGAAAATATTATCATGACGGATTATTAAACGGGGAAGAAAAAGGATTCTATGAAAACGGTAATAATATGTACGAAGTGAAGAACAGAAAGGGTAAACGTAATGGTGTTTTGAAGAAGTATTCTGAAAATGGAAAATTTTTGGAAGGGGTTAAATATACAAAGGGGATAGTGAAAAATCGAACATATGAGCCTTCAAATGATGCTCCGAAAGGGTATAAACATAGATACATTAAAAAAGGAAGAATGATTAAAGAAGTTATGAAAGATGCCGCAGATAATTATGATGGATATATTGATTATGTTTTAGATGCTGATACTGGCGAAAGGAAAGAAGGAAAGATGTATAATAAACAGGATGAATTGATTTTTTTGCTAAAGTATTTTTCTGAATCTGCGATGTTTCGAGGTTCAAGAATTGAATATTTTGATTCTGAAGGTTTGCTAAAAAAAAGAATAGTATATTTCATCGATGGCGGTCCAAAGTATATGGAGACAATGTCAAATAGTGACGGATACAGAATTATTAAAACGGAAAGTCTAACAGGTGATAAGAAAATAAATATTATTAAAAGGAAAATCTCACCTAGACCTAAGAGTGGCGATAGAATTAATAAAAAGAAATCGGATAATGTCATGGAACTAATAGCTAAATAAAAAAATATAGGGATGTACCTTGAGTCAGAAGCATAGAAACACTAAATTCCGTAAACTCTCAACTAGAGGTTCGTTCTTGAAAGTCCCCATAACTTTATATAAATATATTTAATGTTTTTGCGAAAAGGAGCCGGAATGGGAAAAGGCGGTTTTAAGAACACGGTATCATTTACTATTAATGCTTTTTTGGAAATGGTTAAAAAGCATAAGAAACAAATTATCATTTTGATAGTTGTTTTGTTCGCTTTTATTGCCGTCAAAAATTATATATTCAGAGATTCAATAGATAACAGGCTGGGATACCGTTATGAGGATATTGATGGAGATGGTATCAGAAACATGGACGACCCTGATGTTGACGGCGACGGGATTGCCAATATGCAGGACGCGGACGCGGATGGTGATGGGATAGCGAATCTTGAGGATACGCTGAAAGCCGCGGAAGGTTTAGTGGGCATACCGTATGATTTTAATATGGGTAAGTTTTTTAATATAGGGTGGCGGACAGGGAAAATTGTATGTATAGACGTGATAAACTTGTCGCTGGAAAAAGCCGGATTATATATGGAAAAGGAAATGAGGGAATTTTATAAAATGAATCCCGGTGCGTTTTCCAACAGAAACGGAGACAAACCGAAAAACGCGTTCTTTGCCAGAAGGGTAAAAAATTTAAGGGAATTCTGCGTGGCAAGCGGCTGGGTTCTTCCTGAAAACCCGCGGATAATGCCCGGGGATATAGTCATATTCAGCATATATCACACCGCTATGGTGGATGAAATAAGAGAAAAGGGTTACTACGCGATAGAAACCGAACAAAGGCTTATAACAACCAAAAAAGTATCAAGTGAGGATATGTTAGCAAGGCACAGTAATCCCATATATGTCCGTTTGCCGTTTTTTACGGCAAACGAAGGTATGGGGAAGAAGTGAAAAGTTGATTTGTAAGGCTCGACATCGGAAGTGAAATGGTATTTGATAAGAAAATTATGTGTATTCACACATAACTCTGGTATCACTCCGGGAAGTCGATTTCAACGTATATTTCTCGATTTTCGATTATCTATTTTTATTATTATTACCCCCCCGTAAACAAAACCACCCTTTAAAACGTCAAAATCCTGTTTCATCCGCTTTAATTGACTTTTTATAACAACAAAGATAAAATAAACTCATTATATGTTTTATAACAGGAGGGAATTTTGAAAAAGATATTTATTGCAGCTTTGATGTTTGTGTTTTACGTATTACCTTTATTTGCCGCAGAGAGTCTTGGCTATATCGCTTTTGTTTCCACCCGTGACGGGGGCGAGCAGATATATGTAATGCAGGAAGACGCGTCGCTGCAAACAAGAATCACAAACAAACCGGACTTCGCTTTCTGTATGCCAAAAATATCGCCTGACGGCTCTGAAATACTTGCCGTGGGATATAAACAGGTTGGTGAAGGCAGGGCGAGAAACGCTGATATTTATATTATGGATATAGACGGCGGAAATCTGCGTAAGATAACCGACGGCACTTCTGACAATGACTGTCCTGAATGGATGGTGGACGGGAAACATCTAATTTATTCTTCAAAAAAAGGCAATAAGTGGTCGCTTTATATAATGGACACAAGGGGTAAAAATATCAAGAAAATATCCGGGGATGGTTATAATGACCTTAATCCGTTAGTATCCCCTGATGGTAAAATGATAGCGTTTCAAAGTGATAAAGAAGAAGAGAATATAAAGCAATACTCGCAGGAAGATTCCGAATCTGAATATGAAGAATGGGATGAATACTCTGTCCCGGACGGCAAAAGGATTGAATTTGTAAACGGCGGGACTTATATGATTTATGTTATGGATATTGAAGGTAATAACAGAAGACGGCTTACTAATTATGGCGAAGGCCATACAAAACCGTTTTGGAGCCCGGACGGAAAAAAGCTTTATTATTTTGACTGGTATGAACGAAAAGCGCAGGTAATGATGATGAATCCTGATGGTAATAATAAAGAACAGACAGCATTATATATGGAAGACGGCCGAGACGGTTCTGTGGCTTGGGTTATTGGGGGCAGGATACCGGTTTTCTCCGTGCCGCAAAATGGCAGTCACTGGCGTCTGCTTCACGGGTTAAGAAATAACCTTGAACCTGTAAAACCGGTTTTTTATTCCGAATCAGATAATTATGACGCCTGCGCGCTGCCTGTTACGGCAAAAAACAGGGATTTATTCAGGCAGAAGACCGCGGAAAAGTATGAAAAAAACGGAATAATAGCTTTTACTTCAAGGCGTGACGGCGGGGTTAATGTGTACATAATGTGCCCGGACGGAAGCCTGCAGAGAAAATTAACAGACACCAACGGCGGCATAGGCGCTGTTGTTTCGCACGACAGAAAAAAGATTTATTACGTTGACTACGGCGCAGATACAAAAGAGCAGATAAACCAGATATTTGTAATGAATACTGACGGAACGGAAAAAAAGCAGCTTACATCCGGGACGATGTTCAGAAATCACATAGACTGCTCTCCTGACGGAAAAAAGATTGTTTTTGTCGGGGCGAAATCCACGAAAAGAAACGATATTTACGTGATGAATTCCGATGGAAGCCAAATTAAACAGTTAACTGACGACGAGTATCACGAATCAGATCCTAAGTGGTCGCCTGACGGCAAACGCATTGTTTTTTCAAGGCACAAGGATAAGAGAAACAGGGTGTTTGTAATGGACGCTGAGGGAAAAAGCCAGAAACAGATTACAAAAACCGGCGATAATGATGACACCCCGTGCTGGTCGCCTGATGGAAAACTGATACTGTTTGAAAGCGAAGGTAAACTTATGACAATAAAACCTGACGGCACAGATTTAAAAGCATTTAAGTGCGAAGTGAAGGCCGAAGAACCGTTCTGGTCGCCTGGCGGCAAAAAAATTGTTTTTAAAAAATATGGCAGTGAATATATATACGTAGTTGATGCTGACGGCAAAAACGCTGTGGATATTACCAACAGCGCAACTGTGGCATACTCCCCGTATTGGCGTTAAAGTGTAAGGAGCAGAGATAAATTATAATTGTTTACTAAAACCGGAGGCGGATGATATGGCGGAAGTAAAAGTAAAAAAGAAAATAAAAGTTTTAAAAATTCTGGGTGTGATTGCGGCTGTAATTGTGCTTGTTAATCTGGCAGGGTTTGCGGTAAACAGTTTATTTTTTTCAGGTGAACTTGATAAGATATCGCCATACGGAAAAATGACGGATATAAACGGCGGTAAAATGCACGTTTATTCCATGGGAAACGGCGGCAAGACGATTGTGCTTCTGCCGGGATTTGGCGTTCCGCTGCCAAGCGCGGATTTTGGCCCCCTTATCAGAAAATTTTCTGCAAAATACACTGTGGTATGTGTGGAATATTTTGGAACAGGATTCAGCGGACAGACAGATACCGCGCGGACAAATGAAAATTACGTGAACGAGATAAGAACTGCGCTTAAACTTAATGGCTTTAAACCGCCTTATATCCTTATGCCTCATTCCGCGTCGGGGATTTACAGCGAATATTATGCGGCAAAATATCCGCGCGAAGTATCCGCGGTAATAATGCTTGATACCACTTCAACCGGGGAAAAAGTATCTGGAAACCCGCCGAAGTTTATATTTACAATTGGAAAAATTCAGCAGGCGACAGGGCTTACAAGGCTTATATACGGGCTTATTCCCGCGTTTCATAAGAAAGAAAACGGATATACTGAAAAAGAAATCAGCGATTATAAAACATTTGTTTTTCACACCCTGAATAACACTATTATTAACCAGTCTTTAAGTATGGCGGACAATATCAACGAGGTTAACGCTTCTGTTTTTCCCGCAGAGGTTCCTGTGCTTAAGTTAGTATCGTCTGATACCTATAAAAAAATCGGAACTGAATACCAGGACAAACACATGAAAAGGCTGGGCAAGGCGGCTGATTTAAAGGTGCTGGAAGGCACGCACTTTGTTTATCAGACGGCTGCCGGCAGTATATTCAGTGCTGCGGATGAATTTATTGGCCGATTGGTGGAAAGGTAATTAAATGAATAAAGATTTTTAAGTATTTTTTATACAGTTCTTTGAAAAAATCAAATTTGTGGTATAATTATTAAAACTGTAAGGGGTTTTAAGAAAAAAATTTCAGGAGGAAAAATGAAAAAGAATTTGTTTATTGTTTTTGTTATGGCTTTTGTTTTTATGATTGCGGGCTGCTCTACAACTCAGAAGAATGCTGACGGAACCACTGTTGATTCAACGCCTGCGGCGGCGCAGGAAGAAAGGGATGCGGAAGCTGCAGCTGATAACACAGCGGCAGAACTTGCTGAAGCTGCAAGCGCAAAAGCAACTGAAACAGCTTTAGCAGCGGAAATAGCCGCAACGAAGACAGCTGCGGCGGTTAAGAAAGCTTCAAAGGCAGTAAGCGGCAAGGCAAAAACAGCAGCAAAGGCAGCAGCAGACAAGTTGGCTTCAGCACAGGCAACGGCAGAAGCTGTAGCGGCACAGGCAAAAGCGGACGCGGATGCGGCAGCAAAAGCAGCGGCGGACGCAAAAACCAAAGGCGGCTTCCCGTGGTGGATTATAATATTAATTATCATTATAGTGATAATAATAATTATCGTTGTTTCAACCAGGAAGAAAAACACAGCAGGATAGAATAAAGTTTTACCTTAAATAAATAAAAAAGCCCTTGGATAAAATCCAAGGGCTTTTTTATTTTGATTTAGCTTTAGTGGGAGATGTAGAATAAAGAACCGGCTTTAGCTCCGCTTACTGCGACTGCGTTAGCGGATGCGCCTTCTGCGGGAATTGTGCCGGAAGCAGTGGCTGTCCCGTAAGATGTTGTCACGTTAAGAGTGACTGTATCTCCGGTTGCGTAAGTGCCGGGAAGGGTAAATGTCGAGTGTACTCCGTCTAAAATAAAAGGAATTGTGTGTCCTGCAATTGTAACAGTTGCGTTATTAATCCAGGTATCAGTATTAGTGTCTTCAATAGTGCAGTTGGCGGTTGTCATGGTATCGGTCAGCTGAAAATTAGCCAAAATAAAAATGTCTGATGATGTGGTGGCTGCAGGCGGAGTTGGGGTAACTTCTAAGGCTGCTGCTGCCGGGCTTGCGGGAGAACACGATGATAAAGCAACTGCTAAAACAATTACAAGTACAGTTAAAAATGCTTTTTTCATAAAACCTCCTATGATTTTTTCCCTTGGGATAATATTATTAAATTCATATTAATTAGTCAAGAAAGTAAATTGACAAAGGGTATAATAAAATGAATGACGAAAGGGAATTTGAAAGCCGATAAATATATTTTAATAATTAAAAAAACACAGAAAAACGGTTATTAAGATTGACCGGTGATATAGGGGGCTGATGTAAAACCGCTATAAGTGAAAACCATATTTTGTTATTGTTTTTAGCGACACATGACGGTATTATTAATTGATATAGTCGGTAATTAAAAATATTACAGGGGTTTTATGAACTGCAGAATATGTAATAACACAGAGGGCAACAGGCAATATAATGTTAAAGAAATGATGTTTGGCATAAATGAATCTTTTTCGTACTTCAAGTGCGCTAAGTGCGGCTGTTTGCAGATAGCACAGATTCCGGATGATATGAAAAAGTATTACCCTGAAAGTTATTACAGTTATTCTTCCCTTGAAAAAACACCCATATATAAAGATGTTATCACAAAGTTTACAAAGGCAAACAGGGACTTTTATACAATTACAGGCAAAGGCATTGTGGGAAGGTTATTGTCGCTGTTTAAAAAACGGGATGAATTCATGATGCTGTCAGGGCTTGGGCTTAACAGGGATTCTCGAATTATTGACGTGGGGTGCGGCAGCGGAGGGAAATTGTATTCGCTTAGAAATGCAGGGTTTAAAAATGTACTGGGTGTGGATCCGTTTATAGGCAATGAAATCATAAAATACAAAAACGGCCTTGAAATTCATAAAAAAGATATCTTTGAAGTTTCCGGGAAGTGGGACCTTATAATGCTTAACCATTCTTATGAGCACATGGAAAAACCACAGGCTGTTATGGATAAAATTTCCGGATTGTTGTCTGATAATGGAACCTGCATTATCAGGATACCGCTTTGCGATTCCTATGCTTTTGAAACATATGGCGTAAATTGGGTTCAGCTTGACGCGCCAAGGCATTTTTTCCTGCATACGGTTAAAAGCATTTCTTTAATGGCTGATACAGCACAGCTTAAGGTTAACAGGGTAAATTATGAAGGTGATGAATTTCAGTTTTGGGCAAGTGAGCAGTATATAAAAGGTGTAACTCTTACAGCGGAAAATTCTTACGCGCAAAACAGGGAAAAGTCAGGTTTTTCTGAAGCGGTAATACAAGGATATAAAGAAAAAGCACGCGGATTAAATAAAGAAGAAAAGGGAGATGCCGCCGCGTTTTATCTGGTAAAGAAATAAAGGGGGATATATGAGAACAAAGGATACTAAAAATGATCCGGTAACAGAGTTTATAAGCAAATATCCTGACGATAACCGTAAGATTCTGACAAAGATAAGGCAGGTAATAAAAAAAGCCGCGCCAAAAGCGCAGGAAGCAATGGCTTACGGGATACCCACGTTTAAACTAAACGGAAATCTGGTTCATTTTTCCGGGTTCAAAAAACACATAGGCTTTTTTCCTGCGCCATCCGCTATTATTGCTTTTAAAAAAGAACTTGCCGCGTATAAAACAACAAAAGGTACAATACAGTTCCTGCTGGACAAACCCATTCCATACATGCTTATAACGAAGATTGTAAAATACAGGGTTAAGGAAAATAATGCTTTGAATAGAAAACAGCGTGCATAATTAAAGAATGCAAAGCTCTCTGAATTACTCCTATGTTCATTTGTTTTGCCGGATAAGGTCATAACAAAAGCATAGCGTTAAACCTGCCTTATTTATGCTTGTTATGACTGCCAGCCGTGTAATAAATAATTAATGAAACTAAAACAGGCGGCGGGGCGTCTAATATTTGTAAGTAAAAAACTTTCTTGGAGGTAAATATGAAAAAGACTTTTGTAACAGGGCTGGCTGTAATTCTGTTGTTTGCTTTTACCGCTGTAGTATCAGGTGCAAATAAAGCGGACTGTAAAATGGGAAAAGGAATGGAAATGGGTCAAAAGATGGGGATGGGAATGGGCGGCGCAATGTGCCCAAAAATGCTGCTTTCAAAGGCTTCAGAACTTAACCTTTCTACAGAACAGATGGAAAAGCTTAAAAAACTTGGCGACAAAAAGCCTGTGAAGGGGTCGAAAAGGGAAGAAATGGGAAAAGTACATGAAACAATAAAGGCGGAACTTGCAAAAGAAAAACCGGATATGGCAAAGATAGATAAAATGATAGATGAAACGACAAAAAAACACGCTGATGCCATGAAGCAGAATGCCCGTGATTCCGCGGAAATAAACGCGCTGCTTACAAAAGAGCAGAAGGAAATATTAAAAAAAGACATGGAAACAAAGAAAGAGTGTTTTAAGGAAAAAAGGATGAACAAGAAAAACAAATAAACTATTTTAATTTTAAAAGCCGCTTCCGGTGATGCAGGCCGTAAGCGGCTTTTTTTATTTTCCGTGCCGTCCCGGCTGTCTTTTGTTATTGCGATTTAATTTTTTGCTGATATAATCAGTATTGATATAAGTTCAAATTATAGGAGGGTATATGAAAAAGTTTATAATTGTGTTGGCTGCAGTTGTTGCAATGGCGTTTCCTGTAATGGCAGAGGGCACTTTGCTGGGTAATGATTCGGGGTGGTACAAATTCAATTTAACGGCGGAAGCGGGCTTTATATCTGTTTTATCCCACACCATCCAGTTTGGTCAGGCAGGCACACAGTTTGATTATAAGGAAGACGGTAATCAGGACGTGCTTTTTGCTTTTAACAGGTTTAACGCGGAATTAAGGCTTTGGGATAATCACAGCATTACTTTCCTTTACCAGCCGCTGGACGTGGTAACGGACGCGGTGGCAAAAAAAGACACTTATTTCCACGATGTATTATTTACTGAAGGCACACCTATGGTGGTAAGGTATGGTTTTTCTTTTTACAGGGCAAGCTATACCTGGTACTTTCTTAAGGATAAAGGCAATGAATTTGGCGCCGGGCTTTCAATGCAGGTGCGCAACGCGTCTATCAGCTTTAAATCTGCTGACGGCACAACGTCAATAATAAACGAAAATGTTGGGCCTGTGCCTATTTTAAGAATTGCGGGAAAATATAATTTTGATAATGGTATTTGGATTGGCATGGAAACTGATGCTTTTTACGCTTCAAGTGAATTCTTTAACGGTTCAAAGTATCCCTTTGAAGGCGCAATATGGGATGCTTCTTTCAGAAGCGGAATTGCCCTGAAAAACGGCATAAATCCTTTTATTAATTTAAGGTTCCTTGGCGGCGGCGGTAAAGGCACGTCGCAGGGTGAAGACAGGCAGGGCGACGGTTATACAAACAACTGGCTGAATACAATGTCTTTAACCCTTGGCGTTGTGCTGGAATAAGTTATTAAAAAAACTCTTATAAGGAAAACGTGATGTCTAAAAGGGCAAAACTTATTATTATCATGTCGTTTTTTGCGTGTACGGCAATACTTGTAACCGTAGGGCTTGGATACGCTTTAGAACCGCTTTTAATAGCTTTCGCCCTTGCGTACCTTATATACCCGCTTATAATAAAATTAGAGAAAAAAGGCGTAAACCGTATAATCGCGGTAACGTTGATATTTATTTTAACCGCGGCCGTGGTTGTATTTTCGGCAATGGCTGTCCTTCCAAGGATGATAAGCGATACCGGCAGTTTTATAAAGGAACTGCCGGATAATTCCGCCAAGGCGCTTATAATGGTGGATACTTTCGCGTCAAACGCGGGGATGGATTTAAATATAAGTGAAAACGGTATAGACGGGCTTATAAAACAGCAGGTAAGCCGCCTTTCCGCGGATGCCGTGGGTAAAATAACGGGTACGGTTTCGGGTTTGTTTTCCAATATATTAAAGTGGATGCTTGCGGTTTTAAACATACTTTTAATACCGCTGTTTTTCTTTTTTATGGTTTATGATTATGAAAAGGTGAAAGAAGAGATTAAAAGCTACATTCCCTTAAAATACATCCCTATGGCTAAAAATTATATGGGCAGGATAAATAGAATTTTAAACGGCTATATCAGGGGAAAACTTGTTGTGGCTTTAATACTTGGGCTGCTTTACGGCGCAGGGCTTTATGCTATTGGGCTTAAGTTCGGTTTTGTAATAGGGTTTGCCGCGGGCCTGCTTTCTATTATACCTTATGTGGGATCGCTTATTGGTTTTGTGGCGGCGGTTGTCATGGGGCTGGCTTATTATGAAGGGATAGGGCTGTTAATAGGAATAGGTGTGGTCTTTACAGTGGCACAGCTTTTAGAATCTTATATTATCACCCCGCATCTGGTGGGCAACTCTGTTGGTTTAAGCGCTTTTGTTATAATCCTGGCGATTATAATAGGAGGGAACTTAATGGGTGTGATGGGAATTTTTATTGCCATCCCGGTCGCCGCGATTTTAAAAGAGGTGCTTGTGGATCTTAGAAAACAATATCATTTACTGCTGCACGAACCGGTGTATGTTGTAAAAACTAAAAAGAGAAAATAATACTACGTTATTTTTTTAAGAATTTAATTTGCCCTGGTGTGATTATCCCTGATTACCATGTTAATTGTATTGTTCAGGGTTTGGATGCCGTGTGGTTTTTTTAAGAACGCAGCCGCGCCAAGCTTCATCAGTTTTTCTTCAATACCCGGCTCATCACAGGAAGAAAATATTATAACCGGAATTTCATTTGTTAAAGGGCCGGATTTTAAGGCTTTTAATACTTCTTCCCCGTTCATCTCCGGCATTTCCAGGTCAAGAAGGATCATGTCCATTGGCTCCAGGCGGGCTATTTCAAGGCCTATTTTAGCGCCTAATGCCGGGACCATCTCTAAATCGGGATTGCTCTTTAAATAAATAGACATAAGTTTAATCTGTAACGGTGAATCGTCAATACATAAGACACGCATTATTGCCTCCCTTAAATTTTTAATTACCCCTATAATTATGTATATCCGATAAACGCGACAAAGTCAATTTTATGGCAGAAAAGGCGTTTAACTCCGGTTGAATTGTTATAGAGGTGTGATATATTAACTGAAGCAGCACGGTTGGATGCTTGGAAGGTTAGATGCTTAGAGGCTTGGTAAAGCGGCGGTTTGACGGCTCAGAAGGTTGGGAAGAGCGGGTTAAGCTATAGGCAATTAAGCATAAGCGGAAATATTCAAACATAACGAATTAAGCTATAAGCAGTTAAGCTATAGCGAAAAAGTTTAAACATAACGAGTTAAGCTATAAGCAGTTAGGCATAAGCGGAATACAAAAAAGCAGCTCGGCGGCTCAGCGGCTCGGTTTAGATCTGGTAGGCGCGGGTCTTTAGCCCGCGGCAGTTTATTTAAAAAGAGCTGATAAATTATAAGCGGAAAGATGGCGGCTTGGAACACCGGAAAATAAAATATTACTTATCTGGAGGGTGTTAATGAAGAGGGCAGCAATTAAAATAAAGGCGGAAAAGTATCTGAAAATATTATGTTTGAAAATGCCGGAAAGGTGCCCCGGTAGAAAAAATAACATAAAGGCGCTTTTGTTTTTTGAAAAGGTATTGTCCTCATACGGATGGAAAATAAAAAGGCAGAATTTTAACTGCATTACCTGGAAAGAAAATAAGGTTATACTTAAAGCCGGAAATACGTTTTTTAAGGCAAGGGTAAGCCCTTATTCTAAAAGCTGCAGGGTAAAAGCGCCTTTAACAGTTGTGTCGTCGCTGCGGGAGCTGCGTAATGCTGATTTGAAAGGGCGAATAGTGCTTTTAAAAGGCGAAATAACCGCGCAGCAGCTTATGCCTAAAAAGTTTGTTTTTTATAATCCTGATGAGCATAAAGAAATTTACAGGCTGCTGGTAGAGAAAAAACCCGCGGCAATAATTACTGCAACATCCAAAAACCCGGAAACAGCCGGAAGCGCGTATCCGTTTCCTATGATTGAAGACGGGGATTTCAACATACCATCGGTTTATATGAAGGATATTTACGGGAAAAAACTGGCGCTTTTTGAAAACTCTATTATCAGCCTTTCTTTTAAATCCGAAAGAAAAAAATCAAAAGCGTGGAATGTTGCGGGGTATAAAGGCGGCGCGGGGAATAAAATTACAGTATGCGCGCACATAGACACAAAGGACAAGACGCCCGGAGCGTTGGATAACGGTACGGGCATTGTAACGCTTATGCTTCTTGCGGAGATGATGAAAAATTACACCGGCAAAAACCGCTTGGAAATACTGGCGTTGAACGGCGAGGATTTTTACGCGGTGCCGGGACAGATGAAATACCTGAAAGTAAATAATAACAAAATGGATAAAATAAGATTTGTAATAAATATGGACGCGGCGGGAATGAAAGGCAAAAAGACGGCTTTTTCGTTTTATGGGATGCAGGGGGCTGATGCGGTTAAAATAAGGCGTGTATTTTCGGATGCGCCCGGTTTTGTTGAAGGCAGTCAATGGCCGCAGGGCGATCATATGGTATTTGCGTCATTCGGGGTTCCGGCAGTTGCAATCACATCGGAAAATTTTACACAGCTTTGCTCCGAAATCACGCACACTGACAAAGATAAACCTTCACTTGTTGACTATAAAAAGCTTGTGGATATTGCGGAAACGCTGAAAAAAATGATTGAAGAGATGTAGGATGGATCGGGACAGTTGGATGCTTAGATGCTTAGATGCTTGGAGGCTTGGAGGCTTGGCAAGAGCGAGTTTACGAGCGAAAGTGTTAAGGGACAGTTTGGACGGTTTTACCAAGCATCCCAACATCTAAGCGTCAAAGCATCAGAATAAGCGAGTTAAGCTATAGGCAAAATTAAGCAAAAACGAAGGATACAACGAAGGTTTGGACAGTTTTGCCAAGCATCCAAGCGTCTAAGCGTCCAACAGTCAGAATAAGCGTATTAAGCTATAGGCAATTAGGCATAAACGAAGGATACAACGAAGGTTTGGACAGTTTTGCCAAGCATCCAAGCGTCTAAGCGTCCAAACATCAAAATTTTATAGGAGAAAAACATGAAAAACAAAACAGTAATAATAACAGGCGGGGCGCAGGGAATTGGAAGGGGGATGGTGCAGGAATTTATGGAAGATAAATGGAACGTTATGATGGCCGATATTGACGGCGAAGCGGCGCTGGAACTTCTGGATGCAATGAATGCGGGTAATCAGCTTTCTTTCTGCAAGTGTGATGTTTCAGCTGAAGCTGAGGTGGAAAAACTTATAAAGGGCTGCGCGGCTGCTTTTGGGTCTGTTGACGCGATAATAAATAATGCGGGAATCGGCAATAATAAACCTGTAACTGAATTAACACTGGCTGAATGGAACAGGGTAATGGGTGTTAATCTTACGTCTATTTTTTTAACTGCAAAATATGGCGCGCCGCATCTTAAGAAGAATAAGGGTGCAATTGTAAACATGGCTTCCACGCGCGCGTTAATGTCTGAACCCAATACAGAGGCGTATTCTGCCACAAAGGGCGGTGTGGTGGCGCTTACACATTCGCTGGCTGTTTCCCTTGGGCCGGATGTGCGTGTTAACTGCATAAGCCCGGGCTGGATTGAAGTATCTGATTTTAAGAAAAAAAGAGATTTTAAAGAGCCGGTTCACTCTGAAGCGGATAAAACACAACACCCGGCAGGCAGGGTGGGTGTGCCTTCTGATATAGCGCAGCTTGCATTATATCTGGTTTCCGACAAGGCGGGATTTATCACAGGGCAGAATTTTGTTGTTGATGGCGGCATGACGAAAAAAATGATTTATAAGTGACAGGTGACAAGTGACAAGTGACAGGTGACAGGTGACAGGTGACAGGTGACAAGTGACAGGTGACAGGTGACAGGTGACAGGTGACAGGTGACAGGTGACAAGTGACAGGTGACAGGTGACAAGTGACAAGTGACAAGTGACAAGTGACAGGTGACAGGTAACAGGTAACAACTTGTAACTTGTTAGTTGTAACTTGCAACTTTCTTCCGTAGAATATCACTTGACAGGTGATATACTATCTTGTATAATTCAATCAAGAAAAATTACGGAGGTGGAATATGATTCGCGAAGTGATAGAAATTGACGAACAGAAATGCGACGGGTGCGGAAACTGCATTCCCGGATGCCCGGAAGGCGCGCTTCAGGTAATTGACGGCAAAGTAAGGCTTGTGGCGGATTACCTTTGTGACGGACTTGGCGCATGTGTGGGTGAATGCCCTAAGGACGCTTTAAAAGTAATTAAGAAAGATGTGGAAGAATATGATGAAAAACGCGTGATAAAAAACATAATAAAACAGGGTATTAACACGGTTAAAGCGCATATGAAACATCTGCGTGACCACGGGCAGGACGGCTATCTTAAAACCGCACGAGAAGTGTTAAAGGAAAACAATATCACATTTGATGAAGAAGAACCGGCTGCTCACGGGCATCACAGTCATCACGAGCATAAAGGCCACGGCGGAGGGTGCCCCGGTTCGCGCATGATTGACAATACAAAACACAAACATCACGAACATCATAATGATAATGGTTCGGCGCCCTCGGAATTGCGGCAGTGGCCTGTGCAGCTTCACCTTGTATCACCCGCGGCGCCTTACTTTAACGGCGCGGATGTGGTGCTTGCAGCTGACTGCGTGGCGTATGCCATGGGCAGTTTTCATAAAGATTTTTTACGTAATAAAGCCCTTGCCATTGCATGCCCAAAGCTGGATTCTGACATGGATGTTTATGTGGAGAAAATTGCCGCAATGGCAGACCAGGCAAAGATAAATACCTTAACCGTTGTAAGGATGCAGGTGCCGTGCTGCGGCGGCCTTGTGCAGATGGCAAAAGCGGGAATTGAAAAAGCGCAGCGCAAAGTGCCGATAAAGGCGGTAACAATAAGCCTGGAAGGCGAAGTGCTGGAAGAGAAGTGGATATAATAATAGAAGCTTGGATGGTTAGATGCTTGGAAGCTTGGTAAGAGAGAGACTATAAGCAGATAAGCATTAGGCAGTTAAGCATAAGCGGAAGGCTAAAAGAGCAAGTTTCGCTATAGCTTAATTGCTTAAACTGTTAAAGAGCTATGTTTTGTAATGGTAGACGCGGGTCTTTAGCCCGCGGCAGTTGATTTATATTTAATTTTTTTACGAGAGAAAGCAGAAGGGACAGTGATAATAAAAGCGTATTAAGTTATAAGCAGAGGCAATAGCGTAAAAGTTGCAGCGCAGAGGCTCCGCAATTCGGATATTTTATAATAATTCAACTGCAGCACCCTGAAGGGTGCGCCTACCAGATCTATACCAAACCTCCAAGCGTCCAAGCCTCCGTATTTCCGCATATTTACGTTGAAAAATCCCTTAAAATTATATATTATATATATTAATGTTTGCGGGTGTAGTTCAGTGGCAGAATGCGAGCTTCCCAAGCTTGAGACGAGGGTTCGATTCCCTTCACCCGCTCCATTTTAAACGTTATATTTTTGCCGTGAAATATTTGCCATAATGTGAAATTAAGATCCTGACGGCGGCCTTTTGGCCGCCTGAAATATATTTGGAGTAAAAAGTGATACTTAAAGAGTCTGATAAATGGGCCGACCTTCACATTCATACAAGGAAGTCGGACGGCACAAACACCGTTGAAGAGGTATTTCAAAGGGCAAAAGACAGCGGCCTTGAAGCCATTGCAATTACCGACCACGACACCGTTGCAGGTGTTCCTGAAGGTATTGAAATGTCAAAAAAGTACGGGGTGAAGTTTGTCCCGGGTATAGAATTATCCGCTATTCATAACAATAAAGAAATTCACATAGTGGCGCTTTTTGTGGATTGGAAAAACCAGGAGTTTGTAAAGAAACTTACCTACTTTCAGAAGAAACGCACGGAGCGCGCGAAGAAAATAATAAGCAAGCTTAAAGAACTTAACATGGACATAGCGTTTGAAGACCTGTTTGAATTTACCGAAAATATAAACAATGCGGGCAGGCTTCACATCGCGAAACTTATGGTACAGAAGAATTACGCGAAAAACATAAAGGACGCTTTTGCCAGGTTTCTTGCTGAAGACAGGGTGGCGTATGTGGCAAAAGCCAAGCTTACCGTGCAGGAAGCAATAACGCTTGTAAAAGAAGTAAAAGGAGTTTCAATACTGGCGCATCCGGGTTTGTTTAACGCGGATGAAATGATACCGCAGTGGGCAAAGGAAGGGTTAAACGGGATAGAGGTGTTTCATCCTGACCATACTTATGAAGACATGAATAAATACATGGATATTGCCAATGCCAATAACCTTCTGGTAAGCGGAGGCTCCGACTGCCACGGGACTTCAAAGGATTACACAAGGATAGGAAAGATAAGGCTTCCTTACGAATATTACGACAAGATACAAAAATTCAAAAATAAAGTTTATGGAGAATAAGATGGAACAGGGAAAGAAGCATGATGTTAACGCCGTGCCCGAACAGCCGGTGCTAAGCGAATCTGAACTTTTAAAAGCCAGAAAAGACAACCTTGAATATTTTGTAAATAAGGGAAATGTACCGTACAAGTACGGCTATGACAGAAGCGGCACAATTGCTGAAATTAAAGAGCGCAATGGTTCAGTGGCAGAGGGCGTGGAAGGTGATATTGTTGAACGCGCATGCGGCAGAATAATGAGTATAAGGGGACATGGCAAGACAACGTTTGCAAACTTAAAGGATTTTTCCGGAATTATTCAGGTTTACATAAGAAAAGACGCGGTGGGCGATGAAGCTTATGAAGATTTTAAAAAGATGGATATAGGCGACATTTTCGGCGTGGAAGGAAAAGTATTTAAAACAAAGACAGGCGAACTTACGGTAAAGGCGGACAAGTTTGACCTTTTAACAAAGTCGCTGCTGCCGCTTCCGGAAAAATGGCACGGGCTGAAAGATAAAGAAACCCGCTACCGCAAAAGGTACCTTGATTTAATTTCAAACGAAGAGGTAATGAATACTTTTGTTTTAAGGACAAAGATAATTAAAGAGATAAGGAACTTTCTGGATTCGCGCGGTTTTCTGGAAGTGGAAACTCCCATGATGCAGGCGATACCCGGCGGCGCCAAGGCGAAACCTTTTTTAACGCACCACAACGCGCTGGATATGGATTTATACATGAGGATAGCGCCGGAGCTTTATCTTAAAAGGCTGCTTGTGGGCGGCTTTGAAAAGGTGTATGAAATAAACCGTAACTTCAGAAACGAAGGCATATCCATAAAGCATAACCCGGAATTCACAATGGTGGAGCTGTATCAGGCGTACACCGATTTTCAGGGAGTCATGAACCTGTGCGAAGAAATGATAGCGCACCTTGCGGATAAACTGCTTGGCAGAATGGTTATCACATACCAGGGCTCGGAAATTGACCTGACGCCGCCGTGGAAAAGGATTTCCATGAAGGACGCGATTAAAGAGTACGCGGAAATTGATTTTGATTCAAAGTCTGAAGCCCAGCTTGAAGAGATATTAAAGGCAAAAGAAGTGGATGTGCGCCCCGGCGCGCTGCGCGGGGAACTTTTAGAACTTGTATTCGGCGAACTTGTGGAACCTAAATTAATGGGGCCGGTTTTTATAACCGATTTCCCGGTGGAAATTTCGCCGCTGGCAAAAGTAAACAGAAACAATCCGGCTATTACAGAGCGTTTTGAACCGTATATTTTTGGGCGCGAACTTGCCAATGGATTTTCGGAACTTAATGATTCCGAAGACCAGGAAAGAAGGTTCAGGCAGCAGATAGATATGGACACGCATGGCGAAGTGGCAAAGGCAATTGATGAAGATTACGTGGAAGCGTTAAAATATGGAATGCCGCCGGCGGGCGGCCTTGGAATTGGTATTGACAGGCTGATAATGTTTTTAACCGATTCAGCTTCGATAAGGGATGTAATTTTGTTTCCGCTGTTAAGGCCGGAGAAGTAATTTAGACGCTTGGATGGTTGGATGCTTAGAAGCTTAGAAAGAGCCTATTAAGCCATAAGCAGTTAAGCATTAGGCAGTTAAGCATAAGCGGAAGGCAAAAGAACTAGTTTCGCTATAGCTTAATTGCTTAAACTGCTAAAGTGCTATTTTTTGTACTGGTAGGCGCACCCTTTAGGGTGCGGTAGTTGGAACGTAAAATATTTAAGATAAAAATATAAATGGCGGATTGGAATGTCGGTTGGTTTTGCCAAGCATCCAACCATCCAAGCGTCCAAGCATCAGAATAAAGGAGTTGAGTATTATGCCAAGGCCTTTTAATTACTTTATAGGATTGCGTTATCTGTCTGCAAAGAAGAAAGGTTTTATAAACCTTATTTCAATTCTTTCCGTGGCGGGCATTGCGCTGGGCGTAACCGCGCTTATTGTTGTTATTTCCGTCATGAACGGGTTCCACGAGGACATCCGAGACAAAATAATAGGCACCAATGCCCACGTGGTTGTATCGTCTTATACCAAAGAGGGTATTTCCGGTTACAAAGAGAAAATGAAGGGTATTAAAAAAATTCAGCACGTAAAAGCTGCAGCCCCCTATTTCATGGGGCAGGTTATGTTAAAGTCCGGCGAAAAAGTGGAAGGTATGCTTTTATGGGGTATAGAACCTTCAAGCATGTCATCGGTGAACAACCTTGAAAAAAACATAATAAAAGGCGATATGGATTTTATAATGAGGGAGCTTCCTGACGGCAAACGCGGCATTGTGCTTGGCAAGGAACTTATGAATAATATAGGCGCGGAACTGGGAGATGAAATTATTGTTATCTCGCCGGTGTTTCAGCAGACCCCTACAGGCATGATTCCTAAAATGAGCAGGATGCGCATAGTGGGCGTCTTTGAAGCGGGAATGTATGATTACGATACTACGTTTGCCTACGCGTCAATGGATACGGTTCAGAAATTATTCAACCGCGGTGACGTGGCAACAGGCATAGCCATAAAAACAGACAAACTTGAAAACGCGACAATAGTTGCCACAGAGATTCACAGAATATATAAAGACCTATGGGCGCGCGACTGGATGTCTTTGAATAAGAACCTTTTTTCCGCGCTGAAGATTGAAAAACTTGCGATGTTTATAATTCTGCTTCTTGTGGTCCTGGTGGCGGCGTTCAATATCGCGTCCACCCTTATAATGATTGTAATGAGAAAAACAAAAGATATAGGTATTCTAAAATCAATGGGCGCAAGCAACAGCGATGTTATGAATATTTTTATAATACAGGGGGTGGCTACGGGCATCCTGGGCGCGGTTATAGGATTTGTTTCGGGCGTGCTTATATGCATATATTTAAAAGCATACCCCATTTCCATGCCGGGAGGCGGCAGCGTGTATTACATTGACAAACTTGCGGTATCGCTGAAATTTTCCGAAGTAATTATAATCCCAATTGCGGCGATTATAATATCGTTTTTTGCGACGCTTTACCCTTCTTATCACGCGTCCAAACTGGACCCTGTAGAGGCGGTGCGTTATGAGTAACATAATGACGGCAAGGGATATAAGAAAGACGTTTGAAACAGGCAAGAACCAGCTTAATGTTTTAAAGAGCGTAAACCTGGAAGTTAAAAAAGGCGAACTGCTTATGATAGTGGGGCCTTCGGGCGCCGGGAAAAGCACGCTTCTTGCCATTCTTGGCGGCTTAAGCAGGCCGGGCAGCGGAAGGGTGCTTTTAAACGACGAAGATATGTACACGCTTAATGATGAAAAACTTGCAATGCTTCGCAGCAAAAGGCTGGGTTTCATATTCCAGTTTCATCATTTGTTGCCTGAATTTAACGCCATGGAAAACGTGGCCATGCCGGCAATGATTGCGGGTATAAATAAAAAAGAGGCGCTTGAAAAAGCAAAAAAACTTCTTATCACCATAGGCCTGGGCGGAAGGCTGACACATAAGCCCAGCGAATTGTCCGGAGGAGAGCAGCAGAGGGTGGCAATTGCCAGGTCGCTTATTAATGACCCTGACATTGTGTTCGCGGATGAACCCACCGGCAATCTGGACAAGGCAAACGCGGAAATTATTCATAAAGTGATACTGGATTTCAACCGCAGTTTCGGACACACTTTTGTAATTGTAACGCATAACGAACACTTGACTTCTATAGGCAACAGAATAGTATTAATAGAGGACGGCAACATAGCAAGCATTAAAAATGTAAGATAAATTATAATATAATTTTATAGGAGGAAAGTATGCTGATTAATCTTAACGGGAAGATGGTACCAAAAGAGAAAGCTGTAGTATCTGTGTTTGATCATGGTTTGTTATACGGCGACGGGATATTTGAAGGAATAAGGGTTTATTCAAATAATGTATTCAGGTTAAGGGATCATATAGAAAGGCTTTATGATTCCGCTAAGTTTCTTAATATGGATATTGGAATGAAACAGGAAGATATGATTAAGCAGGTGGTGGAAACGGTAAAGGCAAACAAGTTAAAAGATGGTTATATAAGGCTTGTGGTCACAAGGGGCGTAGGCGACCTTGGGCTGGACCCAAGAAAATGTACGGAGGGCGTGACGTTTTTTATTATAGCGGCGAATATAAGTTTGTATCCGGAAGAGTTATATAAAAATGGCATGTTTATTACAACGGTGGCGGTAAGGCGCAACTTAAGCGAAACGCTGGAACCAAGGGTTAAGTCGCTTAACTATCTGAATAATATTCTGGCAAAAATGGAAGCCGGCAACCACGGTTCCGCGGAAGCTATAATGATAAATAACCTTGGGCACGTGGCAGAAGCCACGGGAGACAATGTTTTTCATATTAAAAAAGGGAAGCTGTACACGCCAACCCTTACAAGCGGCGCTTTGGGCGGCATGACAAGAAGGACGGTATTGGAAATAGGGGAAGAACTTAAAATGGATGTATTTGAGACAATCGTTACAAGGTACGACCTTTACACGGCTGATGAATGTTTCCTGACCGGAACCGCGGCCAAGGTTATTCCCGTTACAAGAATAGACGGAAGGGCTATAGGCGAAGGCGTGCCGGGGCCGTTTACAAAAAAGATATTAGCGGAATTTAAAAAGAAGACCGTTACAATGGGCGTTAAGGTTAAATAAAAAACAGTCAGAGCAGGTGCTTTTGCGCGCGTTAACTATGGCATAAAGAGGTGAACCATGTTTGACAAATTTACCGACAGGGCAAGAAAAGTTGTGGCATTTGCCAAAGAAGAGGCGCAGAGGCTGGGGCATGATTATGTGGGTACGGAACACATTCTGCTTGGGATAATAAAAGACGGCGGAGGAATGGCCGCTGCTGTTATGGAAACTTTAAATATAGACCTGGAAAAACTTAAACTTGAAGTGGAAGAAAAAATAGTGGATTCCGCCACTTCCACCATGCTTGCCGGTGAAATTCCTTTCACTCCCGTAAGCAAAAGGGCGTTTCAGTACGCGGCTGAAGAGTCGCAGCTTATGGGGCACAATTACATAGGCACAGAGCACATGCTGCTTGGGCTTTTAAAAGAAGAAGACGGGCTGGCTTCGCGCGTGCTTAAAGAAGTCGGGGTCAATTACAAAAAAGCAAAAGAAATGACAATTAATATCCTGGGCACAAGTTCGCCGGCAAAACTTCCCAATTTTCAGGGCGCTGCCGTTTCAAAAACCGCAACACCCACACTTGATAATTTTGGGCGTGACCTTACAACGCTGGCGCGTGACAACAAGCTTGACCCTGTCATCGGCAGGGAAGACGAAATAGAGCGCGTTATTCAGATATTAAGCAGAAGGACAAAAAATAACCCCGTACTTATCGGCGAGCCGGGAGTGGGCAAGACCGCTATAGTGGAAGGCCTTGCGCAGAAAATAATAAAAGGCGAAGTGCCGGAACTGCTTTTGAATAAAAGGGTCGTGACTTTGGATCTGGCATCTGTTGTGGCCGGCACCAAATACAGGGGTGAATTTGAAGAAAGGTTAAAGACCATTATTAACGAAGTAAGGCATTCCAATAACACCGTAATTCTTTTCATTGATGAACTTCATACAATTGTAGGCGCGGGTGCAGCCGAAGGCGCTATTGATGCGTCTAATATGTTAAAGCCGCCGCTTGCAAGGGGCGAATTTCAGTGTATTGGAGCAACCACTTTGAACGAGTACCGCAAACACATAGAAAAAGACGGGGCGCTGGAGAGGCGTTTTCAATCCATAATTGTAAAAGCGCCGTCCATAGACCAGACTATAGAGATAATAAAAGGGTTAAAAGACAAATACGAGGCGCACCACAAAGTGACATACGAGGATGAAGCCATAGAAGCGGCCACTAAACTTTCTAACAGGTACATCACAGAGAGGTTTCTGCCGGATAAGGCGATTGATTTAATTGACGAAGCGGGAGCCAGGGCAAGGTTATACGCCACGACCCTTCCGGAAGATATAAGGGAAGTGGATAAGGAAATAGAGAATGTCCGCAAGGAGCTTGAATCTTCGGCCAAAGCGCAGGAATATGAAAAGGCGGCGGGGTTCAGGGATAAAATAAATGAACTTAACCGCAGGCGCGTGGAAATGAAGAAAAAGTTTGACAATAGCAAGGCTAAAAAAGTGCCGGTGGTAAAAGCGGAAGACATAGCCTATATAATATCCAAACAGACAGGCGTGCCGCTTTACAAACTTGAAGAAAAAGAGTCAGAAAAACTTTTAAAGATGGAAGAAGAGTTTGGCAAAAGGCTTATAGGGCAGGAAGAGGCCATAAAGGCAGTTTCCAAGGCAATAAGGCGCTCGCGTTCCGGGATGTCTGATCCTAACAAACCCATTGGTTCGTTTATTTTTTTAGGGCCTACGGGGGTAGGAAAAACAGAAATGGCAAGGTCGCTTGCCGACATTCTCTTTGAAGACAGGGAAGCGCTTATAAGAATAGACATGTCTGAATACATGGAAAAATTTGCCGTGTCGCGTTTAACAGGGGCGCCTCCCGGCTATGTGGGTTTTGAAGACGGAGGCCAGCTTACAGAAAAAGTAAGGCGCAGGCCGTATTCGGTTGTGCTTTTTGATGAAATAGAAAAAGCGCACCCGGAAGTTTTTAACATCCTTCTTCAGCTTTTAGAAAACGGAAGGCTTACGGATTCCATAGGAAGGGTGGTGGATTTTAAAAACACTGTTGTCATCATCACTTCAAATATAGGGTCAAAGCATATTGAAAGAAGCAAGACTCTTGGCTTTTCCCGTGAGGCTTCCGGAGAAATTTCCTATGAAAAGATGAAAGAGCACGTTATGGAAGACCTGAAAAAAGCCATGAACCCGGAGCTTCTAAACCGGGTGGATGAAATAATTGTTTTCCATCCGCTGGCAAAAGACGACGTGGGCAAAATAGTGGATATTATGCTTGTGGATGTATTAAAGCGCCTTGGTGAAAAAGGCATGGAAGTGAAAATATCCGATTCAGCCAGGGAACTTATCGCGGAAAAAGGGTTTAACCCTATGTATGGGGCAAGGCCGTTAAGGCGTTCCATACAAAGCCTTCTGGAAGACCCGCTGGCGGAAAAGATACTTGAAGGCAATGTGAAAGGTTCAAAGAAAATAGACGTGGAAAGGGAAGAAGAAAAGCTGGTATTTAAGGATAAACCTTGAAAGTATTAAGAAGCGTTTTTACGGTACTGCTTACCGTTACAGCTGTGCTTGCGGCGGTATTGGTGATAGCTATGAAAAGCGGTTTTATCACTGATTATGCCAAAGATTACGTGGAAGCCGAACTGTTTAAGGCGACCGGAAGAAATATCCATGTAGGCGCCATAAAGCTTGGGTTTGTGGATAATATAATAATAAGCAATGTGTCAATTCCGGCCGCAAGAACAGCCGCTGTTGCCGGGGAAATTGCATCCATAAAAAAAGTGATAATACGCTTTAATTTTGTTGATTATTTTCTGAAAAAGAGAAATATGGAAACGCTGTTGTCGCATATTATTGTGGACGGGCCTGCGGTAAACATAGAAAAAGATAAAGGCGTGTTTAATATTTCAAGGTTTTTTGAAACCCCCTTTCCGGAGGTTTCTCCTTCATCGGGCGGCATGCCCGCGCTTCCTGTTAACCGCATACTCATAGAAAACGGCGTTATAAAATATTTTGATGCTGATAAAAATTTCAGCACCCGCATTTCTTCCTTAAAAGGCTCTTTTACCCTGGTTGATAAAAACAGCAGGTTTAAGATATTTCTTGCCGGAAAAACACCCGGAAGCGACAGAAAAAATTTCAGCGTAAATTACAGTCAGCCGTTAAACGGCGGTGATTTTGGCGGCGTATTATCGCTTAAGGATGAACTGCTTTCAAACTGGGCGGAATATGTATCGCAGCCGGGACAGATACGCGTTAACGGGGGCAAAATATCGCTTTTGGCAAAGATAACAGGCGCGGAGTTTAAACCCGATAAAATGAAGATTTCTGCCAACGCAGCCATGCAAGGCGGAATGGTGCAGTTTATAAACGGGCCTTATCTTGAAAATATAAGCGGCGTTTTAAATGTTGAAAATTCCGCGGCCGAAATTACAGGCATAAGTTTTGATGTTTACGGCGGCAAAGGTATTATAAAAGCGAAAGCGTCTGATATTTATGAAAAACCTTTTTATGACGGCGTATTCAGTCTGTCGGAAATAAAAGCGGAGCAGATAAATAAAGACATCTTAAGCGGCAGCTTAAGGGCTGCTTTTAATTTTAAGGGCTATCAGGAAGATTTAAAGGCGGAAGGCGGGCTGTTTTGGGATAAAGGGGCGCTGTGGGATGCCCCCATAAAATCGCTTAGGGCGGACCTGTCATATGATGCGCAGACGTTAAATCTGAAAAGTGTTTCGGGGACGGTGGGCGGCGGAACACTTGGAGGGAAGGGTAAAATTCAGCTTGCAAAGGATAAGAAAATAGACCTTGGCATAACTTTAAGGCAGCTGCACGCGGAAAAAATAAGCTCCGGCCGTGAATTTGCCGGCATAGCGGATATTAACTTCAACGCTTACGGCACGCTGGTAACGCCGGGTGCGTCGGCTTTGATAAAGTCGGGGATGCTTTCGTTTAAAGGCAGCGAAATCAGAAATGTCACTTCGGCTTTTACTTTTTCAAAAGGGTCTTTTAAAGCGGTTAATTCAACTGTTTTTGATTACGGAAAATACAGCGCGCTTAAACTGGACGCGGGGATTACGGTGAAAGATGATATTATATCCGCCAGTACAATGACGCTTAAGGATAAAAATAGCACGCTTGTTAAGGTGGCCGGTGATTACGGCATAAAGACAAAACAGCTTAACGTAAACGGGCAGGTAAACGGCCTTGTAATTTCAAAGGCCGATATTGCATATTTCAGAGGCAAGGATATTGACGGTATTATAAACGCGCTGCTTGAAATAAAAGGCGCCGTTGATTCCCCGCAGATAGCGCTTGATGTTAAGTCTGACAGGCTGGAAATAAAAGGGCAGAAATATACCGTTAAAGGCAGGGCTGAACTTGCGAAAAACGAGCTTAAAGTAAGCGGCGTGGATTTTTCGGGAGGGTTTAAAGGCAGCGCGGAATTTTCCCTTAAAAATAAACTTTTTCAGATTAATGCCGATATTAAAGGGTTAAAAGGCGGGGTGGTTAAGGAAATTACCGGAATTGAATTTATTGATAACAGTGTTATAAACGGCGGAATGCTTGTGAAAAAAGAGGCCACCGGATATGGCGGAAAAATAGGGGTGGATGTTAAATACGGCAGCGGAATTTACCGCAGTATTGAATTGAAAGCCCAGGGCGCTGAAAATCAGTTCGCGGTTGAAAAATTTGACGTTAATCAGTCCGAAGGTTCGCTTGTATCTTCGGGCACATGTACCGTGACAAACGGGTCCGATGTCGCGCTGCACATGAACGGCCGGATGAAGAATTATCAGATTAACCGGGCTTTAAAGGCGGATGCGGCGTTATCAAACAGCATTGTGCTGAACCTTGCTGAGGATATGGCCGGAATTTTTTCCAAATTTAAAGCTGAAAATATTTATTTTAACGGTAACGCAGTTCCGGTGCTTGATGTAACGCTTAGGGGCAAGAAGGGGCAGGACGGAGAGTTCAGGGCGTCATGGGGAGAAACTTATTCTGCCGCAGGAAAATTTATTTACGGCGATAAGCCGCTGATAGACGCGCTGATTAAAATTAAAGACGCTGACCTATATCCCGTTTACCGGCTTGCGGGTTTAAAAAGGGACGGGCTTGCAAAGGATTCGCTGTTAAGGGGGGAAATAAAGGTATCCGGTGAGGCGAAAAAGGCTTCTGTAAACGCCGAAATAGTGCAGGATACAGGGCTTATAAAACTTAACGGAAAAATGGCTTTTGATGTAAAAGGCGATAAAATAAAAGCGCGTGAAATTTCCGCGGATTATAATGTTGTTAATATGGATATTAAAAAAGCCGCATCTATTTTTGACAGCGGGTTTGAAGGTTCGGGAAGGTTAAATGGCAGCGGAAAGCTGGGCGGCAGGCCCGGCAAACTTGAGGCTTTGGGTGATTTTCTGGCTGTGGACGGCAGAATTGCGGGTATGGATTTTAACGATCTGGAAGTGAAATATGCCTATAAAGACAGAAAACTTTTTCTGGAAAAAGCCCTGCTGTACTACAGAAAGACTTCATTGGATCTGGCGGGAAGTACGGTAACTTTTGCGGATGATAAAACGGTTTTCACCGATATTAAAATGCAGGCACTTGATTATAAACTGCAGGGCAACAGGCTTAACGGATACCTTGGAATAGCCGGCAGGCTGGTTACCGGCGACAACGCCCTTTTTGACGGTTCGTTTGCGGGCGACGGTTTTCAGTTTAAAAATCACACTTTTAACCCGTTTATCATAAAGGTAAATTATTCAAAAGACGGGCTTCTTTTAAATACAAGCAAAGGGGCGTACAGGTTAAAGGGCGATATTGGTTTTGAAAAAAAATGGACGGACATAAGAAAGTTTGAAGCATTTAATCAGGCGGGTGTAAAAGTAATTAATGCTTCCGGCAGGATAATGTCCGACAGCGGTGATTCCGCTGTTGATATAAACTGCCAGGAACTTGATCCGCAGCTTATAGACGGCCTTATAGGGCTGGGTTTTTCGTGGGAAGGCACTGCCGCGGGAAATGTAAAATTATCCGGAAACGGCAAAGAAGGAATAGGCCTTACAATACAGGTGGCAATAAAAAATGGAAGTTTCGCGGGGATTGAATTTGATGTTTTATCCGGCGTGCTGTCTTTAAAAAATGACTGGCTTGACATGTCGCCGATTGGGCCGATTATATTAACCAAAGATGATAAATATGAACTGACCCTTGGCGGAAAGATACCTGTGCCTATGACGGAAGAAGCGGCGGAAAAGATGCGCGGTGAGCAGATGGATTTAAAAGCGCACATAAAAGACGGAGATTTGTCTATTTTAAAATTTCTTGGTTTCATTGAAGAAGCGCAGGGTGTTACCAATCTTACCGCGCGTATTACCGGGACAAAAGAATTTCCGTCAGTGACAGGCAAGATAGACGTAACGGACGGAAATATAAAGCTTAAATATCTGTTTAAAGAGTTAAGCCACGTTTACGCTAACATACTTATAAGGGACAATGTAATAGATATATATGACCTTAAGGGGGATACGGAACGCGGTACAATTAAGATACAGAACCTTGACGAGAAAAAAGGCGGCATCATGAAGTTTGTCCGCCCGGACGAGGTAAACTGGCGCATAACCAATATAGGCGACAGGATAAGGTTCACGGATACACCGTATATGGAATTTTTACGCGGCGACGCGGATATTGACCTTGCCATGACCGGCAAACTGGAAGCTCCTTTTATTAAAGGCACCATTAAAGCTTCTGACTTTACCTACCTGTATCCTATTAAGAGCAAAACAAAAGCAGGCGAGGATACCACAATAAAAGACGAGGATAATTTTGCCAAAAAAATAACGTGGGATGTGCAGTTAACCGGCGGGGACAACGTAAGGTTCTACAGCAATTACCTTAATAATTATGCTGATGTTTATATTAAGTTTGGCGCTTCCCCTCTGCTTCTTCAGGATAAGGGTAACAGCATGAAGCTTACAGGAAATTTAAATATTATAAGAGGCGTTTATAAATATATGAACACGGATTTTATAGTGGATGATTTAAGGGAGTCCAAGGTGGTTTTTGACGGCTCTACAAGGCCGGTCTTGGATGTCTTTGCATCTGCTAAGTTCAGAAGAATGGAAGTATATAAAGCAAACGGGCAGACAGAGACGATGGACCTTAAGGTTAATCTGCACGCGTACGGAAAGGTGGGCAATTTAAAGATAGACCTCACTTCTGACCCTATCCTGCCGGAAATAGGAAATGACTATAACAGGCTGCTTTACATAGTTACAGTGGGCAGGGATATGGGGGATACTACAAATTTAAAACCTGAAGATTTTACAAAAATGGCGGATGCCATAGCAAGTTTCTGGATAAAAAAAGGGACGGAACAGATTCAGGTGTTTTTACCTGTCTCTGTTTTAAAGATAGACGCCAAGCTTTCTGAAATTGTAGGTCAGGGAACGGATTCTCCCGAGAGCACAACAAGAACCGCGGAAAAAAAGACGCTGGCAGAAGTGGAAATAGGGCAGTATATAACAGATAAGTTTTATCTTGGCTACACGGGAAAACTTGTGGACACCACAGGGATTATGGAAGAAGCGCAGTCAGGGCTTGATTTTGAACATACGCTGGGTATGGAATATACCCTTGATGATATTAATAAACTTATCTTCCATAAGTCATTCGGAAACCCCTATCTGGGCGGCGATGAACTTTATCTTGGTTATGAATTAAGGTGGCAGTTTGACAGCTGGGGCGCAAAACCAAGGCCGACGCCGGCGAAGTAAAGTAGCTGGGCAGCTGGGCAGCTGGGCAGCTGGGCAGCTGGGCAGCTGGGCAGCTGGGCAGCTGGGCGGCTGGGCGGCTGGGCGGCTGGGCGGCTGGGCGGCTGGGCGGCTGGGCGGCTGGGCGGCTGGGCGGCTGGTTTGGTTCTGGTAGGCGCACCCTTTAGGGTGCGGTAGTTGATTTAGCCCGCGGCAGTTGATTTTATTTATGGGATATTGGATAACAGTTTATGGGATAAATCTTTTAGGAGGTTATCATGAAAGAACGTTTGATGTTAATAGCGGGCGGAGTGGATAAAAAAGGCGTGGTATACGCCCTTACTACCATCCTTAAAAAATTCAGTTTCAACATTGAAGACTCATCCATGCTTATGTTAAGAAAGACTTTTTCCATGATAATGCTTTTATCAAGCGATAAAAAATATGATAAAGGCAAATTCTCCGGCGAGATTTCAAAATTTATGGACAGGTTTAACATGACGGTTGATATAAGGACTATATCAGAAAAAGAGATGAAAGAAAGCGCAGAAAAAGGGTGTGTGTATTCGGTTTCTATAAGCGGGGCAGACAAGCCCGGCATAGTGAATGGGATGACAGAAGTGATATTTAAAAATGGCGGTAATATAATAGACCTTGAAACAAAAAGCTCGGAGCGCGTAAAACCTCATGCGTATTATATGTTTATGGAAGTGTGCGTAAGCACTGATAAAGCCGGGAAAAAACTTGAAGCGGCGCTTAAGCTTAAAGGTAAAAAGTTAGGCGTGCATGTGACAATGGAAAAGGTGGAAGAAGCGGTTCTATGAAAATTCACCAGTTTCCTGACCCTCTGTTAAGGGAAAAATCGTTTTTTATAAAAGAGATGGATGATAAAACAGCCGGTTTTATGGAACGCCTTAAAGACAGAATGTATGTCAGTAAAGGGTGCGTGGGTGTCGCGGCTCCGCAGGTGGGCGAACTTAAAAGGATAGTTGTGGTTGATGCCACAGGGCATAAAAAAGTGCCTGTTTCTCACGGCCTTCTTTTAATGGCAAATCCGCAGATTCTGCAGGTTTCCGGCAGTACAATAAACAGGGAAGGTTGTCTAAGCGTACCGGATTATACGGGTAATGTGGAGCGCGGAGATTATGTTAAGGTGAAATATATGGATAATAATGGGGAAGAAAGAATAATTGAAGCGCACGGTTTTGAAGCCGTTATCTTTCAGCACGAAATTGACCATTTGGACGGAATCCTCTTTATAGACAGGGTACAAAACACCAAACGCGACCTTTTCCCAAGGAAATCATATTAAATGAAAGACAAGAAGAGTTTATATCTGTTAACCCTGTCAATGGAACTTTCTCTGCCGGTAATTGCGTGGCTGGTAATATTCTTTGTGGAAAAGAAAAAATGGTTTGATATTATCAGCATATCTCCTGTTGCTGTACAGCTGTTAGCCGGCACGGGGATAGGTGTTCTTCTTGCGTTTGCGCTGAACTATCTTGTGCGGATTAATTACTTTAAACCGGTTCAGGAATTGCTGGGTTCGTTATTTAAAATGTTTGATATAAAGCTGACGGATATGATTATAATCGCGCTGCTTGCGGGATTTTGTGAGGAAATCCTGTTCAGGGTGGTATTGCAGCAGTACTGGGGAATATGGCTGACGTCATTTGTGTTTATATTAATACACGGTTATTTTAATCCTAAAAGCGTAAGCATCTCGGTCTTCGGCGTTATTATGTTTTTGTTAAGCGTGGTAATGGGGTATTTATACCAATATATGGGTTTTTGGGCAGCTGTTTCAATGCACGCGGTTTATGATGTGTTAGCGTTATATCTGTTTAAAAAGTATATATTTATAGGCATAAAACCTGTTGACAACATCTAAACCATAGGATAATATATAAAATCTATTGAGCATACAATTTAATAAGTTCCCTGGTAGCTCAGTCGGTAGAGCATGTGGCTGTACACGCGGCGCGTAAGCGCCGAAATTAGCAGCCCTCATCGGAAACGTTGAGGTGAAAAGCGGGTAAATTCAGGGAAACCCCTATGGGGCAATCCTGAGCCAAGCCTTGAACTGAAAAGTTCATTGAAGGTGCAGAGACTAGACACCCGCCGCCTAAAGCAGAAATGCCATGGTGATGGTATAGTCCGACTCTCCAAGTAATTGGAGTCAGATCGTAACCACAGTGTCGCAGGTTCGAGTCCTGCCCGGGGAGCCAAAAATAAAAAAGGCCAGCTTAAACGCTGGTCTTTTTTATTTTTATGCACTCCGTGCCGGGCAGGACTTGAGTCTTGCAATATTTGGTATGTTTTTTTACCCCATACCCCGATTGTCTTCTCGCATCTTTTTCCTTGTTAATTGAAAGAGAGGTGATAAAATGAAAATAATTTAAAGGAACAAAAGGGGCAAAAATGAAAAGGATAATTCTTGGGATTCTATTAAGTATACTTGTTTTTTGGTCTGCTTTCTTTTTCTTAGGTACCTGTATCTGGTTTTTATTATCCTCTTATGGAATATTAATAATTTCAGCTATTTTTTCAATTGTTTCCTTTGTATTGTTTTGGTTCAAATTTGATCGTTTTATCGTTGTGTTTTTACTATTAGTAATTTTTCCGATAATAGCTTTTTTCCTTTTTTTCGGAATTCCAATTCTGACAAATCTAGATAATCCTGCTTCCATTAGATCTGTAATGCCAGATATGTTTACAACTCCCACATTTTTTATATTTGTACAAAAAAATCAATCGGTTTTCGCTTGGTTTCGTACTTTTATTGAAATGTTGATATCTTTAATGTTAATGATTATATATTATATCAAGTACTATCCGGAAAAAAGACTAGAAATTTTTTTTATTGCTATTTTTTACTCTG
Organism: Candidatus Goldiibacteriota bacterium HGW-Goldbacteria-1; assembly: GCA_002839855.1. Classification (NCBI taxonomy): domain Bacteria; phylum Candidatus Goldiibacteriota; species Candidatus Goldiibacteriota bacterium HGW-Goldbacteria-1. The sequence continues at coordinate 105,208 of PGYV01000008.1, forward strand.
TTTTAAGTTTGTTCTATATCCCCGGAGTTGATGTGCAGATCTTCTATGTTTTTTTCGGCATCGTACCTTTTTAGAAGTCTATTAATGCAATTTAATAACCTGTTAGGTTCTCCTTCCATCAAAAAGGTGCGAGAATCATATGATTTGGTAAGCCATAAAATGAAAAAGCCCAGCATAAAGTTGGGCTTTTTCATTTTATACCCGGGAAGGACTCGGATGGAATCTGCCGCGTCCTGCGGACGAAAAGCGCGCGGGAGCGCGCAACAGGCAGATTCCGGGGGTCGACGAGCCGCAGGTAACGGTGAGGTGCCCGAGTCCTGCCCGAGGGAATTTAGCTGGCCTTTTTACCCCATACCTCGATTGTCTTCTCGCATTTTTTTCCTTGTCAATAGAAGCAAGAGTGATAAAATATATTTGTAATAAAAAGCAAGGGAGGGCGAGAATGAAGAACTTAAGAATTGTATTATCAGCATTAATTTTATTTGTGTTGTTAACCGGATGTCTGGCATCTATTCCTATAAAAATTAGCGGTGAACCTGAGTCGCCGATTTTTACATTTAGCAAAAGACGTATGCCGTTTTTTGAAGTTCAGGCATATTCGAGCTTGAAAAAACAATGGATAACAGTATGGTCTATTGTATATGATTGTCCAAATGAAAACGTTGATGATGATTGTGGTGGAAATGTAATAGAAGAAGTTAGATTTGGAGAAGTTCCGAAAGGTTATAAAGAAGAGGTGAAAAAACCTCTAAAGCCGTGGGCTAGTTATAATGCGGGATTTAGTTATCCGGGAGGGTTTTGTCACGGAGAGTTTTATGTTGGCGATAGCAATGGGAAAATGATATTCAAGTTAACAAATTTTGAAAACAGGGATATCTTACAGATGATGAGTGATTATAAATGAGAGAGCTTCGTTTGTGGAAAGTCTTTTTTTTGGTAATGATGTTGTTTATATGTAATTCTTTTTTAATAAATGCTTCGGATTGTTCATATGATGGATATGTATCGTTGCAACATAAATTATCTTTTATGAAAGAAGAAAATCCTGGGATTCTCACGCTTTTGCATGAGCGAAAACTAATAGGCAATCAGATATCGGTGTGGAGTGTAGATGTGTCCTCGGACATGATGTATATTGCATCGGCGGGTAATGATTCAACACTCTATTTATGGGATAGCAATACAATGAGACCATATAAAGAGTTAATTGGGCATAAAAGAGCTATAAATTCTGTTTCTTTCTCGCAGGACGGAAAACGATTAGTATCATCAAGTGCAGATGGTATTATAAAGACGTGGAATGTATCCGATGGTAAGTGTATTAACACAATATCAGGACATGAAGATGTAGCTTGGTGTGTGAGTTATTCGCCGGATGGAAATAGGATTTTATCTGGTGGGTGGGATGCTTATATTAAAATATGGGACGAAAAAACAGGCAATCTTATAAAGACATCTGAAAAGTTAGAAAACGGGAATGCTATATGGACAGCGGTATATTCGCCTGACGGGGAAAGCATAGCGTCAAGAGGAAAAGGTAACAGCATTGATATAAGGGATGCAGAAACGCTAATGATAAAACGAACATTAAACGGGCACAGCAATACAGTTTATGCTTTGTGTTATTCGCCAAATGGTAAATATCTTGCATCGGCCGACGGGGATGGTTATATCAAAGTGTGGAATGCTGAAAATTGGAACCAAGTGTATTCATGCTTGGGACATGGACATCGGGTGTATTCATTATCATACTCGCCTGATAGTAAATATCTTGCATCGGGAAGCCTTAATTGGAATATACGTTTATGGTATATGTTAGACGGAACGATGTTGAGTAATTTTCAAATAGATGATAATTATATATTTTCTGTAAAGTTTGCACCTGATGGCAAGAGTGTTGTTGCAGGGTGCGAAGATGGATATGTAAGAATTGTTGATGTTAATACTAAATAAAACAGGTTATAAAAAGTGAATTCAAGTGCGTATCATTTTCACGAATTTTGCAGGTCTTCAACCTCCCCTGACATAAGGAAAGTGCGGGAATTGTATTTTATATGAATTTTTCGCGCAGGACTAAAATGGAATTTGCCGCGTCCTGCGGACGAAAAGCGCGAGAGCGCGCGACAGGCAGATGAGGGCTATAGTGCCCGGAGGGTAGGTCGATGAGCCGCAGGTAGCGGCGAGGTGACCGAGTCCGTGCGTGTTTAATCGCTCTTGAAAATGTACACTTAAATGCTAAAATGTCTTCAGCGGAGGGAATGTGAAAAAAATAATGTTTATTTTAACGCTGCTTGGATTATATACAGGCCTTTTTGCAGATACGGCAATGCCTAAAAATGCTTCGGAAGAAGACTCCGCAAAGCGGGTAAATATAACCGAATTGAATCAGAAGCAAATAGAGAAAATAATTACAGATGTCTATCCTGATGCAATATCGAATACAGTAACTTTGGGAAATATTTTTTCCGGGAAGAAAAAAATTGTTTTTAAAGAACTTAAAGTCATTAGTAACATATATAATCGGGATGCTAAATTTGTGATAGTGTTTTCTTTGCGAGATCCCGGAAGTAACTGGTTGGAAAATGGAGTGATATTATTAGGACGGGATAATAAACCTATTTCTTCGCTGCGTGAAGCATCAAGGGGAATGGCAGAATTTGAAATTGCTGACCTTGGATGTGGCGAAGGAACTCAAATTGTTATGAGAATAAATGAGGGTTGGGCGGCAGGAGATAGTGTAGAAAAATTGATTATTTTCAATATTAATTCAAAAAATGAAATAATCAAGGTTATTGACACATACGTCTCTGTTCCTGCTAATAGCATGGGTAATGACGGTGAGGGATATGTAATTAACGGCGAAATTCAATATTCGGACTGCAGGAAAAAAACGCTGAAAGATATTATAATAATTAAACAATGCGCGCATTATGATTACTATTATAAGGATGGCAGGTATCAGCGCATTGAGCTGGAAAAACAGTGGGTAAGAAAAGAACTATGGAAGTTTAATGGGAAAGTATATAAACTCAGGTCAAAGACAGGTAGAGATCCTTTAAATAAAACGATTTTGGAACGAATTAAAGATAAAGTTTTCAAATCAAAGAAAAGACATTTAATGAGCGATAATTATCACGGCGCTTAGAGGAAAATAAATGGTGGTTGAAAATGAGTAATAGATGGGGAATTCCAAAGTCCTTAGAGACTACAGTTCGGGAACGGGACAAATATTGTGTGTATTGTGGAGTTAAATTAGCATCCAATAATAGGGACGCTTCCAGAAAAAATCTGTCAACTTGGGAACACATTATAAATGATGCAAGTATTATTACACCTGACAATATTGCTTTGTGCTGTGCTTCCTGCAACTCGAGCAAAGGTACAAAATTGCTTTCTGATTGGATAAATTCAGATTATTGTAAATGTAAAGGGATAAATGGCAAAAAGGTTGCTCCGGTTATAAAGAAAGCGTTAAAATGCAATAAGTGATAATCTGTACTCCCCCATTATTTTCTCTTTGCCTCTGTAATTCAGCGGTGGTAAAATATATATAAATTATTACTTAGTGTTTTGCGGAGGAATGGATGAAAAAAATTAAGGTGTGTAAAGATGGGCCTTATCTGGTATCTGGGAATATTCCTTTGGATAAAAGTATCGCGGAAATTGGGGAGTCTGATGAGCCGGAATTCTGGATAAAAAAGGAAGATTATAAAACGAAAGAAAACTACTCTTTATGCCGGTGTGGGCATACCAAGAATCCGCCTTTCTGTGACGGGGCTCATAACGAAAAAAAGTTTAACGGTAAAGAGACCGCTGAGTTTAAGACTTTTGAAGAAATGGCAAAAACTTATAAAGGCCCGGATTTGGATTTGAAAGACGCGGAAGTGTTCTGCGCGTCTGCGCGTTTTTGCCACCCAAAAGGCGGCACGTGGCATTTAACTAAAAAGTCCAATGATCCTGAATCAAAAAAAATAGCCATTGAACAGGCGTGCAATTGTTCCGCGGGCAGGCTTGTGGCTTATGACAAAAAGACAGGAAAGCCGATAGAACCTGACTTTAAACCTCATATCAGCGCCACCGAAGACCCGCAGGCGGATGTAAGCGGGCCGCTTTGGGTTAAAGGCGGTATTCCAATAGAGTCAGCCGAAGGTAAAACATACGAGATAAGAAACCGCGTCACATTATGCCGCTGCGGAAAATCCAAGAACAAGCCTTTTTGTGACGGCAGGCATATGTAGTTTATAAGCTTCCGGAAATGTAATTCAAATAAAACAAGTGTAATCAAAAAATATTTTGGGAGGTAATTAATGAAGAAATTAGCAGCGGAATTTGTAGGGACGTTCTGGCTTGTACTGGGAGGGTGCGGCAGTGCAGTATTGGCAGCAGCTTTTCCTAATGTAGGAATTGGGCTTTTGGGTGTTTCACTTGCGTTTGGTTTGACTGTACTTACCATGGCTTTTGCAATAGGGCATATTTCCGGATGCCACTTAAATCCGGCAGTTACCGCGGGGCTTTGGGCAGGCGGGCGTTTTCCCGGAAAAGAAGTTCCGGGTTATATGCTGGCACAGGTATTGGGCGGTATAGCAGGCGCGGGTATCCTTTTTATCATTGCAAGCGGAATTCCGGCATTTAATGCGCAGGCAGGCGGTTTTGCGGCAAACGGATTTGGCGCACATTCACCCGGCGGTTATTCGCTTTCAGCCGCTATGGTAACAGAAATAGCAATGACATTTATGTTCCTGTTTATCATAATGGGCGCCACGGATAAAAAAGCGCCTGCAGGGTTTGCGCCAATAGCTATCGGTTTGGGCCTTACGCTTATTCACCTTATAAGCATTCCTGTTACAAACACATCGGTTAACCCGGCAAGAAGCACAAGCCAGGCGCTTTTTGTGGGCGGCTGGGCAATTCAGCAGCTTTGGATGTTCTGGTTAGCCCCGATAGTGGGCGGAGTTTTAGGCGGAATTGCCTATAAGTTTATAACAAAAGAATAAATCTTTAATACATTAAAATGCCATGGGTTAAAAGCCCATGGCATTTTTTGTTTATATCGGCCTGCGAAAACTTACGAAAACCCGGGAAATAAATACTCGGTTTTTGTTGACACATTGCAGCTAAGTCTTTATTATGGTTTATGTGACAAAAATGGCAAGGAGGTACAAAAATGAGTGTAGCAAGAATTAAAGAAACCATCAGGGAAGCGGCCAAACTTGTAGCCACAGAAAACCAGAGCGAGGTTGGTGCTGTAATAGCTTCTTCGGTTGAGTGGCCTATTTCGGCGTCCATCAACAAAGGGCTTGAAGGTGCAATTGCGTGTGAAAGTAAAGTGGGTTATGTTGACGGAGTTAATGGGCACCTTGTTTACAGAGGGTATGACTGCTTTCAGCTTTCGGACAGTTCCACGTTTGAAGAGACGTCATATCTTTTACTTTACGGCAAGCTTCCAAATAAGCAGGAACTAAATGATTTTAAGAATAGATTAGTTTCGTACAGGGAGCTTCCATATGAGGTTTTTGACGCGCTGCGCCTTACTACAAACATAAACACACACCCGATGATAAGCCTGTATATGGCGGTCGGCATGCTTGGCGCGATAGATGAAAAGACAGAAGATATTTCTGCCGCAAATCAGCAGGAAATATCAATAAAGCTGATAGCGCAGGTTTCTTCGCTTGTGGCTGTGATAGCACGAATAAGGGCAGGCAAAAAGCCCGTTAAGCAGGACCCTAATTTAAGCCATGCCGCGAACTTTCTATATATGATGACAGGAAAAAGGCCTGATGAAGTGGCGGAAAAAATTATGGATGTAGCCCTTATACTTCACGCTGACCATGGGATGAACGCTTCCACATTTACGGGTATGGTTGCCAATTCCACGCTGACCGACATGTATAGTTCAATTGTCGCGGCAATTACAAGTTTAAAAGGTTCGCTGCACGGCGGCGCCAATGAAAAGGTATTGTACGACCTTGAAGAAATAGGCGGGCCGGAAAATGCCGAAGAGTGGTTTAAAAAGGTAAGGGAGTCAAAGAGAAAGGTTATGGGTTTTGGGCACAGGGTATATAAAGCTTATGACCCGCGCGCCAGGGTATTTGGGCCGCTTGTACGGTTTATGGTGGAAAAAAGGCCGGAGATTAAACCCCTTGTTGACACAGCCACAATGCTTGACAGTATAATAGTCAGGGAACTTGGGAAAGAAAAAAAGATATTCCCGAATGTGGATTTTTATTCAGGGCTTATATACAAGGCAATGGGTATTGAAACCGCAATGTTTACGCCTATATTTGCGGCCTCAAGAATTTCGGGATGGACAGCAAGGATACTGGAATATCTGCCGAATAACCGGCTTTTCAGGCCGCGCGCCGTATATACCGGCGATATAAAACTTGAATATACCCCTGTGGAAAAAAGGGTCTGATTATATAATACAAATAAATTTTGTAAATATTTAAAACCCGGCACTGATAACAGATGCCGGGTTTTTCTTTTTTAAGTCTGAAACAATAATTACTGCTATAATTAGCTTAGAGGTGTTTTAAATGGCTAAAAATACGGATTTAGAAAAGTGGTTAAAGAATGTAAATACAGGAATTTTAATCAGTATCTGTATGGTTTTTTGTATATTGCTGGGGTGGTTTGGGGTTTTTGTAGAATATGAATTCACCTTTTCCATTTTGTATATCCTTCCTGTTATGGCCGCGGCGTGGTTTGGTAGAAAAAGCACAGGAATTGTAATATCTGTTTTTGCCGCCTTTGTTTGGTTTATAGGCGATTTATTCGCGGGCAGAAGCTATTCGCAGCCGTTTATACCTTATATTAACTCCTTTGCAAGGATAATAATTTTTATGGCTTTTTCTGTACTTGTTAATACGGTAAGAAACTTCCTTGAAATGGAAATTAAGCTGGCAAATGAGGATTTTTTGACGAAAATTTCCAACAGCAGGGGTTTTTTTAAATATGTGGAGATGGAATTAAAGCGCTTAAGAAGATATAAAGAACCTTTTACTATAGTATATCTTGACGTGGATAACTTTAAATCGGTTAATGACATGCATGGACACAAAGCCGGGGATATGCTGCTTGTAGATATAGCCCATATTATAAGAAAGCATATAAGGCCCACTGATATGGTGGCAAGGCTTGGCGGAGACGAGTTTGGCATCCTTCTGATAGAAGCGGGGCCTTCAAAGGCAAAAAAAATTACCGGGAAAATATACAGGGTGCTGAATGATGAAATGAAAAAGAAGTATAATTTTATTACTTTCAGTTTTGGCGTTGTTACTTTTTTAAAGGCGGCGCGTACTGTTGATGATGTTATAAAAAAGTCCGACGACCTTATGTATGACGCAAAGCACGGGGGGAAGAACAGGATTAATTATTCGGTTTATGGGTGAATTGATTTTTAAGTTAAGGGGCGTGCTCCCGCGCGTACTGAAATAACAAATCCACGGATGAATAAACTGCCGCGTCAACGAATATTACCCTTGAAAAACTTTTAAAGCCGTTATACTATAATGAACCAAATGAAAAAAATACATAAACTTCTGCAGGAGAAGCTATGGTATTAAAAAATGGATTTGATAATGAAAAGTATTTAAACGAACAGACTTCTTTCATACTTGAGCGGGTTAATAAATCGCAGAAGCTTTACCTTGAATTCGGCGGAAAACTTATGTTTGATTATCACGCCGCGCGCGTGCTTCCGGGGTATGACCCTAATGTCAAACTTAGGCTGCTGCAAAAAATGAAGGATAAAGCGGGCATCCTTATAGCAATTTACGCCGGCGCCATTGAAGTGAAAAAGATGCGCGCGGATTTCGGAATTACCTATGATATGGATGTGTTAAAACTTATAGATGATTTAAGGGAACGCCAGCTTGATGTGCTGGGTGTTGTAATAACAAGGTTTGAAGGACAGGTATCTGCCCAGCAGTTTAAAAACAAGCTGGAAAGGATGGGGGTAAAAGTCTACACCCATAAATTCACAAAGGGATACCCTACCGATGTGGATCTTATTGTAAGCGATGAAGGCTACGGCGCAAATGATTATATAGAAACGGACAAGAAACTGATAGTTGTAACCGGCCCGGGACCCAACAGCGGAAAACTTGCAACATGCCTTTCGCAGTTATACCACGACCACGTGCGCGGAATTAAATCCGCTTATTCAAAGTTTGAGACTTTCCCGATATGGAACCTGCCTTTAAAGCACCCGGTGAATGTGGCGTACGAAGCCGCGACAATAGACATAAAAGATTTTAACCTTATTGACCCTTTTCACCTTGAAGCGTATAAAGAAACCGCGGTTAATTACAACCGCGACGTGGAATGTTTTCCTGTTATAAGAAGAATACTGAAAAAAATAATGGATGAAAAAGATGTTTATAAGTCGCCCACGGACATGGGTGTGAACAGGGCGGGTTTTGGTATTGTTGATGATGCGGTAACGCAGGAAGCCGCAAAGCAGGAAGTGATAAGGCGTTATTTCAGGTGTAAGTGCGAATATATGATGGGACTGACAGATAAAGACGCGGTGGAACGCGCGGAACTTTTGATGGAAGAACTTGATGTTAAACCTGAAGACAGAAGTGTGGTAATGCCGGCAAGGCAGGCATCGCAGGACGGCGAAAAGAAAAACAAGGGCAATGAAGGAATCTACTGCGGAGCGGCAATAGAGTTAAAAGACGGAACAATTATAGCGGGCAAGAATTCCCCGACAATGCATGCGGCTTCAAGCGTGATTTTAAACGCCATAAAACAAATGGCGGAAATTCCGGATAAAATACACGTACTGGCGCCCTTTATTACAGAGTCCATAAGCGCTTTTAAGAAAGATATACTTAAGAAAAAAACAGTAAGCCTTGATCTTGACGAAACCCTTATAGCGTTAAGCATAAGCGCTGCTACAAACCCAACAGCCAAAGCCGCAATGGAAAAGTTGACGGAATTAAGGGGGTGTGAAGTTCACATATCGCACCTGCCGACACCCGGTGATGAAGCAGGTTTAAAAAGGCTTGGTGTTAACCTTACAAGCGACCCGCAGTTTTCCACGAAAAGCCTGTTTGTAGGTTAGTTAAAACAACACTCCCTGCTTTTTTAGCAGTTGTTTTAATCTCTGCGCGTTTTTTACCGCGGAGCCCGCGTGGCAGTTATTAAAAAAGATATATGTTTTTACGGCGTTTGACGCCATTTTTTTTATTTCCGGAATAAAATCCGAAAGTTCATCATCCGAATACAGGTAATTATACCTTTCTTCCATTGGCGCGTTAAACCATTTATCGCTTCTGCCGTGCAGGCGGAAATAAGCCGTACCGGAAGTTATCTCGTTAATAAAAGGCATCAGACGGGGCTGTTTGGGTTCGTCCACCGCGCAGTAGCCAAGGTCATTGCCCCTTAAAAAATCAAAGGTATCATCTTTGGCCCAGGACTTGTTTCTGAATTCTATGACAAGCGGAATTTCCTTAAAAGCTTTCCTGCAGCTGCAGATATATTCAAATGATTCTGCGGACGGGTTAAAAAACACGGGAAACTGAAGCAGTACGCATCCAAGTTTTTCCGCTTCGCGCAGCGGGGAAAGGGAAGATATGAATTTTTCAATGTCGAGAAAAGCTTTCTGTATGGACGGTTTTTTGGCGCCCAGCCGTGTATCAAAAGGGTCATGGGTAAAACCCCTGTACCCTTTGACAACAAATTCAAAATTATCCGGTGTTTTCTGTTCTATTGCGGCAATAGTTTTTTCAGCCATTATGGTGTAGTAAGACGCGTTAATCTCCAGCGTGTCAAATTCAAGCTCTTTACTGTAGTATAAAAGCTCTTCTTTTTGGGACAGGCCCTGCGGATAAATTACGCCTTTTCTCCAGTCCGGAAAAGAAAAACCGGATGTCCCTATCTTTATATTGCTCAATGCCATATTGCCCCCGGATATTTATTAATTCAGATGCTTGGACGCTTGGATGGTTGGATGCTTAGTAAAATCCAACAAACTGCCAAGCCTACGCCTGCCAAGCCTCTAACCGTCCAAGCCTCCAAGCCTCCAAGCCTCTAACCATCCAAGCATCCATCTATTTCTTCCATATCCTTGTACTTATTATCCCGCACCTTTCAAGTATACCGAACTTTTCCGCGGTAATCAATAAAGCGGGTTTTACCGTGAAGTCGCCGTGTTTTTTGTTTATTTCGTCCACCGCGCAGGTTAACTGCCTTTTTTTTTCATCGTTTTCAAATAAAAATGACTGGCCTGCGGCGGCAGATAAATTGCCCACGCTTATTCCAAGCAGGCGGACCTCTTTTTGTAAAGGCAGAAGGGAATCAAATATTTCTTTCGCGCATTTAAAAATTTCTTCGCCGGAATCAAAGTAATGTTTAAAGGTCTTTCTTTGTGAAAAGCCGGTAAAGTCTGAAAACCTTACATAAACAGCGGCAGTCCGCGCGGTAAGCTTGTATCCGCGAAGGCGGAAACCGGTTTTTTCGCACAGCATTAAAAGGTATGAATATATCACGTTAATATCCGTTGTGTCTGCCGCAAGGGTGTGGCTGTGTCCGACTGATTTCACCGGTTTTTCATCGCCGTATTTTGCCACGGGGGTATCGTCAAGCCCCATGCCTATGGCTTTATATATCCTGCCAAGTATCCCGAAGTGCGACTTTAAAAGCTGCACAGGCGCGCCGCCAAGTTCGGCGGCTGTTTTTATTCCTATAAAATAAAGTTTCTCGGCCACGCGCGGGCCTATGCCCACGCCCTGAAGTTTTTCAACGGGCATATTTTTGAATATACCGTAAATGTCTTCTTTGTTCATTACTGTCAGCCCGTCCGGTTTGTGCATCTTGCCGGCTATTTTGGATACTACGCGGTTAGGCCCTATTCCCACGGAACATAACAGTCCAAACTCTTTTTTTATCCTGTCTTTTATTTCGCGCGCTATGTTAACTGCGCCGCCAAAAAGGCGGTGCGTGGCTGTGACATCCATGAAACATTCGTCAATGGAAAAGACTTCCACCATATCCGTGTAATCAAGAAGTATTTTGTGTATGCGAAGGGAGGTTTCAATATATTTATCAAGGTCGCCCTGCACGGGGATAAGGCCGGGGCATATCTGCCGTGCTTCGGGAAGGGTCATGCCTGTCTTTACGCCAAAAGCGCGCGCTTCGTATGAAGCTGTGACTATTACCGTGCGCCCTTCGCCGCAGACCGCCACAGGTTTTCCGCGCAAAGCCGGGTTGCACTGTTGTTCCACAGAGGCGAAATAGGCGTTCATGTCCACCAGCATTATGGTGCGCGCCGCGGATGGTGAAAGGCTCATAAAATCTCTGACTTCATCAGTTTCCATTCCATGGAATCGCGGTTGAAAGAAAGTTCATAGCTGCCGGAATCTGCAGTTACCGCAAAGTGCAGAAGCACGGCTTTGCCGTCCGTGCTTTTCCAGTTGTAATTTACGGAATTTATAAGTATCTTTTTCTTGCGCCATGTAAACCAGCGCGGCACGGGGCCGGTTGTGCCAAAGACCACGCCGGCTTTTACTTTCTCGTTTATTTTTTCGGCGGACATCAGCATTTCCTCATTACGCCGACCACTTTTCCCATGACCACAGCTTCTTTTGATAATATCGGTTTGTAGTTGGGGTTTTCTGCCACAAGTTTCACGCCGTCTTTGGATTTGTAGAAGCGTTTTACCGTGGCTTCTTCGCCTATAAGCGCGGCTACAATTTCACCTTCGTCCGCGGACGGCTGTTTTCGTACAAAAACAATATCGCCGTCAAGTATGCCGGCGTTTATCATGCTGTCGCCTTTTACTGACAGGGCAAACATGTCTTTTACCCCGAAAATATCCACAACGCTGTGAATGTGCCGTTCCACATTTTCCGCCGCGTAAATGGGAAGACCCGCGCTTATCTTTCCCAGAAGGGGAATACCGGTCTGAACTGACACCAGTTCTATAGAGCGCGACAGGTTCTTTTTCATCTTTATAAATCCCTCTTCCGCCAGTTTTTTAAGGTGGTAGCGCACCGGCCAGGTGGATGAAAAACCCGCTTTTTTTGCAATCTCCCGCAGGGTAGGGGGCGTGCTGCTGTCTGTTAAACTGTCTGTTATTATTTCCAGTACTTTTTTTGTGCTTCTGTGCATAATGATAACCTCCAAAAGATAGCGAATTAAGCTATAAGCAATTAAGCATAAGCGAAAGATTGAAACATAGAGCGTTAAGCTATAAGCAGTTAAGTAAAACATAGCGAATTAAGCTATAAGCAGTTAAGCATAAGCGAAAGATTGAAACATAGAGCGTTAAGCTATAAGCAGGGCAACTTAATCCGCTTATGCTTATTTCTTCGCTATAGCTTAATTGCTTAATCCGCTTCTGCTTATTTCTAAATTAGCACATTTGTGCTACTACGTCAAGACTTATTGCGCCGCTTATTATCGTATGGTATAGTTAAATGGAATTAAATATGGAGGTGAGTATATGCGTATCGGCAAAGCAGTACTGTTGTTTCTTGTTGTGGTTGTGTTTTTTTTATCAGGCTGTTCCAGGCGTTATATAGTGAATGTGGATTCCATAAATGACAGGAGTGCTATTACAGGCAAAAATTTTGTAATAGTCTCCGGCAATAAAAATATAGACGCAAGCGACCTGCAGTTTATGGAATATGCCTGTTATGTGGCTGCAGCTCTTGAAAAAAAAGGATATACTGCGGTGGACAGTATAGGTAAAGCGGATTTAGAAATATACATGTCATACGGCGTGGGAGAAGCGGAAAGGCATGTATATTCATATACCACTCCGGTGTGGGGGCAGACCGGCGGCGAGACCACGACAATAGCCAATATAATAAAGGAAGAGGACGGCTCTACAAAGTACATATCCAGCACTTCGTATACGCCGGATTACGGCATTACCGGGTACCAGGAAAGGACGGACGTGTATACCACATACCCAAAATACATAATTCTTGATGCGTATGACCTTAAATTAAAACAGGAAAATAAAAAACTTAAGCAGCTGTGGAAAACGTCAATAAGCAATCATGGCGGTACAAAAGAATTAAGAAAGTTTTTTCCTATAATGATAACTGCGGCGCAGCAGTATATAGGCGAAAATACAGGTGAAGAGATAAGCTTAAGCGTCGGCGAAGAAGATGAAGCCGCGGTAAAATGTGTAAGATAAGCAAGTTATAAATTTCACAATATAATAAAAAAAACAGAATGGAATTTGCTGCCGGTAAATGGTAGAATGCTAAAAAATATTTCAGGAGGAATACATGGCTGGATGTTCAATTATAAATCATAAAGGGAAGAAGATTGTTCATATGGATTTTTCAAACAGCAATCAGGAAGAAGTAATGAGTACTATGAAGCAGGCGGAAGCGCTTATACGCAATCAGCCGCCGGAAAGCGTGCTGGGGCTGCTGGATATTTCGGGAAGTATGTATAATAAAGAAATAGCAGCTGCTTTTAAGGATTTTGCGGCGGGCAATAAACCGTTTATAAAAATGACGGCTGTAGTGGGGCTGGAAGGCATAAAAAAAGTCCTTTATGACGCTGTCCTTATGTTTACAAGAAGAAAAAATTTGGTCGCCATGGACAGCCTTGAAAAAGCAAAGGATTTTCTGGCGGAACTGAAATAAAAAACCGGAGGTAATAATGGCTGCGGCAAAAAACGGAGATAAAGTTAAAGTACACTATAAAGGCAGTTTAAAGGACGGAAAAGTATTTGATTCTTCCGAAGGAAAAGAGCCGCTGGAATTTACAATAGGCACAGGCCAGGTGATACCGGGTTTTGAAAATGGAGTACTGGGCCTTTCTGCCGGGGAAAAAAAGACAATTGTAATACCCTGCGCGCAGGCTTACGGGGAATACAGCGATGAAGCTGTGTTTTCAATAGGCAAAGAAAATCTTCCCGAGGGAATGGAGCCAAAAGCAGGGCAGGAACTTCAGATGGTCAGCCCCGAAGGCCAGGTGTTTCAGGTAATAATAATGGAAGTGTCAGGCAATGAAGTTAAGCTGGACGCAAATCATCCGCTTGCGGGTAAGGACCTTACTTTTGAACTGGAGCTTGTGAAGATAAACTAAAGCCTGGCGAGAGTAATGTTATAGAAAATAACCGGGATTATTGCTGAAATAATATTAAACGGGAGGGTGAAATGGAAGTAAAAGGAACGGCTGTTATTTCCACCAGGGAATTTGTAAAAGCGGCTTTTGGGGAACAGAATATGAACAAGTGGATATCAAGCCTTGACCCGCAGGCAAAAAAAGTATACGAGAGCGCGATTCTTACAAATAACTGGTATCCTATTGAAGATGCGTTAAGGAAACCCACAAAGAAGATTGGCGAACTTTTTTACAGCGGGGATGTAAAAAAAGGCGCGTGGGATTCGGGAATGTTCAGCGCTGACTATGGTTTAAAGGGCATCTACAGGCTGTTTGTCAAGATGGGTTCGGCAAAGTTTATTATAAATAAGGCAAGTTCAATTTTTTCCACTTATTATAAGCCAAGTGTAATGCAGTCGGAAGTTACGGGGGATAATTCATCGGTATTAAGAATAGTGGAATTTGCTGATATATGCCCTGTTGTGGAAAGCAGGATAGGCGGCTGGATGCATAAAGGCCTTGAAATCTGCGGGGTAACGGATATTAATGTGGAAATAGTAAAGGCAAAGACAAAAGGCGATGCGGTTACGGAATATGCAGTCAGCTGGAGTGATAAATAGGTTTTTAAAGCATAATATGTGATATGTACAGGGGTGTATGTTGGATGTAATGTTTGAAAAAATAAGCGCAGGCGCGGAACAGGTCTTAAAAAAATCACGCGGGTCACACGATTGGGAACACACACAAAGAGTGCTGCGGCTTGCTGTTCATCTGGCAAAAAAAGAAAAAGCAGATATAAAAATTGTTAAATATGCCGCGGTGCTTCATGATATATCCCGCCATGAAGAAGATAAAAGCGGCGGCAAAAAAGACCATGCGCTGCTTGGGGCGAAAAAGGCTTCGCGGATATTATTAAGGAATGGATTTAAAGCCGGTTTTGTTGAATCTGTAAAGCACTGCATAGAGTGCCACAGGTTCAGGTCCCAAAGAAGGCCCGCGACAAAAGAGGCAATGGTGCTGTTTGACGCGGATAAACTGGATTCCATAGGCGCGGTAGGAATAGGACGGGCATTTTTATTTGCCGGTGAAGTGGGGGCAAAGCTGCATAATCCCGGGGCTGATATTTTAAAGACAAAACCATACACACAGGATGATACAGCGTACAGGGAATATATGGTAAAATTAAGGTACGTAAGGGGCAGAATGTTTACGAGGGAAGGCAAAAAACTTGCAAAAGAACGCCATGCTTTTATGATGCTGTTTTTTAAAAGGCTTGGCATGGAAGCGGAAGGTAAAATATAAAGTGAAAGTCACACCCGAAAATATACTTACAGAGCAGGAAAAAATTATGCTTCAGGCAGGTATTAATACTGCTGAAAGCCGCACAACCGGCAGAATACGCGTGCATATAGAAAAAAAAGCCGGAAGGGATCCGTTTGAAAGGGCAAGGGCTGTATTTGAAACCTACAGCCTTAATAATTCAACGGATAAAAACTGTGTGCTTCTTTATATATCAACTGCTGATAGAAAGTTTGTGGTATTTGCCGATGACGGAATAAATGGGAAAGTTCCGGAAGGTTTTTGGAAACATGTAAGTGATTCTGTGACCGGAAAACTGAAAGAAGGCCAGTTTTCAATAGGGTTGACTGCAGCGGTTAATCTTACGGGCAGCATGTTAGCTGATTTTTTTCCGGCAATTTCCATAAATGAGGCGGCGCAATGAGATTGAGGATAGCTGTTGCCTTTATAATTTTTATTATTTTTTCAACCGCATTGTTTTCGTCAGACTCTGTTCCGTACAGAAAAAGCAGGTATATTAACGACTATGCGTCTGTGATAAATGACAAAAACGCCGGTGAAATTATGCTGCTTTTAAAACGGTTTGAAAAAAGAACCGGAATTGAAGCTTCAATTCTTACTATAGGTTCCGCGTCCGATTACACGGCAGGAAAAGAAGGGGTTGACATCCTTGCTGCAAACGCGCTTAGCGAGTGGAAGCTGGAACAGGGCGGGATACTTATGCTGGTGGCGGTTAACGACAGGCGGTTAAAAGTGGAACTGGGGCAGACGCTGGCTGAAAGCGGAGAAAAAAAGTTTCAGGAAATTATAAATAATGTAATTGTGCCTTATTTTAAAGCCGGGGATTATAGCGCCGGTATTTATGAAGGCGCAAAAGCCATGACAGAATCGTTTTCATCCCATGGTAAAACAAAAGGCCCTGAATTTTTAGTTTTCATATTGATTGGCGGTGCTGCGCTTTTATTTGCGCTTGCCGGTATCAGTTTCATGTTGGGAAAAAACAAGACAAAAAAACAGTTTGTTAAACAGCCCGTGGACAGTGAAAAAAAGGGTTACGGCGGCGGGGCTGTCGGCAATTGGTAATAAAATGCAGTCCTGCGCTTGAAAAATCATCTTTTTTTTGTAATATACTTTTTTTTCTTTTTCATATATAATTTAATTGTAATTGTTTGATTTCCCGCAACTAAGGGGGCGGCTTATGTGGGAATGCAGGTTGTTTAAATTTTCAATTTTACCCGGTATTACGCTGCTAAAAAAAATATGGATTGAAAAGTTTAATTTTGTTATGTGTTTTTCGGGTAAGGCGGCGTGTTATGAACGTAATTAGCGGCAATAAAAACCCAAGGATTCTTCTTGTGGAGGATAATCCGGCGGAATTACGACTGATAAGGGAAATTTTTAAGGGGTTTGACCCCGACTGCAGCATTGTAAGCGCAAGGGACGGGGTGGAAGCCACGGACATACTGTTAAGGGATAATGATACGGGTTTTGACATTGTAATTCTTGACCTTAACCTGCCAAGGAAAAGCGGGCTGGAAGTTTTAAGTGAAATAAAACAAAGCAAGGCCGCAAGTTTAATACCGATAGTGGTGCTTTCCACTTCGGATTCAGAAAGTGATATTGTAAGGTCTTACGAATTGTCGGCTAACTGTTATATTACGAAACCCGCGGGGTTGGATAACCTTATAGACGCGGTAAAGGGAATTGATAATTTTTGGCTTTCTTTTGGAAAACGCGATGATGTTAAAGCGCATTGAAATATTTTTAATTATTTGTTTTTATATAAACGGTAAAAAATAAGGGCGGTTTCTGTGAATAAAAAGCATATAAAAGTACTGCTTATAGAGGATAATCAGGGCGATGTAAGGCTTATCTGGGAAATACTTTCAGAAGTTAGAAATTCACCTTTTTATCTTGAAGTTGCATCCACGCTTTTAAGCGGGCTTCAGGCGCTGGATAAAGTGAAGCCGGACATTGTACTTCTTGACCTTACCCTGCCGGACAGCAACGGCATATACACGCTTAACAGGGTGAAAGATAAAGTTAAAGAAGTGCCTGTGGTTGTTCTTACCGGAATGGATGATGAAATGCTGGCAATTAAGTCGCTTAAAGAAGGCGCGCAGGATTATCTTGTTAAAGGCAGGACAGACAGCGAACTTTTAAAACGCGCCATACTTCACGCCATAGAAAGAAACAAGCTTATAAGTGAAATGGAAGAAAATGACCGCAAACTTAAAGAAAGCTACGAAAAGCTTCAGGAACAGGACCGCCGCAGGGAGTCTGAAATACGGAACCTGGCTGAGGGTATAATACCGGTGGAAAAAGCTCTGAAAGAAGCGCTGGAAAAGCACAGCAGAGGCGGCGAAGAACGCGACGGAATTGAAAAAACACTTAATGAAGCTGTTATGCTGCTGGAAAAAATAAAAAAAATAAACGTTTAGTTTTCTTGATATGCGCCTTTTTGGGTGATATAAATAATATTGGGAAATAAAAAAATATACGGGAGATGGGGAAATGTCCGCTGCAGAAATGAAAACTGTTGATATTTTACTTGTTGAAGATAACAGGGCAGATATTAAACTCATTGAAGAATGCTTCAAGGAATTAACCATAAAGTGCAACATCAGCGTTGCAACTGACGGTGAACAGGCCGTCAATATATTAAAAAGAACCGGCGGATACACCGAAAGTTTAAGGCCGGATGTGGTGCTTTTAGACCTTAAAATACCAAAAAAAGACGGTTTTGAAGTCTTAAAAGAGATTAAAAATGATGAAAATCTTTCCGGTATCCCTGTTATCATACTTTCATCTTCAAGCCTTAAAAATGACATTGATAAAGCATATGCTTTAAAAGCTAATTTTTATATCACCAAAGAAATGGATATAGAAAATTATATACAGATAGCAAAATATATAGAAGATTACTGGCTGTCAAAGTCGGATAAAAGGGCCATATAGAATTACCTGCCCGGACCCGTAAAAGACCTGAATTAAAGATTTCAACCTGAAAATCCCCCTGAATCGCATAAAGTTAAATCATAAAGATATTCTAAATTAAACCGCGGCGGTAAATTTTGCCTATTATCGTGTTTGACAGTAATTGGGGGATAAATTATAATATATTATCCGTAAATGTTGTTTTTTGCGGCAGGTGCCGCGCACGCTGTTTTAAGGAGCTGGTAAAAAGTGGAGTATCAGAAGGACTTTTTTAAGAAGATACTGGACAGCCTCTATGATTCTGTTTATTTCTGCGATGCCGAAAGAAAAATATCATATTGGAATAAGGCCGCGGAAAAACTTACGGGCTACACAGCGCAGGAAATTATAGGGACGCACTGCTGGGACCGTAAACTTGTGCATACAAATGTTAAAGGCGAACCGCTTTGCGGAAGTGAAACATGCCCTGCGATAAGGGCGATGAAGGAAAGGCGCCTTGTGGAAGAGGCCATATATTTAAAGCACAAAGACGGTCACAGGATACCTGTTTTAACCCGGATATCACCGATTTTTACTGATAACGGTGAAGTGGCAGGCGCTGTGGAAATCTTCAGCGATAACTCATCCAAAATGAGCGCGTTTATGCAGATAGAAAAACTTGAAAAACTTGCTTTTATTGATGAACTTACAGGGATAGGCAACAGAAGGTATTCGGAAATTAAGATAGGCGCCAAACTTGCGGAAATTGAAAGATATGCATGGGCCAGGGATTTTGGGCTGCTCTTTATGGATATAGATAAATTTAAGGATGTTAATGATAAGTATGGCCATGACGCAGGTGATGATGTTCTAAAAATGGTGGCAAAAACACTTGCGGCCAATTTAAGGACTGAAGACTTTATAGGCAGGTGGGGCGGCGAAGAGTTTGTAGCGGTTATTTCGGACGCGGACAATAAAACGCTTTATGCGATAGCGGAAAAGTTAAGGTCGCTTGTGTCGCAGTCCTCGTTGAATACATCTGACGGGACAGTGGCTGTAACAATTTCCATAGGTGCAACAGTTGCGAAAAGGGGAGAATCCATGGAACAGCTTGTAAAAAGGGCTGACAGGTTTATGTATGAAAGTAAAAATTCGGGAAGAAACTACGTTACAATAGGGTGAGATGATGGAACAAAACGAAGCGCTTGAAAAGATATACAAAACGGCAAAGGTTGTAGGTTATATTCTGTTTGCAAGCCTGTTTTTTTATGCGGGGATAGTGGAATTTATTTCCCGCAGGCCGGAAATAGCGGGAAAGACGATAGTGGATTTTGATCCGGTAATGTTAAAGAAAATATTTCTTGTTTTAAGTGTTGTGGTTTATATAATATGCCTGTATATCAAGAAGTATTTTTTAAGGAAGGCATCGCTTGGCGGAAGCCAGGCGATTTCATCGCTTTACATATCTTCCGTGTCGGTGCTTATGATATGTCAGGTACCCGCCGCGCTGGGGCTTGTTTTATATTTTTCGGCCGGCACCAAACAGGATTTTTACGGGCTGCTTGCTGTTTCTGCCCTTTTATTTGTTATTTTTTTCCCAAGGTTTCCTGAATGGAAAAAGGTGTTTAAAATAAAGTAGCAGATTACAACTTACAATTATCAGGTTACAGCTGTCAGCTGTTAGTTTGTAGCTTTAACCTTTAACCTGTAACCTGTAACCTGTAACCTGTAACCTGTAACCTGTAACCTGTAACCTGTAACCTGTAACCTGTAACTTGTACGCTTAATTAGTATCACAATCCATTTCCGGAGGTTTGTCTTGCCCGAAAAACTTAACGAAAAGAAGCTTATGGAAGAACTTAATAGTTTAAGGGAAAAACTATCCAGTCAGGAAAGCCTTGAAAAGGAAATAAAGGATTTAAGGCAGTCTCTGAAAAACGCAGAGGAAATAAGCAGCAAGATGGCCATGACTTCACTTGATGCTGTTATGACCATGGACCTGTCCGGACAGGTGATTTATGCTTCGGAGCGCGCCGCGCAGCTTTATGGTGCGCAATCAGTTTCGGAGCTAGTGGGAAAAAATGTAAGAATAGCATTAGATAGTGAAGATATACAAAGGTTTGACTTAAATATAAAGAAACTTCTATCAGAAGGTTTTGTCAGCGGAAGTGAATATATCATAAAGAAACAGAATGGGGAGGCTATTTATATTGAGTTAAGTTCCGCTGTTATGAAAGATAACCGGGGTGAACCTGTCGGTTTTATTTCCTCTATACGGGATATAACAAGAAGAAAGAAACTTGAACGCGAACTGGTTGAGAACATTAATAAATATAAGACGCTGTTTGAATCCGCGTATGACGCAATAACGGTGCATGAATATTTGCCGGGAGAAACAGACGGAAGAATACTGGAAGCAAACGAAGTGGCATGCCGGATGATAGGTTTAAGCAGGGGCCAGCTTCTGAAAAAAAAGCTTTCGGATTTTATGCCGCCTGAGGCAACCGGAATTTCCAGAAAGGCCGTGCAACAAATAGCCCAAAACGGGCATTGTATTTTTGAGACTGTAGTAAGGGCGGAGCACATAACTTATCAGGCGGAAGTAAGCGCCCATATGATAGATTTTGCGGGAAAGAAAGCGGTAATTTCCGTAATAAGGGATATAAGCGAAAGAAAGAAAACTGAACGTATACTTGAAGACAGCGCCAGGACTGTTCGTAAAATAATGAACGGCATAATAATGGCAATGGAAAAGCTTGTAGAAAAGAAGGATGTTTATACTGTAGGCCATCAGAACCGTACGGCAGACCTGGCCGCGGCCATTGCCTCTGAAATGGGGCTTGATAAAGACAGGATAGCCGGCATATATATAGCTGCGGTTATTCATGATATAGGCAAAATATTTATTTCCGGATCTATTTTAAATAAGAAAGCTAAACTTACAGGCGATGAATACGATATAATTAAACGGCACCCGCAGGCCGGTTTTGACGTGCTTAAGAATATAGACTTTCCGTGGCCTATAGCGCAGATAGTGCTTCAGCACCACGAAAGGATAAACGGCAGCGGTTACCCCGACGGGCTTAAAGACGGGCAGATACTTCTGGAATCCAGGATAATAAGCATAGCGGATGTGGTGGAGGCAATAACTTTTGAACGTCCTTACCATGAAGCGTATGGCATTGAAAGGGCTCTTGAAGAAATAGAACGCAACAAAGGTATTCTGTATGATTCGGAAATTGTGGATGTGTGCTTAAAACTTTTCAGGGAAAAGGGTTATGTTTTAAATGATGAACTGCGGGACAGGGACAGCATAATTTTTTGATAAATAAATTAAAATGGAGCGTAATTTTTGAAAAAAACATTTTTGTTATACTGCTTTGTAACTGTTGTTTTTATTTTTTGCGGATGCACGGGAAGTTCCAATCCCGCCGCGGCTTCTTACAGGCCTCCTGTGGCTGCGCCTACCGCGGTGCCGGGAATGGCAAACTGGCAGGAAATAGATGTGCCTGTTCAGGTTAAAGGGGTGTATAACCATGCGCTGTTAAAACTTGGCGGCAGCATTGCTGTTATAGGCGGAAAAAGTGAAAATGCATATTTGAAAGATGTACCGTTAACCGTTGATTTTGAAATCTGGTCAACTTCCGCTGCAAATACAGGTTTTGGTGAAAGGGAAGATTTTGCTTTCTGTACGGATGGTGGTAAAACTTACGTAATAGGCGGTTATTATAACGATGACAAGGGCGAAAAGTTTTTTAATGACACATGGATTTCATACGGGGCCGTGACTTTTACGGCGCTTGCCGCGGAAAATACTGCACCGGCGGCGCGCGGTTTAAGGGCGGCTGTTTTTAAGGATAAGCCCCGTTTAAGCGGCGGTTTTGACGGCAAAAAATACAGCAGTGATGTGTATTATTTTGATAAAGAAAAAGGATGGATAAAGGAAAAAACAGACAGGGAATTATTTAAAACAAGGTCATCGCACGGTTTTATTGTTTTTGACAATAAATTATGGGTTATAGGCGGAAAAGGGGAAAAAGAGAAATTTTCTGATGTATGGAATTCAACCAATGGCGCTGACTGGGAGGCGGTAACAACAAGCGCCACGTTTGGGGAAAGGTCGGATTTTGCCTGTTTTGTTTTTGGCGGAAGGATGTGGGTAATGGGCGGGCAGCTTTCGGATGGTAAAGCGGCCGGCGATGTGTGGTGGTCAGTTAACGGCAAGGTGTGGATACAGGCGGCCAAGGACGCGTTTCCGGCAAGGTATTCAGCCGGGTTAATATCAGAAGGCGGCGCTGTTTATCTTTTTGGCGGGAAATCGGACAAAATAAAAAATGACGGATGGTGGTCTAAATGAAAAAAATCGCGGTAATATTACTGATAATGTTTACTGTTTCGTGCGGGCAGATATTTATGATGGAAGCGGAAAAAGCCAGGGCAAAAGCCGGGGATTTTCTTTATACGCTGTATAAAATGCAGGACGTGGATGCCGCGTACGCCATGACAGACCCGAATTTTGAAAATAACAACGGCATAGGCGCGCTGGAAATTGCCTTTGATACCGCAAAGCTAAAATACGGCCGTTTTGAAGGGTTTAAAGCGGACAGCTATCTGGTGGATTCAAATTCGCGCACCATTGAGCTTTTTTACAGGGCGTTAAGCGAAAAAGGAGTGCTTTATCACAGGCTTACCGTGAGGCTTGATGAAAAAGGCAAGTACAGAATTACGGGAATGGAAACATCCCCCATAGCTTTTGGGCCTTTCAGGACAGAAAGAAAATTTAAAAGCGAATAATAAAGGGGCGATAAAATGGCTGTTGAATGGAAACCGGAAATGTCGGTGGGTATAGGCGAAGTGGATGTGCAGCACAGAAAGATTATCGGCAAATTAAAGGAACTGTCTGACGCGCTTGAAAAAAAAGAAGAGCCTGAAACCGCGGCGGGCATCCTTAAATTTCTTGCTGTTTATATTGAAGAACATTTCAGGACAGAAGAAATGTTTATGCTTAAATATATATATCCGGATTTTAAGGAACATCAGGAAAAACACCTGGGCTTTCTAAAGCGTATCACGCTGCTTTACGATGAACTAAGCACGGGTAGTATAAAAGGCGATGATATTTATAATGAAAGCATAGCGGTGTATAACTGGTTTGTACTGCATATAGAAAATACCGATAAAAAGATGGGCGCTTTTTTAAGGGGCAAAATAAGATAAACTGTTTATGTTTTAAAACTGCAGGGGGCGCATTTGAATATATGGACGGCGGTGCATTTTTCGGCTTTTTTAATTTATTCAGTGCTTGTTGTCTATGTCATTCTGAAAAATCCAAACGCGGTCATAAACTGGATGCTGGCGGCTGTTTTTCTGTGTATGTGGTTCTGGAGCGGCACAAATACAATACTTTATAATTCCTACATATCCCCGCTGACGGCCGATTTTGTGCTTAGGGTTCAGTCGCTGTCGTGGGCTATTTTTCCGGTTTTTTATGCCCTTTTTTTGTTTCATCTGATGAAGAAAACCGCGGTTCTAAATAATTCGTTTCTGTATATCGCCCTGTTTTTTGTTACGGCATTTTTTCAATTTGGTAATTTTTCCGGACAGATGCTTATCTGCTGTGACAGAACTTATTTTGGCCTGACGGGAATATGGAAAAATTCTTTTTATGTGTATCTTTTTATAGTTTACAGCGCGGTTGTTTTCGCAGTACTGATGCTAAACCTTATAAGTTTCATAAGAAAACACAAACAGGGCAATTACAGAAAATCAGCTGAAATAATACTTGGAAGCACTGTTATGTTTTTTGTGGTTACGGTTATAGTAAGTTTTGTTTTAAAAGCTCTGCGCATTCATATACCTCTTCAGGTGAATATTACCCTTCTTGTATTTGTCGCGGGAATAGTTTATGCGGCGGAAAAATACAGTTTTTTTGAGATAAACGCGGAAACTGCCGCAGATAAAATTGTTGAATCAATTGATGAAGGTTTAATACTGACAGATATGGACGGGATTGTAGTGGAAGCAAATAAACACGCGGTTGAAATGATGGAGCGGTTTGGCAATCCCCGTGGAAAGAATATATTTGAACTTTTGGGTGAGAATTCGCTGGTAAAAAGGGTGGCATCAGGCGAAAAAATTATGGAAGAAGAAGCGGTAAGGGAAACGCCGTCAGGAAGAAAGGTTTATACAATATCTGCAGGGCCGGTGGAGAAGAGGGGCGAAAGGTTTGGCTATATATGCGTCATAAACGATATTACTGCAAGAAAAACAGCTGAAGAAGAACTTAAATATACTATCGCGGAATTAAAAAAATCTAATGCGGACCTGGAACAATTCGCTAATGTGGCGGCACATGATTTGAAGGAGCCCGCAAGGATGGTGGCAAGCCATGTGCAGCTGCTGAAGAAGAAAGCTTATGAAAAACTGGATGGCGCTCAAAAGGAGCATATGGATTTTGCCGTTGAAGGCGCGTTTCGGATGAACAGCCTGATAAATGACTTATTGGATTATGCCGCTATACAGTCCGGTACCGTTAAAAATTCAATGCTGAATCTTGATTTGATTGCAGCCGGCGCTATCGCCGCTCTTAAACAGAATGCGGATGAAGCGGGCGCTAAAATAACTGTATCAGAAAGCCTTTTAAAAGTATGGGGTGATGAAAAACAGGTAATAAGGCTGTTTGTTAATGTAATAGGTAACGCGGTAAAATTCCGGCTTCCGGGGGTAAATCCAAAGATTCAAATTTCGGCCCGGGAGGACGCGGAGTATGTGCGCGTTCAAATAAAGGATAACGGGATTGGTATTAATGGGGAATATCTGGATAAAATCTTTAACATATTTCAACGGCTTAACCCGCGTGAGCGGTATGAAGGCAACGGCGTCGGCCTTGCCGTCTGCAGGCGTATAATGGAGAACCACGGCGGCAGAATCCTGGCGGAATCCGCAGGCGAAGGCAGAGGCAGTACGTTTGTGATTGAGTTTAAGAAATAAGTTAAGGCGGAGTTAAAACAATTATTTAGAAATAAACGAAGGTGTAAGCGGTTGGGATGTTATCCGCGGAATTGAATTTTTTAAATGGTTTTGATGGTATAATTTATTAAAGGAAAATATAAAACTGACAGGGGAGGCGCTGATTTGAACGTCTGGACACTCCTTCATTTTTCCGCCTTTGTAATTTATTTCGTTCTGATGATATATATAATTGCAAAGAATCCCGGTGCTGTAATTAACTGGCTGCTTGGAATGGTTTTCATCTGTCTGTGGTTCTGGAGCGGGTCTAATGCCCTTCTTTTTAATTCATACATAACACAGGAGAAAGCGGATATTATCCTGAAAATTCAGACAATAGGGTGGGCATCTTTTCCGACTTTTTATGTTATTTTTCTTTTATATTTTATGAAAAAAGAAATTATTCTTAAAAATGTATTTGTTCTGACTTTCTTTTTTGCGATGCCGTTTATATTTGAGGCGGCAGCTTTTTCTGATAAAATGATGGTGTGCTGCGACAGGACTTTTTTTGGGCTTACAGGCATATGGAACAATTCCCCTTTTGTGTATTTGTTCATCGTTTATTCTTTTGTAATGTTTGCGGTTTCGCTGGGTATGCTTGTTGTTTTCAGGAACAGGCAGAAGAATATAAATATGAAAAAGTCCGCGGATATAATATTGGCAACAACTATAATGGCTTTTGCGATAACTTTAATTGTAAGTTTCATACTTAAATGGCTCAGGATTCATGTGCCTTTGGAAGCGAATCTGGTGTTTTTAATTTTTGTAACAGGGATTATCTACGCGGCCGGTAAATATGATTTTTTTGAAATAAACGCGGAACAGGCTGCGGATAGGATATTGGAATCAGTGGATGAAGGTCTTATTCTGACAGATACACATGGAGTTGTGATGCAGGCAAATTCCATGGCAAAACAGATGCTTGGCTTTGAATATAAGGTTGAAAAGGATGATATTTCAGAGATTATTCAGGATGATAAAATATCAGCTATGATACTGTCAGGTGAGAAATTTGCGGGCATGGAGTTGTACCGCGGTTCAGGTGAATCTGAAAAAAAGCTGACTTTATCCTCCGCGCCTGTTGATAAAAATGGGGAAAGACTGGGTTATTTGTGTGTGATAGACGATGTCACTGAAAAGAGGGCTGCTGAAAGAGGGCTTGAAAAGACAATGAAAGAACTTGAACGGTCAAATGTGGACCTGGAGCGGTTTGCGTATGTGGTGTCGCACGATTTAAAAGAGCCGTTAAGGATGGTTTCAAACTATATGCAGCTGTTAAAGAGGAAATCATATGACAGGCTTGAAAGCGAGGATCGGGAATACATTGATTTTGCGGTTGACGGCGCTTTAAGGATGAATGAACTTATAAAAGACCTGCTGGATTATTCAAGGGTAAATACAAGGGGCGGTAAATTTGAACCCGTTGACCTGAATGACGCGGTTGAACATATACTTAATATAATGAAGTTTAAAATAGAGGATGTTAAAGGACAGATATTAATACCGCAAACGCTGCCTTCTGTTATGGGTGACGGTATGCAGATAGAACAGGTGCTGCAGAACCTTATTGAAAACGGCCTTAAGTTCAGGAGTAAGTTAAACACGCCTGTAATTGAAATAACGGCACAGGAAAACGTGTCTTCTGTTATTTTAAGGATAAAGGATAACGGCATAGGCATAGAACAAAGGTTTCAGGAAAGGATATTTGAAATATTTAAGCGGCTGCACTCCCGGGAGGAATATGAGGGTACGGGTATAGGCCTTGCCATCTGCAAACGTATTATGGAGCGCCATGGCGGAAGAATTTGGGTGGAATCTGAAGGGGATGAAAAAGGAAGCATATTTGCGGCGGAGTTTAAAAAATAACCATAGACGGACATTTATCACGCTTGAGGCTGTTATTATAACTTGATTTATATGGCGCAAGAATAATGAATTATGGTTTGGAGGATTTATATAAGAGTTTTAAAGATACATATTGATTAATGAAATGTTAAAGGATAAAATGACATAAATGCAAGTTAAGACAGCTAAACTTGGTGAGCCGATGAAGAATTTGTCTTTAATAAGTTGTCTTAATGGCGGGATTAAATTTATATTTGTTGTATTGCTTACAATTTTATTACCTTCCCTGATAAATGGAGCTGTGACGTATAATACCGCTAATGTTTATAACAATTATCTTATTGGCTCTGCTTCTGTTTTTAATTACAGCACAAGCGTAAATTCCAACCGGGTACTTGTGCTTACGGCGGTCGTAATGAGCGACAGCATCACCCAGAAAATTAATTCTATAACTTATGGAGGGCAGTCTTTTACCCCGGTGACAAGGACCGCAAGCGGTCCGGGGGACGGCACAGGCGTAAGCGCGGAGATGTGGTACCTTATAAATCCGGCAAGCGGGACAGCGCCTATTACCGTTAGTCAGGGAGAAAGTTCCAGGAAAATTATCGGTGTTGTGGAATATAACGGAGTTGGAAATGTGGGGGAGTACAGTGCGGTTGACGGTAACAGTAATTCTTTAACAATGCCCTTTACTACGGCTCAGGCAGGAAGCCATATAGCCGGAATTTACGCGCAAAAAAATGATAAGTTTTCCATGACGTTTACACCGGTAACACCAGGCCTTATTAGTACCTGGCAAAGGCAGAACAAATCCGCAAAAGTTTATATCAGGGGATATGGTTACTCTCTTCCTGCTTCAGTCGCCGGCGCGTACAGCGTTGTTTTTAATTCCAACCGTACAAGCAACAGCGCCCTTATTGGGCTTGAACTTAAAGCGGCTTTTCCGACAGTGGTATCGTGCTCGCCTTCTGTGGGTTATATTGGCGGCGCAAATACTGTTACAATAACAGGAACTAATTTTGACAGCGGTTGTTCGGTGACTGTGGGCGGTTCCCCCGCCGCGGTCACGTATATTAATTCCACCACCTTAAGAATAATAACACCCGCACATGCAGCCGGCCCGGCGGATATTGTAATTACAAATCTGGACGGACAAACTGCCACAGGCGCGGGAATGTTCACTTATTCCTCCAGCCGCACGCCTGTATTGTCTTCCTGTGCGCCGGTATCGGGAATAACGCTGGGGGGCCATACTGTAACACTTTCAGGTTCTTATTTTGTTGAAGGCTGTACGGTTACAATAGGCGGATTTCTCGCGACAGGGGTTGCTTTCGGCGCGTCACAGCTTACTGCTGTAACTCCGGCGCATGCGGCCGGGCTTGTGGATATAGTTGTGACTAATCCGGACGGTCAGTATGCTGTGCTGCCGGCCGGCTATACTTATACAAAACCGCCGCCGCTTGTAACTTCCTGCACACCAAATACTTTGTA
The DNA here is from genome assembly GCA_002839855.1 of Candidatus Goldiibacteriota bacterium HGW-Goldbacteria-1. Lineage (NCBI taxonomy): Bacteria > Candidatus Goldiibacteriota > Candidatus Goldiibacteriota bacterium HGW-Goldbacteria-1. Next base: position 133,846 of record PGYV01000008.1, read on the forward strand.
TTCTGCCGGCGGTCAAAATGTGACGCTGACGGGAAAGTATTTTGTCAGCGGCTGCAGGATTATAATGGAAGCGGCTGAATACGTTCCTGTTTTTGTTGATACCATGACTTTAAGTTTTACAGCGCCTGCACATGCCGCCGGAGGCGTGGATGTCACGGTAAGAAACCCTGACAGCCAGACGGGATCTCTGGTAAATGGCCTTGTTTATTTTGGGCAGCTGCCGCCGTCGGTTATATCATGCCTGCCGGCGTCCGGTTCAACGCTTGGAGGTCAGACAGTAAGTATAACGGGTTTGGGTTTTATATCAGGCTGCACGGTCAGTGTAGGCGGGACCGAGGCTTCAGGCGTTACCGTGATAAATTCAAGTACAGTTCAGTTTACGGCGCCTGCTCACAATGCCGGGACGGTTGACATAGTTTTAACAAATCCTGATACGCAGTCAGCGGTTCTTGCGGGCGGATATACTTATGCCGTGCCGCCTTCTGTTATTTCCTGCGTTCCGGCTTTCGGAAAAATACAGGGAGGGCTGGGAATAACAATAAACGGTTCTAATTTTCGCGAAGGCTGCACCGTAATGATGGACGGCGCCTTAATACCTTCAACACGGATTAATTCCGCGCAGATAAGCATCACAACAACCGCGCATGCGGCGGGAAGCGTGGATGTCAGGGTTTCAAATAACGACAATACTTCCGCGCTGCTTGTAAATGGTTTTACCTATGACGCGAATCCTCCTGTAATATCCCTTAACGGCGCGGATGATATTACAATAGCCGTGGGAAGTGTGTATACGGAGACTGCCGCGGCGCTTGACGACGTGGATGGCGATGTGACATCCGCAATAACCCAAAACATAACTCCTTCAGGTGCGGTTTCAACATTAATGCCACAGGTATATACAATAACCTATGATGTAAATGACAGGGCATTAAACAGCGCTGTACGCCTTACGCGGACCGTACGCGTTACTGACCAGACAAAACCCGTGATATCTCTTAATGGCGGCGCTACGGTAACTCTTATGGCTGCTGATACATATATAGAGACGGCTACGGCTGCCGATAACATAGACGGAGATATAACAGCAAGCATGGCAGTTGTAATAAGGGACAGCGGAAATAATGTGGTGGGAAGTGTTTCAACCGCTGCGCCGGAAACATATACCATAACTTACAACGTATCAGACAGCGCTTTAAACGCGGCGGACCAGATGGTAAGGACGGTGGAAATTACTTCTGCTTTTCTTACAGGTATTTCGGTGGCATCGCCCCCGCTAAAACAAGTTTATAAAACAGGGGAAACTCTTGATATAAGCGGGCTGGTAGTTCTGGGAAATTATTCTGATAGCAGCACCCATAATGTATATGTGACAGCTGCCAATATATCCGGTTTTGACAGTTCTGCCGCGGCAAGCGGGCAGGTGGTTACTATAACGGCAGGCGTGTTTACCGCTTATTTTACCGTTGATATTATTTCGCTGGACAGTGTATTAATTACAAGCCCGGCCTTAAAACTTGTGTATGATATAAATGAACCGCTGGACATAACGGGGATGGAAGTCACCGGGACATATTCGGATACGTCTTCGGAAATACTTGCAATAACACCTTCAAACATAACGGGGTTTAACAGTGCTGCCGCGGCTTTGTCTCAGGAACTGACAGTAACTTACGGGGGGCTTTATGATACTTTTACGGTGGATGTAATTCCATCGCTGGTAAGCATAGCGTTAACCTCGGAGCCGGATAAACTTATTTATGATATAGGGGAGGCGCTTAATCTTGCAGGTTTGGCGGTTACCGGCACATATACGGATGGAACCACAAAACAGGAAATTATAAGCGCTGCAAATGTAACGGGATTTGATTCTTCTTATGCTGTAAACGGGCAGGTTTTGACAGTTACGGTGGGCGGGAAGACTGCGATATTTGAAGTGGACATAGCGCCTTCTTTGGCATCCATTGAAATTACGCATCCGGCAAATAAACTTGTATTCAACGTGGGTGATGTGCTTAGTATAACGGGCCTTGTAATTACAGGGACATACACGGACGGCAATACTAAACAGGAAACAGTGACGCTGTCAGATGTGACCGGGTTTAACAGCACTGTTCCTTTTACGGGGCAGGCGCTTACGGTTACAGTGGGCGGAAAAACAACATCTTATTCTATTGATATAGTACAGCCGCTTTTGACAGGAATCATAATTACCACCCCTGCATCAAAACTTATATACAACGAAGGAGACCCGCTTGATATAACGGGAATGGTGATAACCGGAACTTATGAAGATTTTAGTACAAAAATTCTTCCTGTAACCACGGATAATGTTACCGGTTTTGACAGTTCTGCCGCGTCTGCATCACAGGTGCTGACGGTAACATATGAAGGCAAAATAACAACTTATACCATACAGATAAAAGAACCGGCGCCTATGGTGGATGTGTGCGATCCGGACAGCGGTTTGCCGGCCGGAAATGAAGCGGTTATTTTATACGGCATGAATTTTCAAAACGGATGCACAGTTACCTTTGGCGGAGCTGCTGCCACGGGTGTTGTATTTGTTGATTCAATGACGCTTAATATGAATACTCCGCCGCACGCGGCAGGGGTTGTAAATATAGTGGTTCTTAATCCGGACGGACAGCAGGGCACGGGGGTTGCGGCGTTTACTTATACCGGCGCTACCGCCACATATACCAATACGCCCACAGCAACTGTTACGGCGACTGCCACGTTAACCCAAACAACTGCAGCTGTGCCTTCTTTAACGGGCACAAAGACGGGTACTGCGTCTGTTACGCTGACATCAACTGTCTCGGCATCTGTAACAGTGACAAAGACATCTACGCAAACAGCAACCGCAACGGTATCTGCCACGGTGACTGAATCGGCTACGGCCACAGTTTCAGGGACTTCAACAGAAACAATAACACAAACAACGACGGGGACTATAACACAGACAAACACGCCGACATCAACAGAAAGCCCTGTGTTATCGCCCACTTCCACAAGTACTGCCACTCCGACGTCCACGGAAAGCCCTGTGTTATCACCCACTCCCACAAGCACTGCCACGCCTTCGTCCACGATAAGCCCTGTGGTATCTGCCACGCCCACAAACACAGTGACATCCACTTCTACCGCAAGCCCGACAGCAACAGCAACTGCTACTATTACTTTGACAAATACTCATACACCCACAATAACGCAAACCGGGACGATTACACCCACATCAACAATTACTTTAACAGCCGCGGCTACAGCTGTACCGGTATTAAAACCGGCGCAGACAGGATCAAGTTATGTGCTGCCGCAGCCGGCAAAAGAATTTATAACTGTTGTGTACGCGTTGGATGAACAGGCTTGGGTAAAATTGAATATTTATAACGCAGCGGGGATGCCCGTGGCGCAGGCGGAACATAACGGGATTGCATCTGCGGCAAATAATATTACACTTGACATAAAAAAATTCGCGCCCGGTGTTTATTATTATGTGATTAATGCCAAAAGCGCGTCAGGCAAAGAAATAAACTTTAAAGCAGGCAAGTTTCTTGTTGTTAAATAAAGTGAGGGCATAATAGACATGAAAAAATTTTTAATTGCAGCCGCGGCGGCAGTAATGCCTGTGTTCTTATGGGCGGCGGTGCAGGACAGCGCCGGAGTGATTTTTCCGGAGTTGGAAATAGGGGCTGGCGCAAGGGCGGCAGGTATGTCAGAAGCTTATACGGCCGTTGTTAATGACGCGGGTGCGGCCTATTGGAATGCCGGCGCGCTTGGGCAGATAAAAAATGTACAGGTCTCACTTGCTTATGACAGGTGGTTTGTTGACACTGCATATCAGCGCCTTATGGCCGCGGTGCCGGCAGGCCCCGGCGTTTTTGGCGCCGATATTTCTTACATGAATTACGGTTCATTTGAAAGGGTGGATAATCTTGGCGGTACTTATGGCGGGGCAATAAACCCTTATTATCTTGGCGCGGTTCTGGCATATGGGTTTCCGCTTGGCAGCGGTTTTTATCTTGGCGCCGGAGCTAAATTTATTACAAACTCTCTTGATAACTCTTCTAACACCGGTTTTGCGGGGGACATCGGGCTGCAGTATGTTTCCGGGATATTATCTTTGGGTTTGACCGGGCAGAACATAGGCGCAGCCGGGGTGTATTCATTACCTTTAAGTATAAAAACCGGTGCGGCAGTAAAAATTATTAATAATAGAGATCATAATTTTATGGCTTCTGTTGAAGGCAAATATACGCTTAAAGAAATACCATCAGTTGCCGCGGGCGCTGAATATGTTTTGTCGGGGATTTTGGCCATAAGGGGCGGATATAAATTTATGCTTGGGGAAGACACGCTGACCGGGCTTAAAGGGTTTTCTGCGGGCGCCGGAATAAAACTTGGAAATTTTGGAATTGATTACGCTTTTGTACCGCATGGAAGCCTTGGAATAACACACAGGGTATCTGCAGCTTATATTTTTGGCGGTCAGCCGGCGGTACTGTCAACAGCACAGCTTGACGAAATGATGGCAAAAGCAGGGGCGGTTGAAGACGCCGGAAAGTTAAGTGAAGCGGAACTTAAATACATTGATATTATGCAGATAAATACCGGCTACGCGCCCGCTTATAAGAGGCTTGGTTCTGTGTATTTTAAACAGGGGCGTAAAGCTGAAGCTATAAAAACTTTTGAAAGTTATTTGAAACTTATGCCCAATGACGCTGCTGTGAAAAAATGGATGCTTAATAATACAAAAACAAAAGCACAGCTGGATGCAATGATGTTAAAGGCCGGTGCTGTGGAAGACACCGGCAAGTTAAACGAAGCCGAAATTCAGTATAATGTAATAAAAGGGTACGACGAAAACTATGCGCCTGTGTATAAACGGCTTGGCGCTGTTTATTTCAAACAGGGTAAAAAAGCACAGGCAATAAAGACGTTTGAAAAATATCTGCTGTTAATGCCCGGCGACGCCGCGGTTATGAAGTGGCTGGAGAAGAATAGGTAGTTACAGGTTACAGGTTGCAGGTAACAGGTTGCAGGTTGCAGGTTACAGGTTGCAGGTTGCAGGTTCTATTTGGTAATTGTAGTGGTTTTTGAATACTTTTTCCCTAAATAACCTGTGTTTTTTATATATTTGATGAACCCGTTTATCATTTTAGATTCCGAAATCAGTATTTCTAGGATTTCATAATAATCTGTGTCCTGAATGTAATTCAATTTTTTTGCGGTGTGCAGCTGGCTTCTTACTTCGCCGGCTGAACCTTTTGCGTAATATAGAAATTGAATTTGTTCTTTGACGCCGTCTCTTTCATAACCTTCGGCTATATTAGATGTGATGGAAATACAAGCATCTCGTATTTGTGTCTTTAACGCATAATCTTTTGAGAAAAATCCGGTACTGCTAAGTTCGTAAACCTTCATTGTTATTTCCATACCTTTTTTCCATATGTCTAATTCTTCAAATGTTTTTAATGTTCCCATAGCACCCCTCTATGTTTTTATTAGAAACTTAAATTTAAATCTGAAACTGTTATTGATTTTATGTTTAAACCTGTAACTTTCAACCTGTAACTTGTAACTATTTTACTAAGTATTTAAGAATCTCAATGGAGCCAAGTTTATCTATCGGGTTGTTGCCGTTGCCGCATTTGGGGGAAAAGACGCAGGCAGGGCAGCCTTTTTCGCACGTGCATGATGACACGTTGTTTAAGGCCAGATTAAGCCAGTCTTTAAAAGATTCAAAAAGTTTTTCAGAAATACCTATCCCGCCTTCAAAAGTGTCATATACAAATATCATAGGATTGCCGTTTGTATAAGTGCTGTATGACCGTCCGCCAAGGTCTTCTCTGTCGCACATGGCGATAATAGGCGCCATTCCAATTACCGCGTGTTCCGCTGCGTGCATAGAGCCGTCAAGGTCAAATTGCTGTTTGGATATATTAGCTGCAATTTCAGGTGAGAAATCAAACCAGACTGATTCCGTGTTAAAGGTTAAGGGCGGCAGCACCAGATTTTCCTGCCCAAGCGTACGGCCCGCTTTTTTCCTTCTGAACCCTTTGAAAAATTCCGTGACGTTTACGTCGCCATAGCAAAGGGAAAAACCTTCAAAATCAATTTTCTTTTTCAGGTTAAGTATCCTTACCTCTTCTTCTGTCACGGGTTCAGTCACATAATCCGCGGTTTTCTTTTCTGCTGTGGCTTCGCCCTGCGAAAGGTTAAGTTCTGTTATTACGTAGCTTTTTCCGTTATATAAATGCACCGCGCCTTTATGCGCAGTTTCATACGCGCGGCTTAAGGGAAGTTCTTCCAGTATCCTGCCGTCCACCTTTAACTTAATTGACGCAGGCCCGGAAGAATCAAGCGACACCGCGTCATGCGGGCGCACGCCGCCGGAATAAATAAGGCCGCGTGCTGTGCGTTTTATAACGCCCTGTTTTTCAAGTTCGGGAATTATAGCGCCGGCGCCCGTGTCTGAAAAAAGGCCGTTTTTATCTTCTCCCTCTGAAGGGTAAGGCAGCTCTGCAAGCGAGCACAACACCTGACCGGCGGTGATATTCGGGTTTTCAAGGGAAACATTCGCGCTTTCAAAAGACTGTGTCATAACCGTTTCCGGGAATTTTAATATGTACTGTTCCATTGCGTCTTCAGACGGAATAAAAAATATTACAGACTCTTTTCCGCTTCTGCCCGCGCGGCCGGACTGCTGCCAGAAAGAGGAAACCGTTCCGGGGTAGCCCGCCATTATTACGCTGTCCAATCCGCCTATGTCTATCCCAAGTTCAAGGGCATTGGTTGATATTATGGCTTTTGATTTTCCTGATTTCAAATTATTTTCAATTTCGCGGCGCAGCTCCGGCGTATAACCTGCCCTGTAAGACGCAATGTCAAGGGAACTGTCTTCCTGGGAAGCCCACATTCTTATGGATTCCGCCATTCTTCTTGATTTGGTAAAAACCAGCGTCTGCAAATCGCTCTGCGTGCAGGAAAGCAGAATGTCCTTTGCCTGGGTAACCGCGGATTTTTCCGTATTTTTTGCAGCGTCCCAGAAGATAATCCTTTTTGCGGCAAGCGGCGCGCCGTTTTCGTTTATCTGTGTAAAGGGCAGCCCTGTCAGTTTATTCATAAACTGCGCGGCGTTTTTAATGGAACCTGAAGCTGCGGTGACTGCGGGCTTTACCCCGTAGTAGCTGCATATGCGCAGCAGCCGCCGGATTAAAAAAGCGATGTTGGATCCAAACACGCCCCTGTACCTGTGCGCTTCGTCCAGCACTATCAAACCCAGGCGCGAATAAAAATCCGCGAACTTTGAATGATAGGGAAGTATCTGGTGCAGTTCGTATGGATTTGTGATTATTACGGATGCTTCACGGCGCAAGCGCTGTTTTGTACCGGCGTCCGTATCTCCGTCATATACTCCGCTTATGAAGTTTAGCCCTGATAATGAATTCATTTTTTCAATTGATATCAGCTGGTCATTTGAAAGCGCCTTTGCCGGGTAAATATACAGGCATGACCTGCCCTTTTCAATTTCAGAAAGCGCCGGCAGGTTAAAAGCAAGGCTTTTGCCAGATGCCGTGGGCGTTGTAAGGACGGAGTTTAAACCCTTATTGTAATTTATAACCGCCTGAGCCTGGTGGATATACAAATTTTTAAGTGTTAAACCTTCAAGGTATTTTTTCTGCGCCGGCGATAATTCTGCCGGGTCAGCATCGCTATATCGGGCGGGTGTGGCAGGAATTAATAACGATCTTACCATCTGGCCGCGGTAATATCTTGAAATTTCTATATCCTGAATTAATGAATCTATCTTGCCCATTTTTCACCAAGCTTGTTTAAAACCAGCGCCATGGAACGCACATCAATAACGTTGTGGGAAGTGATAAGGTTTATGTCTTCGGGTTTGTGCAGTTTAAGCCAGCGGGTGTAATGGTAATCCACTTCAGAACCGTCTATGTCATTATCGCGGTACTCTTTTAACAGGTACATTTCCATCTCTTTAAGCGAATGCGCCAAAGCCGCCGAAAACGCGGCCCTGCAGTAATGCAGAAGGTCAAAGTTAATAAGGCCGGAAAAACGTTTGGCGGCGTTTCTTAATCCGTAATATGAAAAACGCGATACGGTAAACGGCACATCAAAAGATCTGCCGTTGTATGTGACAAGCGCTTTGAATTTTGAAGACAGGGTATCCAGATACATAAGGGCTTCATATTCGGCATCGGGGTTTAATGCGGTAAACTGGTTAACGCTGAAAGTTTTTTTATCAGCGTAGTATCCCGTGCCTATTGTAATTATCTGGGTTTCGGAAAAAAGGCTTCGCGTTTCCAAATCCAGAAACAATAAATCTTTTGGGTCGTATAAGCCGGACATTAGATAAAAAAGCCTGTTAGAGCCGGATAAACGTGTGCGCAGCCTTTTAGTCAGTTCTTCCGGGGTAAACGATAATATACCCGCAAGGTCCTGCGCGTGTTGTTTGTGTTTTTCATGGGTTAAGGCGTCCTGTATTTTATTTATACCCGTGCTTTTTAATTTCTCGGCTTTTTTGGCGCGCACACCCGGTAAAAGTTCCAGGCAGCACTCGCACTCGTTCTTAAACAGCTCCGCGGGGGGTAATGACGGTGTAATTGCAAAGTCTTCATTATAAGTAAGAAGTTTTGCCCCTTCCACTTCGGTTATCTGCCCTTTTAAACCGGCTTCTTTAATGGAATATGGGGTTTCTTTTTCCGGTTTTTTTGAAGCTGTAAATTTCTTTAATATATCGGGGTTAAACGCCATTCAATTCTCCTGTGTTTTATGTGGCTAATTATATCATAAATTAATATATGGCAGATAAGACCATAGAAATATTAACCCATAAACTGTTATCCCATAACCAATAAATAATGGTTAAACCATAAAAAAACAGAAGAAGATCAAATTATAGGGTTTTAGTACTGTTTTACCTTTATGGCTTATACGATATGGTTTCCCCCTGTAAACCTTGATTTTGTGCCGTTTTATAAGCTATGCTTGTAATTGCGGGGTGGATTAATTATGAAGATTGCATTTATATCCGACATTCACAGCAATTACGATGCTTTAAAAACAGCTGCGGAATTCATAAAGAGCAATAATACGGAAGCTGTGTACTGCGCCGGCGATATTATCGGGTATGGCGCTCAGCCTAATGAATGCGTGGAGATGTTAAAGGAAATGAGGGTGTTATGTGTAAGGGGTAATCATGAAGATTACTTATTGGGGGAGAAAGATTTTAATGGGGTAAACAGGAATGCCAGGGAAGCAATATCCTGGCATCAGGATACGGTAACGGAAAATAATATGAAATACATAAAGGGGCTGAAATATTCTGAGGTGATAAAAGAACATTCCATAAAAATTGTTCATGGTTCGCCTTTTTATCCGGAGAATTTTAACTATGTCATGTCCGGAAGGGAAGTGGTTGAAGCCTTTTTATCGTTTGAAGAACAGATATGTTTAATAGGGCATACTCATATTCCCGCGGCGTTCAGATTTAATGAAGACTCCGGGCTGTATCAGTACAGGTTTGGCAGCAAAGTACATGTTGAAAAAGGATTCAGGTATATTATTAACATAGGCAGCGTGGGTCAGCCGCGCGACGGCATGCCGCAGGCGGGAGTCTGTTTGTATGACAGTGGCAGCGGTATTTTTGTAGAAAAAAGGCTTGATTATGATATTCACACCGCGCAGAAAAAAATACTGGACGCAGGCCTTCCCCCGACCCATGCCTACCGCCTGGCATACGGCCTTTAATATTTGGCGGCTACAAAATGGTACTGGATTTGACTTGAAAAAAAAAAAAAAGTATCTATAATGTATTTAGTTTAGTTAATTCTTAAAATATGAGAATTAGAAGGAATAAATACAATGAATGATAAACAACAGTTTTATAGAGGTATATCAAAAGATGAGCTGAATCTCATTTCCAGAGCGGAATATTCAGGGCTAAAGTTAATAACCGGGGAATTCGCAAATTCAGTTATTGGAGAAAAAAAGAAGACGTCAAATATACTGTCGCGCCTTGTAAATAAGGGCAGGCTTATTCGTATTAGCCGAGGTAAATATTTTATTGTACCTATCAGGGCTCCAAAGCAGCTTTGGGCTCCCAATGAGTTTATTACTGCAAAGTATTGGATAGGTACCGGAGATTATTATTTGGGATATTATACTATGTACAATTACTGGGGTTTTACCGGGCAGATACCAAGGTCTGTATATGTTTTAAATACAGAAAAATCATACTCTTCGGTTATTAAGGGTGTTGAATACAATGCTGTAAAAATATCCCCGCTTAAATACTATGGAACGGTTGAAATTGAAATTGAGGGCGAAAAGATAACGATAAGCGATAAGGAAAGGACGCTTGTGGATTTTATATATAAACCTACAGGAACGTTTGAATCAATGAAACAGATTGTAAAAGAAGTTTTGTCGGGGATTGATTATGTGAAGTTATGTGAATATCTGATAAAATATCCGGAAATAGCTGTCAGAAAAAGGGCGGGTTATTTAATACAGGAAGCCGGAGCGGATAATAAACTGATAGTTAAATTAAAAAAGTCTTTTGATCCGTCCAGAACAAATATAGTCTTGAACCCGTTTAACCGGTCAAGAAAAGGAAAGGTTAACAAAGAGTGGGGGCTGATAATAAATGATTGAGGGTGAAAAACTGAAAGATTTATGCCTTGCTGTTTCCGGGAAGTACGGATTCAGGCCGGCGCTTGTGGAAAAAGATTATTACTTAACTGTAATATTAAAAAATATAGAACGGGTGTTAAGGGGGGCTTGTGTTTTTAAAGGAGGGACGCTTTTGAATAAAGCATATCTGGATTATCACAGGCTTAGTGAAGATCTGGATTTTTCATACTTGAACTATGAAAGATGTACTACAAGAACGGGCCGCTCCCGGGCAATGTCGCCGATAAGAACGTCCATGAAGAATTTTATAGCGGAATTTGGAATGAAAATGGAAATTCCTGAAGGGAGGGGTTTTAATAATTCCACACAATATGTTTTTTCTGTGATTTACGATTCTATATTTTTAAATAAACCGGAGAAAATTAAAATTGAAATTTCATTAAGGGCGCCGGTATATGACGCGCCTGTTTTTGTAGATGTTAAACATTTTTTTAAAGATGTTTTTACGGGAAGGGACGTTATAGAAGGAGGCAAAGTCCTGTCTTTGACGCTTGCGGAGGCAGCTGCGGAAAAGTTGAAAGCCGCGATAACAAGAAAAATTCCGGCCATAAGAGATTTTTATGACCTTAAATATATTAAAAAGTCCGGCTTTGATTTTAATGATTATAAATTCGTAAGTTTATTTAAAAAAAAGATGAATGACGAAAATGTAAAAAGTGACTTTAAAGTTGATTTTGGGTTTGATAAGGACAAGGTGAATTTGTTAAAAAAACAGGTGGAAACAGATTTGAAACCTGTTATCAGCCCGGATGAGGATTTTAATCTTGATGATGTGTTTGCGGCATTTAATAAAATTTTGGCTGCAGATAAATTTAAACTTTAAATAAAAGTAAATGCCTGTAAAGGAGAAGCAATGAAACCAATAATCGCGGTAATTTATGATTTTGACGGGACGCTGACGCCCGGTTCCATGCAGGACTACACTGTCCTGCCGCAGGTGGGGATAAAGGGCGCGGATTTCTGGCGTGAGCTGGAAGCCCAGATGAAGAAAACCGGCGGGGATTCCACTCTTACATACCTGCGGATGATACTGGAAAAAGCGCATAAGGCAGGGGTGCCGCTGACACGCGCGATGCTTGCAAAGCCCGCGAAAAATATAAAGTATTTTAAGGGTGTAAAATCGCACTTCCACAGGTTAAACAAATATGTGAAATCGAAAATGCCGGCTGCGGAAATGCGGCATTACATCACTTCCGGAGGCATGAAAGAGATAATACAGGGGACATCCATATTTAAGAACTTCTATAATGTTTTTGCGTGCGAGTATTATTACAACCGGCAGGGTAAGGCTGTATTTCCCAATATTGTCGTAAATGACACCAACAAGACGCAGTACATTTTTCGTATTAATAAAGGAAAGGAAAAACAGGGAGAATCCATAAATGAACATATGGATGAAAAGTTAAGGCCTATTCCTTTTAAAAACATGATATATATAGGCGACGGTTTAACCGATGTGCCGTCAATGACGGTTGTGCGCGGCGCCGGCGGATATGCTGTCGCGGTGTACGCGCCGGGGGATAAAAAAGGGTATAAGGTCTGCAGGCAGCTGCTTAAAGCGGGGCGTGCGGATTTAATGGCGGAAGCGGACTATTCGGAAAGTTCAAAACTTACGGCTCTTATAAATATGCTTGCGGATAAAATCATCGCGGATGCAAGGTACCGTTTTGAGGCGGAAAAACAAAGGGAGTAGTATTTTGCCTTCACTGCAGCCGTATAACGCCTGTTTTTAAGGGGTTAAGCGGGATGTATGGTGTTTTTACCGCTGCTGATAAACGAAAAAACTTCAAATAAACATATACAAATATTTATATCTGTTTATAATGTCAGTATAAAAAAAATAGAGGAGGTACAAGATGGCGGAAGAATTTTACGAAATGAAAAAGGCTTTTAACAGGTTTCCAAAGACAATAATTACGGTTGGTGTTTTGCTGGTTGTTTTGATATTTTTCAGGCCATGGGCTCTGGTAGGCCCCGGGGAAAGGGGAGTCATGCTGAATTTTGGAGCGGTTGAGGATAAAGTCCTTAATGAAGGCATACATTTCAGAATCCCGGTAATGCAGAGCATAGTGACTTTGGATGTTAAAGTACAGAAGGCAATGACGGAAACAATTGCTGCTTCAGCCGACCTTCAGGATGTCACATCTACGGTGGCGCTTAACTACCACATAATTCCGGACAAAGCCAATAAAGTGTATCAGGAACTTGGAGTTTTATTTAAAGACAGAATTATTGACCCTGCCATACTTGAAGTGGTTAAGGCTGTAACCGCAAGGTATTCAGCGGAAGAACTTATCACAAAAAGGCCCATAGTCGGCGAAGAGATGAGGATGAAACTTGAAGAACGTTTAAAACCGTATAATATAGCTGTAGACGCGTTTTCAATTGTGGCTTTCAGTTTCTCAAAAGTATTCACGGAAGCCATTGAAAACAAGCAGACCGCCGAACAGCTGGCGCTAAAGGCAAAACGCGACCTTGAACGTATTAAAATAGAAGCGGAGCAGAAAGTTACAGCCGCCCGCGCTGAAGCGGAATCTTTAAGGCTGCAGAAAGCCAATATCTCTGCCGACCTTATTGAACTTAGAAAGATTGAAGCAAATATGAAAGCGATTGAAAAATGGAACGGCATACTGCCTAACGTGACCGGCGCCGGCGCAGTGCCGTTTATAGGCGTGGGCGACAGCAAGTAAGGAGGATTGTCAGTCCGGAAATATATATCTGAGAAGACATTAAGAGTGTCTTAATGAATAATAAAGCAGGGGCGCAATACAATCGCGGCAGCGCGAAAGGATTTGCGCCTCTGTTTAATAAAGTACAAAATAATAACGGAGACAGTAAATGTTCGGGGAAATAGCGGTTAATTTATTGCTTGGGTTTACTCTTGCGGCTCCTATCGGGCCTGTAAATTCAGAAATTATGCGAAGGGGCCTGCAGGGCGGATTTAAGCCCGCTTTTTTATTTTCTCTTGGAGCTTGTACGGCGGATTTTATTGTTATGATTCTGGTTTTCTCCGGATTTAAAAATTTTCTGTCGGGCGGGCCCGCGGAACGTGTGATTTATTTTGCCGGTGTTTTTTTTATAATTTTTCTTGGGGTCAGGTCCTGTATAACCGCTTACGGTATAAAATCACAAAAAACAGCCGTGATTTACGGTGCGAATTACCTTCACGGATTCCTGCTGACTTTATTAAGCCCCATGACTTTAATATGGTGGACGGGGTTATCCGCTATTGTGTTTAAAAATTCAGTTTACTTCTGGCTTGCAGGCGGGGCTGCGGTACTTACGGGCGTTCTGCTATGGTCTCTGTTTTTTTCCTCTTTATCAGCTTATGGCAGAAAATTATTAAATGAAAAAATCATAAGAATTATATCCCTTGGATCCGGTGTTTTTCTTATAATCTTGGGGATGTTTTTTGCCGTGCAGGGAATAAAGGGAGGTTTATAATATGAGATATCTTCTGGAAACGGCAATTAAAATAAAAGGAGCCATGCTTCAGGCGCGCCTTGATAAAGCGGCAGAAAATCCGGAAGGCGCGCAGCAAAAACTGCTTTTATCTATTCTTAAGAAAAATGCAGCGTGTAAATACGGAAAGGCATATAATTTTTCCGCGATAAAAGATGAAGACGGCTACAGAAATAATGTTCCTGTGGTAAGGTACGGCGATATTGAACCGGATATCAGAAAAATGCTTGAAGGTGAAAAGAACATTATGACTTGCGGCCGAATTGTAATGTTCAATATGACTTCAGGAACCGGCGCTTCTCCCAAATATATTCCCATGACAGCGGAAAGTTATAAAAAGACAATGGATCTGACTTTTCACTGGCTGTATGGTGCCATAAAAGCGCATCCGAACCTTCTTGCGGGTAAAAATATAGGAATAGCAAACAAAGGTGTTGAAGAATTATCAAAAGGCAATACTGTCTGCGGTTGTTTTTCCGGAATGGTGCGGTCAGGCGCGGCTTCCCGTTTTGGCGGAATTCATGCAGTACCGGAAGAAGTTTCCATGCTGGGCGACTATAAATCCCGTTATTATCTGACTGCAAGGTTTTCTTTTGAACAAAATGTTTCTTTTATCGTCACCCCGTGCCCTCTGACGATAATTAACATGGTAAAAACAGGGATGGAGTACTCCGGGGTTATAATAGAAAGCATAAGAAAAGGCGTGCTTTTTCCTGAAGGTTTTTTTGCGGGTGAGAAGGCAGGCCCTGCCCTTATAAAAAAACTTTCAAAATACATAAAGCCAAATCCCAAAAGGGCGGATGAACTTGAAAGTATTTTAACAAAGCAAGGGCGGCTGATGCCGTACAGTATATGGCCACAAATGCAGCTTATTGGGTGCTGGACAGCGGGCAACGTGGGTTATAAGGCGGATGAACTGGACTGTTATTTTGGGAAAAGTATTGCCAAAAGGGACCTGGGCTATATAGCCAGTGAGGCGGCCAGCTCTATTCCTTTTAAAGATAATTATCCCGGGACTGTCCTGGCTGTTCAAAATAATTATTATGAGTTTATTCCGGAAGAACAGGCTGAATCCGCTTCTTATTCCGTTTTAAGCTGCTGGCAGCTTGAAAAAAATAAGAATTATAAGATACTGCTTACAAACGGCAGCGGGCTGTACAGGTATGATATAGGGGATATAATAAGGGTTGTGGATTTTTATAAAAAGGCGCCGGTGATTATTTTTCAGCGAAAATGTAATGACATAATTGATATAAGCGGTGAAAAAAATCATGTAAATCATTTTATGGAAACTTTTGCCGCGATAAAAAAAGAGTCAGGTATTGAAGTCAGGCAGTTTCGGGCTGTGGGCAACGCGGCAAAAAGCAGGTATGAAATTTATCTTGATGTTGATGAGAAAGAAGAAATCCGGCAGATGCTGCCGCAGCTGATTGAAAATACGCTTAAAGCGGTTAATCCTGAATATCTGGACGAAAGGGATTCGGGAAGGCTGGCACCGCCGGTATTTTATTTTATGAAACCGGGATGGGAAGCGCAGATTATGGGGGAACATATTAATAAAGGACGAAGGGATACCCAGTACAAATGGAAGTCAATGGCGTATGAACCGGACACGAAGGACGGAGAGTTTGTGAAGTGCACAGTCTCTATTTAAGCTAAAAAATGTAAGTTGTCAGATATGTTTTTTTGGTATAATATAAAAAAATATGGAGGTAATCATTTTATGAAAAAAATTATGATCCTTATTTTATCATTACTTGCAGTCTTTTTCATTTTTGCTGCCTGTTCCAAATCAAGCTCGCCAAGCGCGCCTGCGGCAGAGCCGTCGGGAAATACGCCGGATGAGGCAATTACAGTTGCGATGGGAAGTTCAATTACAGGGCTTACTTTTGACAGTGCATGCGATAAAGACTGGTTTAAAGTATCGGTTACAAACGGTTCTGCATATGTTTTCAGGACTTTTGACCTTACAACCGATGAAAATGACCCGGTTGGAACCGGGGATACCGATACGGTGTTGTATGTGTTTGACACTGCCGGTAAGAATGCATTAACAACTTTTGATCTTAATGATATACAGACAAATAGTCTGGTATACAATGATGACTGTGCGGTAAATTGCGGTAATGACCCGACAGGCGCGGGGTATTTAAGTACTGTTAATTATTTTGCTGACTTTACAGGCACGCTTTATTTGCTGGTTATGCCGATTGAATGTGAGGATGGCCCTGATACAGTACTTGCAAATGATGTAAACCCCGGATATTCATTTGAAGTGTTTGAGGAAGTAATTTAAGAAATAAATCCAATAAAAAGCCCGGGATAAAACCTTATTGTGTTTTTTTCCCGGGCTTTTTTTATTGCTGCCCCGACTCAGAGGCTTCGGGGAACATTTTTGCGATGTCTGTTTTTATCCTTAGAACCTTAATCTCATCGCCCTTGGATGCAAAAATCGCAACAACTTTTTCATAAAGGTTTTTTGATTTGAATTTATCGCCTTTTTCATAGTATGCTTTGGCAAGCGGTTCTATTATATAGGGGTCATCCGGAAAATCAGCATATAAAGTTTCATATTCGGATACGGCTTTGTCCCAGTTTTTTGTGGCAATATAAACCCGCGCGCACCTTATTAAAACAAGCTTTGTTTTCTCGTTCATGTAATCTCCGGTTAAACCGCTCTATTCATGTTTATCAGATAAGATTTCAAACCCCGCCCTTACTGATATACTACCACTTAACCGCTGCAAAATGGACATATATTTCTACAAAAGCGGCGGTAAAGTAATGCTGAATACTTGTTAAGGGTATACCGGAATGGTATTAATTAAGTATGTGCTGTTAATCTGTGTAAATCGCGGTTCCGGGCGCTAATACCCGGATTTCATTAATTCCTTGAAAATGCGTACGCCTTCTATAAGTTCTTTTACAGATATTGATTCATCTGCTGTGTGGGAATTTTTATCCTCGCCCGGGCCCAATACCACGCAGGGTAATCCTATGGCTGAAAAAGCGCCGGCATCCGTGGCAAACGCCGCGCCTATGGGTGTGCTGTCTAATCCTGCTTTTTTTATTCCTTCCAGTGTTTTTGTTATAAATGGGCTGCTTAAGTCCTGTGACAAGGGGTTGTCTTTGAAGTCAGATTCTGCTGTTACCTGTAAAGCGGGATCCTGTTTTCTAAGCCCGCTTATAACTTTTTCCACTTCGGGGATTACTGAATCCACATCTTCCCCCGGCATGACCCTGCGGTCCACGCGTATTATACATTCATCAGGAATTCCGTTAATCTGGCGGCCGCCGTTTATCATATTTATTGAACATTGCGCTTTTCCGCATAAAGGGTGTGCTGCGGTCAGTCCGGCGATATAGTCTTTTTCAATAACATCCATTACTTTTACCATATCCTTAATGGCCGATCTGCCTTTGGACGGGTCAGAAGCGTGTGCCGCAATGCCTTTTACAATTACCCTGAAGTGTCCTATGCCCGCGTGCGCGACTATTGGTTTTAAAGAAGTTGGCTCCGCAATTATAACTCCTGCCGGTTTAAACGTAAGTTTTGGCAGCTGCTCTCTGCAGAATGCCGTGGCGCCGCTGCGCTTTTGTTCCTCGTCCACTGTAAATAAAAGGGCAATATTATTAACCCAATTACCTTCGCTGATTAATTCTTTTAGTGCCCAGAGAGACGCTGCAATGCTGCCCTTATCATCGTTTGAACCGCGGCCAAGAACACGGCCGTCTTTTTCTTCACCGTAAAACGGGTCAAAATCCATCCCTTCTGCGGAAACGGTATCCATATGAGCGCAGAACATTATCCATGGCGCATCTTTTTTAAATTCTTTTGTAATAAGAAGGTTGGCAGCGCAGCCGGGAACGTCCAGAAGCTGCGCTTTTAAACCAAAAGATTTACTTAGTTTTTTTAAGTATTCCCCGATTTTCTGTTCCGCTTTTATTTCACCGGTAATAAACCGGTTGACGGAAGGAATGCGTACAAGCGCTATTAGAAGTTCTTTTACGGATTTTGGCTGCATACTGTGTCTCCTGATTATTTTAAGTTATTATAACAAAAGCAAGGGAGGAAAGACAGATAGATGCTTGGAGGGTTGGATGCTTGGATGCTAAAAGCTTAAGGGCTTGGATGGTTAGAGGGTTGGCGGGACGGAGGATTTTGATCCGGCAGGCGCGGGCTTTAGCCCGGGGCAGTTGATTTTAAATATATGAACCAGTGAACTATAAGCGGAAGCGAAAAACCGGCAGTTTGGAAGGACAGATGGACTATAAGTGTTGTTATGTTATAATAAAAGAAAAAAGGGAGCGATTATGAAGAGGAAAATATCTGATGCGGCGTATAATATATTTCTTATAACCGCGGGAAGCCTTATCACCGCTTTTGCCATAAAAGCTTTTCTTGTGCCTCAGGAATTTATTTCAAGGGGAGCCACCGGTATTTCGCTTATGATTTCATATAAAACGGATATTCTGCCGCTGGGCGTAATTTACCTTCTGATAAACATTCCTATATTTGCGCTTGGATGGAAATTTGTAGGAAGAAGGTTTACAGTATACTCTCTTATAGGAATGGCAATATATACGGTGATACTTGGCCTTATGCCTTTTCAGTTTCACATGCAGGATAAGATGTTGTGCGCGGTAATTGCCGGCGGGCTTTCAGGAATAGGCCTTGCCATTGCGCTGCGTTCGTACGGTTCTGCCGGCGGCGCGGATGTACTTTACATTATAATTAATAAAATGACAGGGATGTCAATTGGCACTTCGTCTATGATAATAAACGCGGTAATTATTGGTTCTATGGCCGCGTTTTTTCCGCTGGAAAATGTGCTTTACACGCTGGTGTATATCTTTGTAAATATGTATGTTACTAATAAAACTTTTCACGGGTTTGCCCACAGGCGCGCTGTTCTTATAATGTCTGAAAAATCAGATGTTATAGCGGAACATATGAAGAAAGAACGCTTTGCGTTTACCATTATTGACAGTAAAGGCGGGTATAAAGGTACACAGCAGAATATTCTGTATTCTGTTGTGGAAAGAAAAAAGATATCATATTTAAAAAGGTCAATTCTAAAAACAGACCCCAAGGCTTTTATAGCTGTTATGACCGCGGAAGATGTAACCGGAGTGGAAATAGGCAATCAGCCGCATTGGTGAACTTAGACAGTAGATATTAGATAGGTGATAGGAGACAGAGCAAAAGGAGATTATAATTGAAGCAGCTTATTGATTTTCAGAATGAATGGGAAATTCTTGCGGAAAAGGGAATGGCTGATTACAGCGCCTTAACATCAGATGAACGCGTATGGTTTAACTGCCACTCTTTGATGGAACAGGCAGACAGCGGTATTATAAGCTTTTATTATAATGAAAGCGCTGACCATGTTAATGACACTATAGAGGACCTTGGAAAGATAAAGTTTAATGAACCGGTTGAACTGTTAAAGAAAATAAACAGCCTGTTTCCGGGCGGTATTGTACCGGACATAGAAAAACGTAATGAGATTATAAACAGCTGGGATAGTGAAGAGTACAACGTAATGTTTGAAGAAATTGACGATAAATTTTACGCTTTTAAAAAACAGTTTGCTGTAAAAATATTGGATTTTATAATGGATATAGGGCTGGCTTACAGCAAATAAAACCGGGGGCAATAATGAAAAGAGGGTTTCTAATAATATCTGTTGTGCTGTTCTTTGGCGCGGTTTTTGCTTTGGAATACAGCCCTAAAGATTACTGCCCGCTTGAACCGGGATCAAAATGGACATACGGCCTGTTTAATAAGAAAGAGAATAAACAAAGGGCAGATGTACAGGCAAGTGTTAATAAACCGGAGAAATACGGCAAACTTGAATATTCTCTTTATGAAGTGCCTTCTCGCGGCATAAGGTGTTTTGTGCGGGCGGATGATGAAGGTATCTGGGTTAAGGCCGCGCAGATGAACCTTCCTGTGCTAAGTTTTATTTACGTCACCCTTGAACTTGAAAATGAAGCCAATATATTGGCAGTTCCAATTCAGGCGGGTAAAAAGTGGCGGTATGAGGGCAATGTAAAAGTAAAAACCCTTCTTATAATAAATATAAAAGCAAAGGTAATAGTAGATATGGAAAATAAAGGGTTGGAAGAAGTATCAGTAAACGGAAATACTGTAAACGCGTACCATATCAGCGCGCGTGTAAATAGAAATCTGGTGGATAATAACCCTATGACGGGAAGCTGCTGGATGGCAAACGGTATAGGGCTGGTAAAAGCGGAAACAGCAAATTCCAGATTAACAATTAAGTGATTAACCGGAGGGTAAGAATTGACTGAAGATGAAAGGCTTCTTGAAGCTGCGGAAAAGGGAGACCTTGATGCCGTGAAAGAGGCCGTAAAAAACGGCGCGGAATTCTATAATGTGGCTATGTTAAAAGCCTCTAAAACAGGCAGCCTTGACGTTATAAAGTATCTGCTGCGAAAAGGCGCGAATAATATTCCGGACGCGCTGAAAATGGCGGCAGCCTGCGGCCATGAAGAAACTGTTAAGTACCTGCTGAATAAAACGGATTCAGGATTAAACACGGCGGTTATGGCTGCGCTGGAAAGCGGCCATAACAATACCGCTGCAATAATGTTAAAAAGCGGTTCGGGAAGCCCGCGTGAACTTCTGGGCTTTGCTTATGACAACAGCGATATGGCTTTATATAATGATGTAAAACAAAAGGCGGGCAGAAAATTTACTGTGCTGCTTAAATCTGTTTTAAGCGGAAGGTTTAACGGCGCTAACCGGCGGCTTGCGGATGAAAAACTTGAAGAATTATTGAATAATGATGATGAAGTGAAATTAACAGCGGTTTTGGACGCGGGGTTTGACCCTGACCACGTAATATTTTTTAATCAGAGTATTAAAGCGCCGCTTATCCTGTGTGCTTTAGTTGGGGGTAAATTAAAAGCGGGAACGGCGGTTTTAAAACACAAACCTGAAGCGGGATTAAAAGGTTATATCTTTTTTAAAGATGAAGAGAAAGAAATTTCTGTTTTTGACCTTCAGAATGTTGAAAATGAATCTTTGTTTGGTCCGGTTTTACTGCAGGGATATGCAGGGCTTATCAAAACCCGGCCGCTTGAGGTATTAAAAGCGGCTATGCGCGGCGGTAATGAACCTGTGCTGGAAAAAATACTGCGCAATAAATCACTCTTAAAGATTTCAGGCGGTGATTTTATTACAGCTGCGCTGCTTGCAGAAAAAAGGGCCCTTGCCGGACGGCTTATTCAAAGCGGAGCTGAATTTACGCAGGCAAAGTTTTACACAAAAGAGCAGTACCTGGCAATAGCAATGCTTGCGGATAAAAACGACACAGTAATGCTTTACAGCCTAAACTCCGCCGGGCTTACAAAGAGGCGGGTAAAATATGATGTAAAGAAAAGCTGGGAAATACCGCTTGTAAAGGCGGCTTTTGACCGGAATTACAGGCTTTTATCTTTGCTGGTAAAATATTTTTTTGACCCCAATGAAAAAATCAGCGGTGAGACTACACCGCTGTCTTACTGCTCCGTAAACGGGGCGGATATTAAAGCTTTAAGCATACTAAAACGCCGTGAAGAAAAAGACGGCCAAAACCAATAAAGCTCCGGAGGTAATTATGAAAGACAGCACGGGAATACCGGGACTTGATAAAATATTAAAAGGGATAATTCCCGGCGATAATATTGTCTGGCAGACGGATGTGCTGGAACATTTTCTGCCTTATGTAAAACCATACTGTGCTTACGCGAAGTCGGAAAACAGAAAACTGATATATTTTCGTTTTTCCGGACATACGCCTTTTGCCTCTGAAGCGGACGGCGCGCAGGTGCATGTGCTTCGCCCCGAAGAGGGATTTGAAAAATTCATAACGCAGATGCATGATGTCATAGGGAAAACAGGGGACGGCGCTTATTACATATTTGATTCGCTCTCTGAACTTGCCGTACAGAACTTCAGCGAAAGCATGATAGAAAACTTTTTTGTGCTTACCTGTCCAAGGCTTTTGAAAATGAAGTGTATCGCGTATTTTGTGGTGACCAGCAACCTGAATTCATATCACGCCACAAAGCCGATAACAAAGACCACGCAGCTGATACTGGATATATACAGCAGGGACGGCCGCGACTACATTCAGCCGGTGAAGGTTGACGGCAGGTATTCTTCGGATATGTTTATGCTTCATGAACGCGCGGGGGATGATTTCTTGCCGGTTATGAACAGTTCTGATATCGCGGAAATATCCGCGTCCGAGCCGTGGTATGGGCTGCAGTCGGCGCCTTACCGGGCTGTGGGGCTGTGGGACAGGCTCTTTATAGAATCTGAAGATGTTATAGAATCGTGCAGGCGCGGGGAATGTTCTCTTGATACGGTTAACGCGATATATTTAAGGCAGTTAAAACAGATTTTTTCAACTGATGAAAGAATGCTGGAAATGGCAAAAAAGTTTATTGACCTGCCGGAACTGATACGCATATGGAAGCGGACAATAGGCACGGGAATGATTGGGGGCAAATCCGCCGGAATGCTTCTGGCGCACGCTATTTTAAAAAAACATTTTTCGGAATACGCCGGAATCATTGAAAAACATGATTCTTTTTATATAGGTTCCGATATTTTTTATTCTTTTCTTGTGCGTAACGGATGCTGGCACATAAGGCAGCAGCAGAAAGACCCGGCCACCGTTTATGAACATCTGGAAGAAGCCAAAAATCTTATTTTAAACGGAAAGTTTCAGGAAAGTGAGAAACAGAAGTTTTCGGACATGCTGGATTATTTTGGGCAGGCTCCTATAATTGTCCGTTCAAGTTCGCTTCTTGAAGACAACTTTGGCAACGCGTTTTCCGGGAAATACGAAAGCATCTTCTGCGTAAACAATGGCACAAAAGAACAGAGGCTTGAAGAGTTTTTAAAAGCAGTCCGTGTAATCTACGCCAGCACTATGTCTGAAGAAGCGCTGGCTTACAGGGCAAGGCGTAATGTCCTTGATATGGATGAACAGATGGCGCTTTTGGTGCAGAGGGTTTCCGGAACAAGGTATGAAAATATATTTATGCCGCATCTTGCCGGCGTGGGATTTTCCTATAATTCCTATAAGTGGGATGAAGACATTGACCCGTCTTCCGGGCTTATACGCCTTGTGTACGGGCTTGGAACCAGGGCCGTTGACAGGCATGACGATGATTACACACGGATAGTGGCGGTAAATGCCCCGAAAAAAAGGCCGGAAGGTAATCAAACTGATACGGTAAAGTTCACGCAAAAAAGAGTGGATGTTCTGGACATTCAGAAAAATGAACTGAAAACGGAGTACTTCACTGATATTATCAAAGAAAACCCGGGAGTAAATCCTGAAATGTTTTCGGTGGAAAAGGAATTCAACGAAACCCGGTACAGGATAATTAATTTTGATACGGTTATATCAGGCACGGAATTTATAAAAGACATGGGCAAGATGCTGCGCATATTAAGGGATAATTATGGCAGCCAGGTGGATATAGAATTTACCGCGAATTTCACGCCGGATAAAAAGTACAGGATAAACCTGCTTCAGTGCAGGCCTCAGCATGTCAGAAAGGAAAGCGGAACTTCAAGCATGCTTCCTGCCGCGGATGAAGAAAGAATAATTCTTAAGTCTAAAGGCGGGCTTGTGGGGCAGGGGCGGACAATTAAAGTGGACAGGATAATATATGTGGTGCCGGAAATTTATGGGCTGCTGCCCGAACAGGAAAGGTATGCTGTGGCACGGCTGGTGGGAAGGGCCGCTCATTTTAAAGAAGAAGCGGGTAAAAATATAATGCTCTTAGGGCCCGGAAGGTGGGGCACGCGCATGGTGCAGCTTGGCGTGCCGGTTGTATTTTCGGAGATTAACACGGTATCTGTAATATGCGAAATTGGCAGAATGCATGAAGGCCTTATCCCTGACCTTTCCATGGGAACGCATTTTTTTAATGACCTCGTGGAAATGAATATTCTGTATATTGGATTCTTTGCGTCGTCGCAGGGTAATATATTAAATGAAAAGTTTCTGCATTCGCTGCCTGATAGTTTTGCGCAGATATTTCCCGGAGAAAAAAATTATGGTGGCGCCGTCAGGGTGATAGAAAGCGATGATTTAAAGATATATCTTCAGGCGGATCCTGTGAAACAACAGTGCCTGGTATTTGCCGGATAATTTAATTTATGGGAGGTTTTATGTTGAAAGAATTTGTACTTGCTTTTATTCCTGTTTTTGTGGCGGTAAATGTTATAGGGCTTCTGCCCATATTTGTATCATTAACCCGAAAACTTAACGCGAAGGAAATTCATAAAACCCTTGTTCAGTCTTTTGTCACCGGGATTTCACTGGCTCTTGTTTTTATTTTTATCGGGAAGTGGATTTTTGCCGTGCTTGGCATTACAGTAAATGACTTTATGGTCGCGGGCGGTGTAATTCTTTTTCTGATTGCCCTGCGCGATATATTTAACATAGCAAAGCATATAGGTGAAACGTCCGAAATAGGCGCTGTGCCCATTGGCACTCCGCTTATAGTTGGGCCCGGGGTTTTAACCACATGCCTGATATTAACCGCGCAGTACGGTATTATTCCCACCATTGTATCCGTAGTGCTTAATGTCCTTATTGCCGTTTTAGTGTTAAGTTTTTCCAGGACGCTTATTAAAATGATAGGCAATACCGGGGTTATGGCTGTGTCGCGTATTATGGCTCTTCTACTTGCGGCAATTGCGGTAATGATGATAAGAAAAGGGCTGGCAGGTATGTTAATGTAATTTTACCCGTAAAATATAAATAAGCAGAAAAACGCGCGGGTTATTGTTCATTTTTTTTAACTGAAGTTTATGGTTATACCGGTTTAAAATTATATGCAGTTGATTTGACTTATTTCAGGAACTGTAGTAAAATACATTCAAATGAAGCGAAAGCTGACACAGATCGGAAGACTGGGCAAAGAGTAGGCGGGAAACCGAAGACTAATTGAAAAGTAATCCGGGGTTTATAAATCCAAAAGGTTTATAAATTCCGGATTTTTTATTTTATAACTTAAATAAAAGGAGGTATGTCATGGAAAACCCTGATAATGAAAGCAGCGGCATACCGTCCGGCGGTACGGGGCCGTATCCTGCTTAATAAACCCGCCTGAAAAATTAAAGGAGGGACAACAATGATTTTCACAGAAATTTTTACGCCGGGATTAAAAGTTAATAAAATTCTTGAAAATGTAACAGTTTCATTTTCGCGCATTGATGAGGTAAATAAAGAAGGAGCTTTTAAAAAACGCGTTCCGCTTATGCTTAACGCTTATGGTATGAAAGTTCACGGTGATCAAAGCTTGGAAAAAGGCGAGATGGTTCTTGTGGATATTGTGTGCGGCGAAAATAATACCGTGACGCTTATCGGGGAAGTCGCCGGGGTGAAAAAGCAGAAAGCCGGGGAGGCGTATGAGAATTCTATCGATTTTATCCATATGAGCCTTTCGCAAAAGTACCTGCTGAATAAAATCTTAACTGATTTAAAAACAGGCAGGTTGTGTTAAAAACGGCGGCGATGCCGCAGCAAATTACAGGGACCAAAGCGGTTTTAAAGACATGACCGGTTTAAGCCGGATCCTGTTAAAAGAAACACGGTAAAAAAACGGAGGTGTGCCATGAAAAAAATGAATGAACAGGAGACAAAAAATAACAAATTTTTTATAGACTGCAAGTATGAAGCGGATAAATATACGGAAAAGGGATGGGAAGTAAAGGAGGTAAGTTTCTGGGATTACGGCGGGCCGACATATTTGCTTGTTAAAAAAGACAAAAGAAGGGAAAATTGAAAAATGCAATGAAAAAAAGCACATAAAATAATCGTGTTAAAAAGAGCCATTTTTACCCCGATAATTAATGAATGATATTGAGGCAGGATGTGGAAAGGCAAAAAACGGCAGGTTTTTATTCTTTTTAACATGATTCCGGGAAAATTACTCTTGCCAAACGCTTTTCATTA
The DNA here is from genome assembly GCA_002839855.1 of Candidatus Goldiibacteriota bacterium HGW-Goldbacteria-1. Classification (NCBI taxonomy): domain Bacteria; phylum Candidatus Goldiibacteriota; species Candidatus Goldiibacteriota bacterium HGW-Goldbacteria-1. The sequence goes on from PGYV01000008.1 coordinate 160,020, forward strand.
TGATATTTTATCTCTCCACGGCATAAGTATGTTCTTTTACGTATTACAGGTGCGTTAAGGGCTGTTTATGGCGTGGAACCTTGCGAAGCCAAATTTATTTGGCTTGATAAAGCCGGGTGTTTTCCATCTAAAAACACTTGGATTTATCTGTATTTTTATTGTATTAAGGCGGATAATAATTTACGCCGAAAAAAACATTTTTATGAAACGAAAGGAGTCACTGAATGAGAACGTATGAAGCAATTGTTTATTTAAGGCCGACTTTGACTGAAGAGGAAATTAAGGCCACTTTGGCAAAGGTTAAGAAGACGTTAGAAGAGGTAAAAGGCGAAGTTATAGAAGAAAAAGCGCCGGAAAAGAAGAAACTTCATTTTTTTATGAAGAAGTTTAAAGACGCTTTTGTATATTACATCAAATTCAAAGTGGATGAAAAACAGGTATTTGATGTCAGGGAAAAATTAAGGCTTACCGAAGAGGTCATAAGGTTTATGGTTTCCAATGAAGTTATAATTAAGCTGAAGAAACAAAAGGTCAGAAAACCGAAGAAAGCTGCGGTAGAAACAGCGGTTGAAAAGCCGGCGCCTGCGGACGTTCCTTCTGAAACATCACAGGGCGGCGGGGAACAGGCATAAAGCGATAAAAGGGAGGTTTGCGGGATGGCTAATTTAAACAGGGTACTTCTTATGGGAAACCTTACAAGAGACCTGGAGATAAAGTACGTGAAGACGGGGCAGCCGGTTACAAACATAAGGCTTGCTGTAAACCGCGCTTACACGACGCAGACAGGGGAAAAGAAAGAAGAAGTATGTTTTGTAAACGTTGTCGTGTGGGGTAAGCAGGCGGAAAGCTGCCACACTTATTTAAGAAAAGGCTCTTCCGTGTTTGTTGAAGGAAGGCTGCAGTCCAGAAGCTGGGAATCGGATGACGGAAAGAAAAACAGCATTCTTGAAGTAGTAGCGGACAGGGTGCAGTTCCTTGACAGAAAAGGAAAGAAAGACGAAGAATTTACCGGTGAGGATGATACGCAGGGCGCTGACGCGCCGGGCGGAACGCCTTCCGGCGGGGATGACGCCCCGTTCTAGAAATTAAAAAAAATATAAAGTGATTCAGGAGGATATATAAATGGCAATGAAACCACCAGCAGGCGGAATGAAAAGGAATTTTGTATTCAAGAGGGCAAAAAAGAAAAGGTGCAAACTTTGCACTGCGGGAAAAGATACTGTGGATTATAAAGACGTGGATTTTCTCCGCGGATTTATCACCGACAGGGGCAAGATTATACCAAGAAGGGTAACCGGCAACTGCGCCAAACATCAGCGCGCTGTTACAAGGACAGTAAAGAAATCAAGAGAAGCGGGAATGCTGCCTTTTACGGCTGAATAAGCGGAAAAATGGCAGGCGATATACTTTTTTTTCTGTCCAGCCTGGCTTTTATATTTCTTTTTTTTGGCGCCCTGGATTTTTTTATGCTGGGGCTTATTAAAAGGCAGGTAGGCTGGGTAAAGGTTATTGTTCTTGGAACCTGTTTTGTGTTTTTATCGGTTCTGGCGCTGTATCTGGTATTTAAAGCTTCTACGGGACATGATATGAAAGAATATATGGACCGGGAGCTTAATAGAAGCGTGGAAGCTGCAGTAGAAGCACAAAGAAAAGCCGGGCTTCCCGAAGCGGACATACAGGCGGCAAAAAAACAGGTGGAGCTGTTTGTAGTTAAGACCGCTCCGGCATGGTCGATGTTAAGCGTGCTTTTTATGGTTTTTTTAAACTACACTTTCACCAGGATGTACGCGCTGAAAAAGTTTGGAATAGAGCACAAAATGGCGCCGTTTTCTTTCTGGTGGCTTGACTTAAAAGTAATGTGGCTGGCACTGGCGGCCATGGCTGTTCTGGCAGGGCGAGACTTAATAAATAATGAAGCGATGCAGACAGCCGCGATAAACGTGCTCTTTGTACTTGGTAACTTATATTTTCTTATAGGGCTTTCAGTGGCTTCCTTTTTTATGGATAAAAGGGGAATGCCGGGCTTTGTAAAAATACTTGTTTATATGTCCGCGGTGTTTTTACCGCTTATGTCAGCGGTACTTATAGCCACGGGCGCGCTTGATACATGGTTTAGTTTCAGAAAAGCTAAAGCAATAAACATAAAAGGATAAAAAAAACTGTACGGAGGTAATCATGGAAGTCATATTAAAAGAAAACGTAAAAAAATTAGGAAACGCAGGGGACCTTGTAAAAGTAACTGACGGATATGCCAGGAATTTTCTTTTTCCACAGAACATGGCTATGCCTGTTTCTGACAAGAACTTAAAATCAATTCAGGAAGAGATGAAAAGGCGTTCTGTCAAGCTTGAAGCCAAAAAAGACAAACTTAAAGAAATGGCCGGGCAGCTTGAAGGTAAAGAATTTACCGTAAAGAAAAAAGCGTCAGCCGATGACAAACTTTTTGGTTCTGTTACCGAAGCAGACGTGGCAGCGGCAATTAAAGCGGCCGGTTATGACGTAAATAAAAGCAACATAAAGATGGAATCGCATATCAAAGAAGTTGGAAACTTTGCCGTAAAAGTAAAACTTAAGGGCGACATAGAATCCAATGTAGTTCTTTGGGTGGTTAAGGAAGCCTGAACTAAGCAGGGCAAAGGCGGGCTTTAATGTCTGAAAAAACAATTCAGGGGAAAGTGCCCCCGCAGAACGCGGAGGCCGAACAGTCCTTGCTTGGCAGCATTCTTCTTCGCGGCCAGGCAATAGACGTGGTCATACCCATAATCACAGCCGAAGATTTTTATGATGTCAGGCACAAGAAAATATATTCTGCCATGTTTGAACTGCAGACAGTGGGCGGGGCAATAGACAGCCTGACTCTTATTGACAAACTTAACGGCACCGGAGAGCTTGAATCGGTGGGCGGGGCCACATATATTTCCGACCTTTCAAATCTTATGCCCACGTGGATGCACGTGGAAGATTACGCCAAAATAATCCGTGAAAAAGCTGATTTAAGAAAACTTATAGGCATTTCCGCCGAAATACTGGAGAATTCTTTTGACGAAGAAAAACCTTCCAGAGAAATAATTGAAGCCGCGGAAAATCAGATATTTTCCATAACAGAAAAAAGCAGGGGTTCGCTGCGCGAAGTAAAAGACATGATTCATGATGTTTACGTGCAGATGGATGAAATGGGAAGGATGAAGGACGAGCTTATAGGCCTTGAGACCGGATACAAAAAGATAGACGAAGCAACATCGGGGCTTACGGGCGGGTCGCTTGTCATTGTGGCCGCAAGGCCGTCTTTGGGAAAAACATCGCTTGTGCTTAATATCGCGCACAGGCTTGCCACCAGAAAACAGAAGAATATCCTTTTCTTCAGTTTTGAAATGAGCGCGGAGGATCTTATAAGAAGGATGCTTGCGACCGGTTCCAGGGTCAGCATTCAGAAGATAAGGACCGGCAAGTACATGACCAAAGAAGAAAAACAGAAGATACTTGAAGCGGCAGGCGTATTGTCCGAAACAAGGATGTTTATAGACACGGATGATAACGGCGTTTTTGAAATGCGCGCTAAAGTAAGGACTATAATGTCGCAGTTAAAAAGAGAAAACAAGTCGCTTGACCTTATAATAATAGATTACATGCAGCTGGTAAAACCGGACGCTTCCATTAAATCGCGCGAACAGCAGATTTCCACAATATCCAGGGCCATGAAGGCGATGGCAAGGGAAACAAATATCCCGGTAATTGCGCTGTCACAGTTAAACCGGGAATCGGAAAAAAGGGACCGCACCAAAAGCGGCAAGCGGATAGAACCCAAACTTTCAGACTTGCGCGAAAGCGGCGCCATAGAGCAGGATGCCGACGTTGTTATATTTATTGACCGTGATGATGAAAAAGACACCGAAGGCGTGGAACAGCAGGGAAGCGCGGAGCGGTTTGTAAAGGTAAGGCGCTGCAGGCTTATAATCGCCAAAAACCGTAACGGCCCAACGCTGACGCAGCCTGTATTGTTCCTTCCGGAACTTACATGCTTTGAGGAGACCACAGAACTTCAGAATGACGAGGCTTTCAGCTGATGCGTGAAAGATACGAGTGTAACGCGTGCGCCCATATAGACATGTCCGCGCTGTCGCACAATTTTATCCTTGCCGGCAGGCTGTCCGGCGGGCGGGAAATAATACCGGTTATAAAAGCCAACGCTTACGGGCACGGCTCTGTTGAAGTTGCCTCTTATCTGACAGAAAATCTTGGGGCAAAAAAACTTGCGGTAGCCAGGGTAAATGAAGGTATTGAAATCCGAGCAGGGCAGATTAATTCTTCCATTATAATACTTGGTGGTTTTTATGAAGATGAAATTCAGGAATTAATTCACTATAACCTTGAACCTTCTGTATATGATATGCCCCTGCTGTGCCTGCTGGATAAAAAAGCCGCCGCGGCAAAAAAAATAATAAAAGTACACCTTAAAATAAACACGGGAATGAACAGGCTTGGCGTTAAACCCGAAAAAGCCCCTGGATTCATAAATTTTATCAGAAACAGTAATTTTCTAAAACTTGAATCTGTCTACACGCATTTCGCGGATGCCGACCTTGCCAATGACAAAAGGACAAAAAAACAGTCATTAATACTTGAATCTTTAAAAAAGGCAGCCGGGCCTGATGTGCTTTTTCACGCGGCAAATTCCGCTGCAATTTTAAAATATCCTTTCGCGCATTTTGATGCGGTAAGGCCGGGAATTATGATGTACGGTTCGTACTGCGATAAAAAAACAGCCAAATCATTATTGCCGGTGATGACGCTAAAAACTTCAGTCGCGCAGGTGATTGGCCTTAAGAGCGGCGACAAAGTAAGCTATGGCGGCAGGTACACCGCGCGTAAAAAAGAATATGCCGCGGTTATTTCCATAGGCTACGGCGACGGCTTCCCGCGTTCTTTATCGGGTAAGGGCGAAGTTATGATTAACGGCAAAAAAAGAAAAGTGCTTGGCACTGTGTGTATGGACCTGACAGTGGTACAGGCGGACAAAAATGTAAAGCAGGGCGACGCTGTGCTTGTTTTTGGCAGGGATGGAAAAAATATTATGCCCATTGAAAAAATGGCGGAAGACGCGGGTACCATTGCTTATGAAATTCTTACCGGAATATCCGACAGGGTAAAAAGAATTTATAAATATTAATTCATGACTCCGGAGAATAGATGATAATACTGGGAATAGATCCCGGCACCGCGCGCTGCGGCTACGGGGTGATAGAAAAAAAGGGAAGCGCTGTCAGGGCCGCGGCTTACGGGCTTATAGAGACAGACAAAGATATGGAACCCGCCTTAAGGCTTAAAAAGATATATAATGAACTTTCTGATATAATAGATAAATACAAACCGGAATTTGTGTCAGTGGAAAAACTTTTCTTTAATAAAAATGTGACTACGGCGATAAGCGTTGCGGAAGCAAGGGGTGTAATTCTTCTTTCCGCGGTTTTGGCCGGTGCGCAGATAAGGGAATACACACCGATGCAGGTGAAGATGGCGCTTACCGGTTACGGCAAAGCCGATAAAAAGCAGATGCAGGAAATGATAAAAATGCTGCTTGGTTTAAAGGCGGTTCCAAAACCGGATGATGTGGCTGACGCGCTGGCAATAGCGGTGTGCTGTTCCAGTTTTTATAAGTTTGAAAATTTTAAAAATACAGGCGGAAAAAAATGATAGCTTTTGTGGAAGGCAGAATAGACAGTCTGGCGGAAAATTACGCTGTTATAGACGTTAATGGTGTGGGCTACGGGATATTTATTTCCGCTGCCACATATCTTGATATAAAGGACGTAACAGCGCCGGTCAGGCTTTATACTTACATGAATGTCAGGGAAGACGCGCAGGAATTATACGGCTTTATTACCCTGCAGGAAAAAGAGACTTTTTTAATGTTAATTTCCGTCAATGGAATAGGCGCCAAAGCGGGAATGACCATACTGGGAAATATTACAATAGACGCGTTAAAGCGCGCGATTGGCAGCGAAAATATTGAAGCGCTTACAAAGATACCGGGCTTAGGCAGAAAAAAAGCGGAACGCATTATTCTTGAACTTAAGGATAAATGTAAATCCATGGCAGTAAAAGAACCAAAAGGCGGAAACATCCCTGACGAAGAAGAATACATACAGGTTTTAACCGCGCTTGGTTTTAATTACGGGCAGGCAAGGGAAGCGTTAAAGGAAGCGTTAAGGAGTATTGAAGGTACTGCGGATAAAGAAAAAGTAATTAAGGAAGCGCTGAAAAGGCTGGGATAGTTTTGGATGCTTAGAGGCTTGGATGCTTAGAGGCTTGGTAAAAGCGAGTTAAGCTATAAGCAGTTAAGCAGAAGCGGTAAGTCGGGCGGTTTAGCAGCTTGGTTTGGATTTGGTAGGCGCACCCTTTAGGGTGCGGCAGTTGGTCTAAAAAATGGCAAGTTAAACTATAAGCAGTTAAGCAGAAGCGGAATACATAGCTCGGCGGCTGCAAAAATAAAGGATTATGTAGGGACAGCGCTCCTGCGCTGTCCGTTAGAACTTTGGATTCAGCATATGATTTAAATTCAAATGGAGAATTGGATGAAAGACGACAAAGATACAGAGCGCATAGTGGAAGGGTTTGCGGAGCCGGAAGAGCGGGTACGGGAAAACGCTTTACGGCCCAAACTGCTTACTGATTATATAGGTCAGGAAAGCGTAAAAGAGAAACTTAAAATATTAATTGAGGCGGCTAAGAAAAGAAAAGAACCGCCGGAGCATATTTTATTTTACGGTCCGCCCGGGCTTGGAAAGACCACTTTATCGCACATCATTGCCAATGAACTTGGCGTAAATATTAAATCAACAGCAGGGCCTGTAATAGAAAAAGCCGGTGACCTTGCGGCTATTATCACCAACCTTGAAGAAAACGACATTCTTTTTATAGACGAGATACACAGGCTTAATCATTCGGTTGAAGAAATAATGTATCCGGCGCTGGAAGACGGCGTGCTGGATATTGTAATAGGCAAGGGGCCGTCCGCAAAAACATTCAGGATAAATCTGCCTAAGTTCACGCTTATAGGCGCGACCACAAGGGCGGGCATGATATCCGCCCCTTTAAGGGAGCGTTTTGGCGCTGTGTACAGGGTGGATTTTTATGATACTGATTCCATAGCAATTATTTTAAAACGTTCCGCGGAAATTCTTGGGGTTAAGTCAGACAAAGAGGGTATTTACGAAATTGCAAGGCGCTCGCGCGGGACACCAAGGGTGGCAAACAGGCTGTTAAAGCGCGTAAGGGATTTTGCGCAGGTTAAAGCGCTTGGCGTTATTGACGTTAAAACCGCAAAGGCCGCGCTTGCCATGCTTGAAATTGATGAAATAGGCCTTGATAATATGGACAGAAAGGTCATAACCACAATCATAGAAAAATTCAAAGGCGGCCCTGTGGGAATAGAAACCATTGCGGTAGCGGTATCTGAAGAAGCCGATACTATAGAAGATGTGTATGAACCGTTTTTAATTCAGCTTGGTTTTATTCAAAGGACATCATCCGGGCGCAAGGTTACAGGCAAGGCATATGAACATTTTGGGTATAAGAAACCGGAAAATGGAGAGTTATTTTAACTGACAGGTGACAAGTGACAAGTTTCAGGTGACAGGTTACAACTGACGGCTTGCAGTTGGTAACCTGTAACTTGTAACCTGAAACTTGTAACTAAAAAGGAGATATCGTGCAGGATAAAAATATCAGGATACGCGTGGCGGGGATATGCCTGGATAAAAATAACAGGCTGTTGCTGGTCAACCACCAGAAGAATGGCAAGTCGTACTGGCTTTTGCCGGGCGGCGGCGTGGAATACGGCGAGACCCTGCACGAAGCGTTAAAGCGCGAGTTTATGGAAGAGATGTCCCTGAATGTGAAAAAAGCGGGGGAACTGCTTTTTGTCAATGATTCCATATACCCCGGAGGAAAAAGGCACGTTATTAATATGTATTTTAGGGTGCGGGTATCCGGCGTGTTAAAACCAAACCCTGACCACATCCTGAAAAACGCCGTTTATATGAAAAAAAGTGAATTTAAAAAAATACTGTTTTATCCGGATATAAAAAATGATATAATGAGTATGTGGTCAAATAAGTTTATGAAACAGGCGGGATATTTAAAAACTAAGTGGAAAGACTAAGGGGAGGTATTAATTATGGAAGGTTTAAATATTAAGGTTACGGATAAAGGTGATATAAAAGTGGTAAGCTGTCAGGGTTACATTGACACCACCACATCATCCCTTCTTGAAAATAAAATGGCGGAACTTATTCAGGGCAAAAAATTTAAGATAATAATGGACCTTGGAGAAGTGGACTACATAAGCAGTGCAGGATGGGGTATCTTTATCAGTGAAATTAAGAACATAAGAAAGAATAAAGGCGACCTGAAACTTGTAAATATGAAGCAGGAAGTAATGGAAATATTTGAACTTCTGGATTTCACGAACATCCTGGAGTATTACAAAACCGCGGACGAAGCAGCAAAAAAATTCAAGTAAACTATGGCTAAAAATTACCCGCAAAAAGTGGTCTTAAGGAAGCCAAACGCGAAGGCCGGCGGGCAGTCGGGCAAAAAAACAATCCTATATTCAGCCGTTGCGGCTGTCTATATTATAAGCGCTGTTGTAAAATTCCCGGACTTACAAATTCCATTATTTATATATCCCATACTTTACGGTATATTTTTTACCTATGTGTATTTCACGGAGAAAAAAACAAGAAAGACAGACAAGCCGTTTCAGCTTAAAGCCGCGTTTGGGGTATTTGCGGGGTGCGTGCTTGCCGCCGCGCTTACCGGCGGATACCTGTCGCCGTTATTATGGTCAATGTATATTCTTGTTTTTGTCCTTTTAAACAGGGGGTATCACGCTTACGGCGGGTTAATAACGCTTCTTACCCTTATTTCGGTTTTAAGGACCGGCGGTACAGAGCCGCGGTTTTTAATATTTAATGCTGTGGTGGTTGGCTTCTGCGCGGTGTTGTTTTTAACACGCAGGGAAAATAAAGGCAGCAGGGAAAAGATGATATTTGGGGTGTCTGATACCGGAAAACAGCCGGATGATTTAAAAACAGTGGCCGATAATATGCTTAAAAATCTTTATGATGTTTTCAGGCGTTCCATAAAAAGCGAATCAGTGATGCTTTTTCTGCGCGACCATGATGATGAAAAAAAATTCCTGCTGATGATGAGCGTCTGCGGTGAAGGCCTTGTGACCGACCCGGAATATAATGTCGGTATCAAGGAAGGGGTGATAGGCAACGCTATTTTAAAGGAAGGGTTTAATGTTTTTGATGTGGAAGGGATTCATAAGCCCTATTATAAAAGCGGCGAAGGCGGGGAAAAACTGGCGTCTGTGCCTGTAATTTTAAATAAACTGATAGGCCTTATAGTCATGGATTTCAAAAAAGAAAACTTTACGGATAATGACACGGTAAGGCCTATGATGGAAGCGCTTGCGCGTGAAACCGGCAATGTGATAGAAATGCTGGAAATTAACCAGAAGACTTTAAGCAAAGAGCGCAGGGTTTCCAGCCTTTATGAAATATACGGAAAATTAAACCTGCTTGAAGGCAAACATAAACTGCTGCAGACTTTCTTTAATGAATCAAGGTCGTTTGATATTGTGTCCGCGTATGTGGCTGAATCCACGGGCGACGGGAAAACGTTTCAGGTGACAGAGACTTTTAACTATCCTGAACGGGTGAAAGGTTCTCTGGTATCGCCAAAAGAAGATGAAATACTTCGGTATGTTATAGATTCGGGAAAAAGTTCCGTGGTAAACGGCTTGAAAGACCGCGGGCAGAAGATAAATTTTGGCATAAGGTCAGACAAGTTTCTAATAGCGCCCTTAAGGGATGCTGATGAAATTTACGGCGTTATAAAACTGGACAAGGAAGAAGGGGCGTTTTTTACGGAGTTTGAAATTAAAACGCTGGAAATGCTTTTTTCCAGAATTACAATGCTGCTTCAGAACGCCAAGCTGTATGAAAAAATAAAAAAGCAGGCCACCCGCGACGGGCTTACAGGGCTTACAAACCACTTAACTTTTCAGGAAAAATTAAGGGAAGCAATTGAACGTGTAAATACCGGCGGCAGCAAGTGTGTGTCCCTGCTGCTTACTGACATAGATTTTTTCAAGAAGTTCAATGACAGCTACGGACATCAGGAAGGCGACAGGGTATTAAAAAAAGTGGCTGATATGCTCATTCACTTTGAACACACGCATCACGGCACTTTCGCGGCGCGCTATGGCGGCGAAGAATTTGTCTTTGTCCTTGAAAACTACGACCTGGACAGGGCGGCCGGAATAGGCGATGAGATAAGGCGGTACTGTGAAAAAAATCTTCAGGGCGGCAACGACAGGGAACAAAAAGCCATTAATTTAAGCATCGGCGTGTGCTCATATCCGGCGTGCGCCGAAGACGCCAGGACACTTATAATGAACGCGGACGAAGCACTGTACCTTGCCAAACACAACGGCAGGAACAGGGTGGAAAAGTACGTAAAGACTATCTCATAGACGATTAACCCATATCCCAACTTTTCTAAGCAAAAGCTATAAACACTAAGCAATTAAGCTATAGCGTAATACAGTTATTTGGTTGTTCGCTTCTGCTTAATTGCCTATAGCTTAATTCGCTCTTTAATCTTCTGTCCCTCCGTCCCTCTATTTCTAATTATATAGATGTTGACAAATAAGTATACACTTTGTATACTTGGGTATACAGATGCAAGGGTTACTAAAACTCATAGAGGGGGTTTTATGAAAAGGAAATCAGTAAATGGCTATGAGGATTTTCTAGGTGAAATTAAGCGGCGTATACGCAGGGCGCAGTATGACGCGCTGAAAGCCGTAAATAAAAAATTAATTGGATTGTATTGGGATTTGGGAAAGATGATACACGAAAAACAGGTGAAGCTTGGCTGGGGCAAGGGAGTGGTTGAAAATCTGGCAAAAGATATTCAAAAAGAGTATCCGGGAATACAGGGGTTTTCTGCTGATAATATGTGGAGAATGAGGAAATTATTTCTTATGTATTCTGATAATACAAAACTTGCACCAATGGTGCAAGAAATAGGATGGACTCACAATGTTGTAATTATGGAATCGTGCAAAGACAACGAAGAACGTGCTTTTTACATTCAGATGACAAAAAAATTCGGCTGGACAAAAAATGTGCTTATTCATCAGATAGAAGCAGGGACTTATCTAAGATACCTGAAAAACCAGACTAATTTTAATGAAGCGGTTCCGGAAAAATATAGAAATCAGGCTAAGCTTGCGGTTAAAGATGAATATACTTTTGACTTTCTTGAACTTCCCGAAGAACACGAAGAAAGAGAACTGGAAAAAGCCCTGATTGGGAAGATAAATAAATTTTTAACGAGGAATATAAAAAATATCTGCCTTCCGCGGATAAATTTGAAGATAGTTTTTTTGAGGAAGGGGATAAAAAAGAAGGTGTTGAATAAATTTAAGTTGTCTACAATTTATAGACAAATGTTAATTGGTGTAGGATTTGTGAACTGTTCAGGGAAGGTGCGGTATAATAAGAAAATTTAAGGGGGATTTATGTCGCCTATTTCGGTTTTAAAGAAAACGTTTGGATATGAAAGTTTCAGGCCGGGGCAGAAAGAGCTTATTGATAATGTCATGGCTGGAAAGGATTCCATAGGCATCATGCCTACCGGCGCGGGAAAGTCTGTTACTTTTCAGATACCGGCGCGGCTTATGAAGGGGACGGTGCTTGTAATCTCGCCTTTAATTTCTTTAATGAAAGATCAGGTTGATTCTTTGAACGAATACGGGTTTAAGGCGGTTTATATCAATTCCAGCCTTTCGGCCGCGGAAAAAGAAAAACGCCTTTTGGAATTTAAAAACGGCGGGTATGAACTTGTGTATCTTGCTCCCGAAGCTCTTGATTCGGGGATTGGCAGTTTTGTTGAGGATTTTCCTGTTGTGTTGGTTGTTGTTGATGAAGCCCACTGTATCAGCCAATGGGGGCATGATTTCAGGCCTTCTTACAGAAATTTACAGGGGCTTAAAAAGAGGTTTGGAAATATTCCTGTATTGGCGCTTACTGCCACTGCCACTTCAAAAGTGATAAAAGATATAGGGGAACAGCTGGGAATGGCGTCGCCAAGCGTTTATCGCGGTTCGTTTTACAGGCCTAACCTTAAAATAGCATGCGCGAAAAAGGGAGGGGATGTTAATGTCAGAAAGTTTGTTTTGGATTACGCGAAAAGCCATGACAAAGAGAGCGGGATTGTTTACTGCTGGAGCAGAAAACGCGTTGATGGTTTTGCCGAATACCTTCAGAAAAACGGGATAAAGGCGGTGCCTTACCACGCGGGGCTTAAAGCGGAGCAGCGGGCTGAAAATCAGGATGCGTTTTTGAAAGATGACTGCGATGTTGTTGTGGCAACCATTGCGTTTGGCATGGGGATTAATAAATCCAATGTCAGATATGTGATACACGCGGATATGCCAAAGACTTTGGAAGGGTATTATCAGGAAATAGGAAGGGCAGGCAGAGACGGACTGGACAGCGACTGTGTTATGTTTTATTCGTGGGCTGACGTGGTAAATTATGGAATGTTTTTAAAGGATTATATGGATGAAAATGTAAGGGAAGATTTCAGAAAGAAAACAACGGATATGTTCCGTATGGCCGAACGGCAAACCTGCAGGCACAGGGAAGTTGTCAGCTATTTTGGCGAGTACATGAATGACTGCGGCGATTCATGTGATGTGTGCAGGGGGATTACGGTTAAAGAACTTGTCCGGGATGTTAATACTTTGGCGCGGATAAAACCTTTTGAAAGCGGATTTGAAGCAGCCGGCACGCCTGATGAAGGCCTGTACGAAAGGCTTAGAGTATTAAGAAGAGAACTGGCAAAAAAACAGAACCTGCCCGCGTATATGGTATTCAGCGACAAAGTGCTTAAAACAATGGCAGATGTAAAGCCGAAAAACGAATCACAAATGCTTGCGATAAGCGGCGTAGGCGGGATGAAATTTTCAAAATACGGGATAAAATTTTTGAATGAAATAAATGGTTCAATTGGTGATATTTTGGAATCCGGGGTTTCTTCAACTGTTAAAGCGACGGATTTAACAGAGAAATTAAAACAAAAATATGCGGGCATAAAACTGGCTAAAAGTGACGGTGATATTACTGATGAACACATCCGTCTTCAAAGAGAAAAGTTCAGGCGGGCATACGAACCGTGGAGTGATGAAGAGGATAAAGATTTTGCGGCGGCATATGAAGAGACAAAAAGCATATTGGATTTGGGCGTTATATTTCACAGAAATTCCGGAGCAATAAGCTCAAGGATAAAGAAATTAGGCTTGGGCTGATGCAGGCAGGGACGGCAGCCATGCGGCTTGGTTTGGATCCGGTAGCCGCGTCCCTTTAGGGCGCGTGTTTTTGATTTAGTATTACGTAGTGGTAGACGCGGGTCTTCAGCCTGCGGTATTTTGTTTTGCCTTGGTAGCCGCGTCATTTAGGGCGCATGTTTTTGATTTAGTATTAAGTAGTGGTAGACGCGGGTCTTTAGCCCGCGGTAGTTTGTTTTGCCTTGGTAGCCGCGTCATTTAGGGTGCGTTGTTTAAGTATTGTCTATGTTTATAGCAACCATTTAAGTTCAACTGCCGCGCATAATACCGAACAATTTTGTTATAGGTTCGGTATTAAAAAGGACGCGCATACCAGAGCTAAACCGAACTTTATAGCCGCTGGGCTTCCATCTCTCTGACCTTTTGCTTCTCCACGGATCTGATTTATTCTTCGCTTTTGCTTAATTGCCTATAGCTTAATTCGTTATTACCGAGCCTCCGCCCTTACAGATTTCCCTTTAAAAATTGGTATTTTTATAATATAATTCTGTCATTGCCCCTTAATGGTAATCACGCGCTAACGCGCGCACCACAACAGGGGTTGGAGCCATTTCCGGCAATCGCCCTTTTAGGGCGCCGGGATAAATCTGCGCGGGATATACCGCGGGAGGCCCGTTTTTGAACCGCTATAGGTTCAGGAGGAAGGCGTAAGTCTATGAAAAAGGGGAAGGTAAAAGTCAGTACGCAGCGGTGCAAAGGATGCAATCTTTGTATCGCGGAGTGCAAGAAAGGTGTTTTAAAACCGGGCAAAATAATTAATAAGCTTGGTTATACCGTAGTGGAATTTGAAGACTGCGGCAAGTGTACGGGGTGCATGCTTTGCGCCATAGTATGCCCGGACGCCGCCATTGAAGTATTTCTGGAGGCGGATAAATGAGCGGAAAAATTTTGATGAAAGGCAACATTGCAATAGCGGAAGGCGCGATGGACGCGGGTTGTAAGTTTTACGCCGGCTATCCTATAACGCCGCAGAACGAGATTCCCGAATACATGTCAAAACGAATGCCGGAAGCCGGCGGTGTTTTTATGCAGGCGGAAAGCGAATTAATCTCCATCAATCTGGTGCTTGGAGCGTCAGCAGCAGGCGCCCGCGCGATGACAACTTCGTCTTCGCCGGGCATGTCGCTTATGCAGGAAGGCATTTCTTACATGGCGGGATGCGAACTGCCCGCGGTGCTTGTAAATGTAATGCGCGGCGGGCCGGGGCTTGGCAATATAGCGCCGTCGCAGAGTGATTATTTTCAGGCGGTAAAACCGGGGCACGGTGATTTTAGAATGATAACGCTTGCGCCTTCAAACATACAGGAAATGTACGACTTTACTTTTGAATCATTTGACCTGGCGGATAAATACAGAAATCCGGTCATGATTTTAACGGACGGGCTTTTAGGCCAGATGATGGAAACCATAGAACTTAAAAGCGGCAGGAAACCATTGAATCCAAGGCCTGCTTCTGAATGGGCGCTGACAGGAGCCAAGGGCAGAGAGCCAAGAAAGATTCTTTCGCTTTTAATGAAGCCCGGCGAACTTGAAGCGCACAATTACGAATTATGGAAAAAATATGACGCCATGAAAAAGGCGGAAGTAAGATATGAACTGACAGGCGCGGAAAACGGATATGACTGCCTGGTAGTGGCTTTTGGAAGCGTGGCAAGGACTTCAAAGGGTTTAATAAAAGAAAGCGGCAATCTTAAAGCGGCGCTGTTTCGGCCCATATCGCTTTGGCCTTTTCCATACGCCGAATTAAAGGAAGCCGCAAAGAAAGCAAAAAAAGTTTTTGTCTTTGAAATGAATATGGGACAGATGGTGGAAGACGTAAGGCTTGCGGTGCAGGATGATTCCAAAGTGGAATTTTTCGGACGGCCGGGAGGCGGGCTTCCCAGTCAGGAAGAGCTGCTGGCTTTCATGAAAGGGAAGGTGAAGTGATATGGAGAAAAAAATATATGGTTTTCCGGAATCGCTTAAACCCGTATCCACTTCCTACTGCCCGGGATGTTCACACAGCACGGTGCATAAGCTGATAGCGGAAGTAATAGATGAATTAAATGTAAGGGAAAAGACAATAGGCGTGGCGCCGGTTGGCTGCGCGGTTTTTGCTTATGACTTTTTTAATTTTGATGTGACAGAAGCGCCGCATGGCAGAAATCAGGCTGTGTCTGCCGCAATTAAAAGGGTGCAGCCGGACAGCGTTGTCTTTTCTTATCAGGGAGACGGCGACCTGGCATCAATAGGAATGGCGGAAACAATACATACCGCGAACCGCGGCGAAAATATAACTGTGATATTCATCAACAACACGAATTACGGAATGACAGGCGGCCAGATGGCGCCGACATCCCTGCTTGGCCAGGTGACCACCACTTCGCCAAAAGGAAGGGACGCGGAGCATTACGGCCATCCTATAAAGATGCTGGAACTTTTAGCGCCGCTTGAAGGTGTAAAGTATCTGGAACGCGTTAAAGTAACAAACGCCGTGTCAGCTATAAAGGCAAAAAAAGCAATAAAGAAAGCTTTTGAAAACCAGATAAACAACGTGGGATTTTCCATGATAGAAGTGCTTGGATGCTGCCCCGCCAACTGGAAGATGGACCCTGTGGAAGCAAACTGCTGGGTTGATGAAAAAATGGCGGAGTTTTATCCGCTTGGCGTCGTTAAAGACGCCGGGTAATTAAAAAAAGCACAAATCATAAGGAGAATAACAATGACAGAAAAAATAATGATAGCCGGAAGCGGCGGACAGGGTGTTTTAACTTTAGGGCTTTTTATTGCAAGGATAGCGGCAATGGAAAAAAAGAACGCGACATGGCTGCCGGCATACGGTGCTGAAAAGCGCGGCGGGTTTTCGCACTGCAGCGTAATCATCAGCGACGGGGAAATTTTCTCGCCAATGGTGGAAAATCCCGACACGCTTATTGTGTTTGACCAGAGGGCGTATGATACTTATAAAACAAGGGCAAAGGCGGATACCGTGGTGATTGAAAATTCCACCCTGGTAACAGATGATAATTCTTCGCCGGGGAAAAAGATAAAAATTCCCGCGCTGGAAATGGCAAATAAGCTTGATCAGGCAAAGGTAATGAATGTTATTGTGGCGGGCGCTTACGTTGCAGGCAAGAAAATGCTTGGGGCAGACAATGCCATGCAGACAATAAAAGCTTCGCTTGGAAAAAAAGAAGCAGAGATAATGGAAAAAAACATACAGGCCTTTAAGGCGGGGATGGAATTTGCAGAAAAAAATTAAGAAAGCTTTAACTAAAATAGCGGGCCGAAAAAAGACTGTGGTAAGAAAAGCCGTGCTTGAAGACGCGGTTTTTATACACGCGGCCATACAAAAATATGCCGCCGCGGCTGACCTTCTTATTAAACCGCTTGCGGACATATACTCGCAGATAAGGGAGTATTTTATCTGCGAAATAAACGGCAAACCTGCGGGGATAATTGCCCTGCATATTTACTGGTCAGACATGGCGGAAATAAGGTCGTTTGTTGTGGAAAAAGAAAACCGCATGGCGGGAGCCGGCAGCATGCTTTTAAAGGCTGCAATGGCTGAAGCAAAAAAAATGGGAATAACAAAAGTTTTCGCGCTTACAAAAATACCGGATTATTTCAGGAAACACGGATTTAAGGACGAGCAAAAAGCCGCGCTTCCGCAGAAAATATGGAAAGACTGTTTAAACTGCCCTAAGTTTCCAAACTGCGATGAATCCGCTGTATTATACGATTTTAACGGGGAAAAAGGTTGAAAGACAAAAAAAAGGAACTGTCGGTAAATTTTGAAATAGTCATCAGAGAAGAAGAAGGAAGGTTCATAGGCGAATGCCGGGAACTGCCCGGCCTTGTGGCAGGCGGCGCCAATTCCGGCGAAGTCATCAGGAACCTGAAAGCGGCTATTCCGCTTTATCTGCGTTATGTGCCCAAAGAATCTTTTATTCCTGTTTATGAAAATGAGATTATTCCCATAATATATGATTTTGAGGAATTTAACGGCCATCTTTACGCCGCCACTAATAAAGACACAGTAATTCGCACTTCTACCGGCGATACAGGTTCGTGGGAAAGTATAACTGTTGCCAATATTTATTCGCCGTATTTTAACGGGCCGGTGGGTCAGACAAAAAGTTTTGAAAAAGAAGACCTTGGGGATTATACTCCGCAGGTTTATTGTTTAAAAACATATAATGATTTGGGAACGCCAAAACTTTTCTGCGGCACCAACGCCAGCGGCGGCATTTATGAAAGCCTTGACGGAAAGACGTGGAGCCTCTCTTTTAACAGCCAGGAAGCAAGGATACACTGCATGGAAGTTTTCAAGGGCAAACTTTTTGCCGGCACTTCCACGGAAGGAAAAATATACAGTTATAACGGCACGCACTGGGTGATTTCCATAAACACCACTGAACTTGCCGTTACGGCTTTTGGGATATACAGGGACTACCTTTACGCGGGTACATATCCAAACGGCGTAATTTACAGGACAGCGGACGGCATTAACTGGCAGAAAATTTATGACACAAACCAGTCTTTTGTAAACGGTTTTTATGTCTTTAAAAACAGGCTTTATGCCTCCACATCAAAGGCCACCGGCGGGCTTATCTTTATGACGGAAGACGGCACCAACTGGGTGGAGAATTTCTTCTCTGAAAAAGACGTAAATTTTTACGGCTTTGCCTCTTTTTCAAATAATTTATATGTGGGAAGCGGCGATAACGGAAGGATTTACAAATCCCTGGATGGAAAAAGATGGGAACTGGCGTTTCAGACAGATGAAGAAGACGTACGTTCTCTTAGAATGTTTAACGGGTATCTTTATTTTGGTTCTTCGCCCAAGGGCAGGATTTTTAAGACTACGGTCAGCAATACTCCGCCGCCCCGCGCGCTTGATATCGCCGTTTCTGAAATAACATCGCACAGCGCCGCAATTAACTGGCGGACTGACAGGGAAGCGCAGACTATAATTGAATACGGCATAGATGAAAGTTACGGAAATAATATAATAAACGAAACCATGACGGCAGAGCACAGGATAACGTTAAATAACCTGCGCGCCATGACAAAATACCATTTCAGGATACTTACATATTCGGACATGGGAAGCTTTTCCGGAATCATAGACGATTATACCCTTACCACGGCCGCGGCTGTAACGCCTGTAATTGAATCAGGCTCTCACTCTGCGCAGGAAAAATGGTACAAGAAAAGTGAAGCGGAATTCAAATGGGGGCAGCACCTTGACATAAAACATTACCTTTATATGATAGACCAGGAACCGGATACAATTCCGGAACCGTCACAGTGCTCTGTCACGGTTAATGAATCCGTAAATATGAAAAATCTTGATGACGGCGTGTGGTATCTGCATTTAAGGATAGAAGATAAAGCCGGAAACATAAGCAGTACGGCGTCGCACTTCTGCGTAAAAATAGACACGCAGGCGCTGCCGCCGGTTATATCCTCCCCGACGCACGAAAAAAGCGATGTCTGGTACTCCAACAACACTCCGGTTTTTACATGGGAAAAACCGCAGGATCTGTCGGGTATTGAAGGGTATTACTACATAATTGACGACCTTCCGGGAACTGTGCCCGGCGATAAAAACGGCACCTTTACAATGGCAACGACGGTTAAGTCACAGCCCATAGAAGACGGTGTAAAATATATTCACGTGGTTTCCAAAGATGCCGCGGGCAATGTGGGCACAAAGGCGGCTCATTATAAATTCTGCGTTGATACCACGGCATTAATACCGGCCTTATCATCACGCACGCATCCCGACGAAGAGTCGTGGTACAACAAATCAAAGGTTGAACTTCATATAGCAAGGCCGCAGGATTTATCCGGTATTGAAGGTTTCTATTATACGGTGGACCAGAAGCCGGATACAAAACCGTCAGACACCGACTGGGTATATACAAAAGCCAGCGACATAGAACTGCCGGCAAAAACTGACGGCACGTGGTATGTTCATTTACGGTCAAAAGATTTTGCGGGAAATATTTCCGCGGAGACCGCGCACTTTAAATTTAAGATAGACACTCAGGCGCTTCCTCCAAACATTTCTTCGGTGACACACCCTGATTCGCATAAATGGTATAACCTTAAAAAAGCTCAGTTTAAAATTATGCCGCCGGAAGATTTGTCCGGCATTGAAGGGTATTATTATCTGATTGATACAAAAGAAAAAAATACGCCGGATGCGACAGCCGCGTGGACGGACAAAGATACTATTTTCTCATCCGATTTAAAAGACGGAGAATGGTATCTGCACGTAACGGCGCGCGACAAGGCGGGTAATTCCGGGCAGATGGCGTCGCACTACCGCATAAATATTGACACCGCGGCAAAGCCGCCGGCGGTTTATTCAAGGACGCACCCGGACCAGGAGCAGTGGTATAACAATTCCATACCGGAGCTTCACTGGGACACGCCTGAAGACCTGTCCGGCATAGAAGGATATTTTTACACCGTTGATAAGAAACATAACACAGTGCCGGTAAAGGAAAACTGCGAATGGACCACCGCAAATCAGGTTACCATTCAGCCCCCGGAAGACGGGATATGGTATTTTCACATTATTTCAAAGGACAATGCCGGCAACACAGGCTGGGAAGCGTTTCATTATAAGCTGAAGATTGACACTAAGGTGGAACAGCCAAGGATAAGTTCTTCCACCCACCCTGATGAAAGCAAGTGGTATAATTCGGGAAAGGTAAAAATAAGCTGGACAGTCCCGCAGGACCTTTCAAAGATAAAGGCGTTTTATTATCTGTTCTCCAAAGAAAGGCACCTTAAGATATCGCCGGAGCACGCTGTAAAGACGGATATGCGTGAAGCGGAATTAAATGTGGAAGATGAAGGCACGTATTA
Organism: Candidatus Goldiibacteriota bacterium HGW-Goldbacteria-1; assembly: GCA_002839855.1. Lineage (NCBI taxonomy): Bacteria > Candidatus Goldiibacteriota > Candidatus Goldiibacteriota bacterium HGW-Goldbacteria-1. Next base: position 180,310 of record PGYV01000008.1, read on the forward strand.
TTTTCACATAGTGGGCGAGGACAATGCCGGCAATATAGGCGAAGATCCGGCGGTCTTTACGGTGAAAATTGACCTTGTGGCGGAACCGCCGAAGATAATTTCCACAACGCACGTAAACCCTGAAAAATATTATTCCAATATAAGCCCGGTGTTTGCTGTTGAAAAAATAAACGACATGTCGGGTGTTGACGGCTACTACTATATTATAGACAGAAATCCTGATACTGTGCCTGACCGCAAGAATTCCAGGTTTGTACAGGACGGCACCATTAAAGTTCCGGACAGGCTGGAAGACGGCGAATGGTATTTTCATATCCTTACAAAAGACGCGTCCGGCAATATAGGTACGGAAGCCACGCATTTAAGATTCATGATAGAAATAACGCCTCCCGAAGTAACCATCGCGGAGCTGCCGGAATTTATTAATGCGGAAAAATTTGACGTATCATGGGACGCCCAGGATAAAGAGTCGGGAGTGGCGTGTTTTGACGTGGAATTCAGGGAAGGCGAAAAAGGAAAGTGGAAGCCTTGGCTTAATGACACAAAGGATAAACAGGCAAAGTTTTCAGGAAGCGACGGCATAAGGTATCACTTCAGGGTAAGGGCAAAGGACAATGCCGGCAACTGGTCGCAGTTTATGGAACCGGAAAAAGCCAGCGTAACTGTTGACATAACTCCGCCTACGCCTGTGACACAGCTGGTTGCCAAGCCGCAAAAAGGCGGCGAGATACACCTTGAATGGAACAAGTGTTCGGATTCTGTCAGCGGCCTTGCATATTACAGAATTTACAGATCTTCTGTTTCCGGCCATGCCGGCATGCAGATAAATGACGACGGCGAAACAATTGACACTAAGTTTATTGACGCGTCCAAAGATATAGAAGACGGCATAATTTACTATTACACGGTAAGGCCGGTGGACAAAATAGGAAATGAACGCGAAAGCGGAAACAAGCAGGTGCTTGCCATCTGTGACCGCGCCGCAATGCCGCCGGTGGTGCGCTCCCTTACGCACCCGATGCAGGGCGACTGGTATAATGTAAAAAATATAAAACTTACATGGGATACGCCGCAGGATGCCACAAGAATAACAGGTTACTATTATATATTTGACCAGACAGGCACCACCCTGCCGGGTGAAAAGAACGGCACCTGGTTTACCGACAACGAAATTGATTTTAACAACGTATCTGACGGAACATGGTATTTTCACATTGTATCAAAGGATGAAGCGGGAAATATTTCAGAAGAAGCTTCGCATTACACCATAAACGTGGATACTACAAAACCAAAACCGCCTGTGGTCACTTCAATTACACATCCGGATTTTAACGGCTGGTACAACGGCAATTCGCCTTCGTTCAGCTGGACGGTTCCCCCTGACCAGGCTGGAATTGACGGTTATTATTATGTGTTTAACCAGATTAAAAACACGACGCCGCAGCCTTCCACTTCTTCGTGGACAAAAGGCACAATGGCTTCATTTGTGGATGTTCCCGACGGCGTATGGTACCTGCACGTGACTGCCAAGGACACCGCGGGAAATATTTCGGAAGAGGCTTCGCATTTTCAGGTAAATGTGGCAATGACGCCGCCGCCGCCGGCTGTTTTTTCTTCCACTCATCCGGAACAGGATAAATGGTACAGGGACAAATCGGTAAAACTGCAGTGGAAAGCCGCGCAGTACGTAAACAGCATAGTGGGTTATTATTATGTCCTTGATAACACAGAAAACACAATTCCCACACCTAAGAACAATAAAACCATGGACACGCATATAGCATATCCGGAGCTGTCTGACGGCGTATGGTATTTCCACATGCTGTCAATTGATAAAGAAGGCGTGACGGGAAAGACTGCGTATCACTTTAAAATTAAGATTAAAACCAAGGTAAAGTTAAAGGGTGTGGTCACGCATTCCAACGGTATTATGCCGCTTGCGGGTGCTACTGTAGAGGTCATGAAAGAAGACGGCGCTACCATGGGCATAGGCATTTCTGATAAGGAAGGGAATTTTGAAGTGGATAACCTTAGCGTTGGAAAGGTAAAGGTGAAAGTGCTTACTAAGAACCTTCCTCCGCAGATGATATATGACGTGGAGCTTAATCAGGACGAGCCGGAGAAAATATTAAATATCTCCACGGAAATTTTCGCGTTCTATGAGGAAACTACGGGAAAAATGACTTTCAGTTACTACATCCCTGAAGACGGGGCTGTGACTATAAAGGTTTATAATGAAGCCGGTAAAATTTTAAGCACGCTTGAAGAAAATAAAAAAGGCAAAATATATAATTCCACAGTCTGGGATACGGCCGGTAATGAAGACGGCATCTACCTTTATCAGATATCGGCAAAAGGCAGTGAAAGCGGAAAGATAACCAGGTACGGCATAAGGAAGATAAAAAAAGGCAAATGAAAGAGAGGTACTTATGGCAAAAAAGTGCAAATCCTGCGGGACGGACAACAGGGATGAAGCAAAGTTCTGCGCTTCATGCGGGTCGCCTGTAGCTGCAAATAAAATTAAACCGGTAAAAAAACCTGTATCGCCGGCAGCTATAAAATTCCGTATTATTCTGGCGGTTTCGCTGGTGCTTGTTGCTGCTGCCATGGTTACGGTTATGTCCAAAGTTAAAGAGGCCGCTCAGTTAAAAACGGTGGAAACCACAAAAGCGCAGTTTGAAGCGCAGGATGTTTCCGTATTTTCGGGGATTACGCGGAAGGACTTTACGCATCAGGTTTTAAAGTGGCAGGTAACGACAAATGTAATTAAGCAGGTCTACCAGTACGCCAAGGATTCAGATGACCCGGACTTTATGTTTTCAATGATGGTAAGCCAGCCCGATTTTAAGGAAAAATTACCCCATGCCAATTTCTTAAGCCTGGGGATTTATGATAATAGACTTTACGCCGTTAAATACGAATTTGGCGAGACTGAAGAATATTTAAGGCAGGTTGTAAAAGTGCCTGACGGGGAAGCGGTGCTTTACGGCAGGTACCTTGGATTAAGAAAAGTTTTTGAAAAACTTTTCGGCAGGCCTTCTTTTGTGAAGGAAGACATAAAAAAGTTTCCGTTAAAAGAAAGGCTTAAGTATCTTAAGAAGGGAAAGGATAACAACGGCAACCCAAGCAATATTTATATTACCTGGGACCTTGGAAATACCAAAGCGGAACTTGTAATGTTTGGAAGCGGTGAAAAGGCGCACCTTACTGTGCGTTTCCTTTATATGCCTGTATGGGATATAGTGGGCAAACATTAAATGAAAAATGGCATATCCGCGGGGAATATTTTTATTTTCTTTGTGATATCCGCGCTTGCGCTTGTGCCGCTGGCAGTAAATACGGTTTCTTATAATATAGTTCACGTTAAGGATATTATTTTCCTGGTATGCGCTTTCGGTGCTTTTATTGCCTGGATTTTATCCGGAAGTTCAAAGATTAAAGCTATTACCCTTTTCCCGCTTGTTTATTTTGCGTGGGCATCAGCGTGCGCTTTGGCAGGCGATTACAGTTATATTTCAATTAAGGCCTTAACTGTTTATGCCGGTATTTTTGTTTTTTTTGCCGCAGTTTCCAACTGCAGGGAGCTTAACCTTTCAAACATAAGAAACGCTGTGATAATCACGTCTGTAATTCCTGTAATTATAGGTATAGCACAGTCTTTTTTGCCGGGATTATTTAAAGGCTTCATGGTCTTTGGGGAAAGAATTCCGTCTCTGTTCGGAAATCCGAATTTCTTTGCCGCTTACCTTGTGGCGGTAATTCCAATAACTCTGTGGCGTACGATGTACGGACTTGGAAGCGGCAAGTTTTTTAATCTGCTTTTAACCGCAGCGTCAATTTTTTGCCTTTACAAAACGGGTTCCAAAGCCGGCCTTCTGACCGTGGCGGTTGAATTCATAATACTTATCTGGGCTATCATAAAACAGAGGCAGATTAAAACAACGATAAGGTATTTCATAATCGCGGTAATGGCGGTGCTTACGGTTTTTATGACGGCAAAGGCGCTGGGTATAAGCGCACGGGATATTTTAAAGGGTAATCAATGGGAAAAAAATGAATCTGTTTTTTTCAGGGAACAGGTGTGGTCAGGCACCTTAAAAATGATAATGGACAGGCCTGTTATGGGGCACGGCCCCGGCGCGTTTACCCTTTCATATCCGCCGTACAGGACAGACAAACTTTTAAAGTGGATGGACCAGCATGATTACGAAGTGACGTATCCGGAAAATATGTTTCTTCAGGCGGCCGCAGAGGCCGGATTTCCCGGGCTTATAATACTGCTGGCCATGCTTCTGTTTATATTGCTTCACTTTTCCAGAGAAGAAAAAGAAGAGACGGATTTTAAAATAGGTTTTGTGGGGCTTTTATTTATAAATATGTTCGGGGTTGATTTGAATTACACAGGGTCATATATGTTGGCGGCATTTTACGCGGGAATATTTATGAATGATTATAAAGGCAGGGAATTTAAGTTAAACACTGCGGCGCGTTATGTTGTAGCGTCTTTGGCGCTGGCGGTTTTAACGGCGTCAGTAATTTATCACGTAAAAAATGAAATGTCAGATGTTAAACTTAATTCCGCGGTTTATATGTCGCGGGACAAAAACTTTAACGCCGCCATAAACGCTTATGAACACTCTGTTAAGTTAAACCCGTATAACTTAACAGCGCTGTATTTTTCCGGCAACGCGAAAATGGACAGGGCGCTGTCATCGTCCGGATATGAAGCGCTGGAAGATTACAGCAGATTAAATGAATTGGCGCCTAATTATGTCCTGCTGCACTACCGCATGGCAAAAGCGTACTACAGGACGGGCAGTGTGCAGAACGCGGAAATGGAGTATAAAAAGATGCTGGCGCTTGACCCGTATTTTATGCCGGCAATAAGCGAACTGGCTTATCTTTATTATTTTGACAATAAGGATACCGCCGGCGCGGAAGCGCTGCTGCTTGACGTTATTAAAAAAGAGCCTGATGACCCTTCCTTTTACAATAATCTTGGAAATATCTATTTTGGAATGAAAAAGTATGAAGACGCGGTCTTGTATTATAATAAGGCGCTGGAATTAAAACCGTCTGCGGATTATTTTTACAACATCGGCTGCGCATATCTGGCGCAGGAAATGCCGGAAAAAGCGGCTGAAGCGCTTGTAAAGGCATCCGAACTTGATGTAAATAAAGCAAATCAGAAAATACAGGTTATGCTTAATATTGCGCAGGGTCAGTTAATTAAAAAGAAAGGCAGGTAATATGATAAAAATAGCGGTACTTGTATCAGGAGGCGGAAGCAATCTGCAGTCGCTTATAGACGCGGTTGAAAACGGATATATAAAAAATGGAAAGATTGAACTTGTTATTTCCAATAAGGCGGATGCTTTCGGCTTAAAGCGGGCAGAAAAACACGGTATTAAGAGTTTGTTTGTGGATCCTAAAGGATTTAAAAATCCGCAGGAATATGACGCGCACCTTGCAAAGATGCTTAATGCAGCATCGATAGGCCTTGTATGCCTTGCCGGCTACATGAAGATACTTACAAAAGAATTTATAGACGGATTTAATAAACCCATAATGAATATTCACCCTGCGTTATTGCCGTCGTTTGGGGGGAAGGGGTGCTATGGGATTCACGTACACGAAAAAGTCCTTGAATACGGGGCGAAAGTAACAGGGTGCACGGTACACTTTGTGGATTACGGCGCGGATACAGGCCCCATAATACTGCAGGAAGCGGTAAGCGTATCCGCGGACGATACTGCCGAAACCCTTCAGAAAAAAGTGCTTGTCTATGAACACAAGCTTTATAAGGAAGCTGTGAAACTTTTCTGTGAAGGCAGAATAAAACTTGAAGGCCGTATTGTAAAAATATCGGGTGATAATTAATAATGATATGCCCTTCGTGCGGGTATGAATATAAAGACGGAATAAAGGTATGCCCGGACTGCGGTGCCGGGCTTGAACATATAAAAGAGACGGAGCCGGAAAGCAAACCCGCAGGCGTAATGGATAAAAATGACCTTGTATCAGCGGGGCTTTTTGATGACCTTGCGGAATTTGAGGTATTAAAAAAATATTTAGAAGAAGAAAAAATATTTTACCACACGGTGGATCATACGCCGTCAAAAGAATCCATGCGGGGGCACGCGCATCTTGCAAGATTCCCTGTATCGTATGAACTTTTTGTTGAAGAAAAAAGAATTGCAGACGCCAAACAGCTGATTGATGATATAAGGGAAGCACAGGTTGATATATCTGACATGCGCTGGCAGGAAACTGAACCTGATCCGGATATTGAAACGGCAGAACTTTGCCAGGTGGAAACTGACCTGGAAGCGTCAGTAATGCGTGACATATTAATGCAGGAAGGCATTTACAGTTTTGCCAGAAATAATACCCTTCCATTCACAAACGTGATAATGTCTTTTTTTAACAGGAAAGGCAAAGTGACGATAATAGTAAATAAGGAAGACCTGGAAAAAGCTCAAAAAATAATAAAAGAATTGTAATTATATAACACGGAGGTAATAGAATGCTTAATGTAAAACGCGCTTTAATAAGCGTATCTGACAAGACGGGAATTGTGGAATTTGCAAAAGAACTTGAAAAAAAAGGAGTGGAAATTATTTCCACCGGCGGTACTAAAAAAGCCCTGTTGGACGCGGGTATAAAAGCGATAGACATATCTGACGTGACCGGTTTTCCGGAAATGCTTGACGGAAGGGTAAAGACGCTTCACCCTAAAGTGCACGGCGGACTTCTGGCGCTGCGCGAAAACGCGGAGCATATGGCAACGATAGAAAAACACGGCATTAAAACCATAGATATGGTTGTGGTAAACCTGTATCCGTTTAAAGAGGTTATAAAGAAACCTGACATTAAGATAGAAGAAGTTATAGAAAACATAGACATCGGCGGCCCTTCAATGGTGCGCTCTGCCGCCAAAAATGCGCAGTCAGTGGCTGTGTTAACTGACAGTAATGACTATCCGAAAATTCTTGAAGAGATGAACAGCGGCGGAATAAAGCCGGAAACCTTAAATTACCTGCGTGTCAAGGCGTATAAGACAACAGCGGATTATGATGTGTATATTTCAAACTACCTTGAAAAAGTCCTTTTAAACCCTCAGGAATTACCCGATAAAGTGCTTATAAGCGCTGATAAAAAGCAGGTGATGCGCTACGGCGAAAACCCGCACCAGAAAGCGGCGTATTATGTGTTCCCGGGAGTAAAAGACTTAGGCCCTGCCGCGTGCGAACAGCTTCACGGCAAGGAACTATCCTTTAATAATATAAATGATATGGACGCGGCAATGAACATTGCGAAAACATTTGATAATCCGGCTGCGGTAATTGTTAAACACGCAAACCCGTGCGGAGTATCCGAAGCTGCGGATATTACAACGGCTTATGTGCAGGCATTTGAAGCTGACCCGCTTTCTGCTTATGGCGGCATCTGCGCTATGAACAGAGTCTGCACTAAAGGGATTGCGGAGCGGGTGGATAAAATGTTCATGGAAGTGATAGTGGCTCCGGATTACGAACCTGAAGCACTGGAGATATTAAAGAAAAAGAAAAATATCCGGATAATGAAAGCCGCGGTACAGAAGCCGGTTTTTGAAAATGCAATAAGGTATATGGATATTAAAAAAGTGACAGGCGGACTTTTAATACAGGAGCCTGACCTTAAAAATGTAACAGAGGCGGAATTAAAGGCTGTCACGAAAAAAACGCCGACACCGCAGGAAATAAAAGATATGTTATTCTCATGGAAAATAGTAAAACTGGTTAAATCCAACGCGATAGTGGTTGCCAAAAATGGAATTACGCTTGGCATTGGGCCCGGTCAGACTAACAGGGTAGGCGCGCTGACAATTGCGGTTAACAATGCGGGAGAAAAAGCGAAGGGCGCTGTTCTGGCTTCGGACGCATATTTTCCTTTCAGAGATAATATTGATCAGGCTGCAAAAGCCGGTATAACGGCAATTATTCAGCCGGGCGGTTCTATCCGTGATGAAGATTCAATTAAAGCGTGCGACGAATACGGCATAGCTATGATGTTTACCGGGGTAAGGCATTTCAGGCATTAATTTATAATCCGGCAGAAATAAATTTTAACCGCCTTATTCAGATAATGTTGATTTAAACGTTATTTAATGGTAATATTTAAAAAATCTGTCAAGAGGGTGAAACGTGAAAAAAAGTATAATTTTGTCATTTCTACTTTTATTCTGTGCCGGTTCTGTTTTTGCGGTAGGCGCGGGAAGCACGGGCCTGAACTTTATAAAAATATCACAGGGAGCGCGCCAGGCGGGAATGGGCGAAGCTTTTACCGGTATTGCCGATGACGTAAACGCGGTGTTCTGGAATCCCGCGGGGCTGTCTCAGCTGACTCGCCACCAGGCGTGCCTTATGCACGCGGTGTGGATGCTTGACGTAAATTTTGAATATGCCGCTTATGCTTTTCCGCTTGGGGAACTTGGCACTATAGGGATATATGGGGTTTACCTTAACGCCGGTGAAATTTTAAAAACAGAAGAAGATGCCGGCGGTAATTATATTTTAACAGAAGAAAAAGTGGGCGCCACTAATTTTAATATAACCCTTGCTTATGGAAGAAAGCTTTCGGCTTTTTTTGGAAAAGACTCCGTGTTCTCGGATTTTTCCGCGGGTTTAAGCGTTAATATTTCAAGCGAGGACGTAGCCGGCGACGCGGGCGGCGGTTATGGTTTGAATTTAAGTACTTTGTTTAATCCTAAATATGAAAATTACTCTTTTGGTATGGCTGTTGAAAATGTGGGATTCTCCAATAACAGGCCGTCATTGCCGCTTGCCGTAAGGCTTGGTTTTGGCTACCGTTTTGCCCTTGAAAATATGATACTGCCTTTTACAGATGAAGGTGCGTTTATCTTTCCTGATAACTCGGCTGCCGCTGGCCTTGATCTGGTTATTTATCCCACGGAACAGATAGTGCGGTTTAACGCCGGTGTGGAAAAAATGTGGGTCCTTAACAAGTATCACAGCGTGGGCGTAAGGGCGGGGTATAAATTTTTGAATGACCTTGGCTTTTCAGCCGGAATCACGGCAGGGCTGGGATACAAACTGACCGCCGGAGAAAAAAGCAGCATAGAGATAGATTATTCGCTGAATCCCTACGGTGACCTTGGCATAACACACAGGATATCATTAACCGGAAAATTTTTAGGGGAGCCGGAAACCAGAAAAGTGCAGGACAAAAAGTCCGCTGCCGAATATTACAGAAGCGGCTATGACCTTCTATACGCGAAAAAATATCAGGAAGCTCTGGCTGATTTCACCGCATGCTTAAAAAGGGACGATACTTATACTTCCGCTTATATAGGGGTGGGGTCCTGTTTTTTAAATATGGGAAAACCGGATACCGCAATGCAGGCGTATGAAAAAGCCATGCAGTTGAACCCTGAAAATGAAAAACTGCAGGAATTCATAAACAGGTATAAAACGGAAAAAATCTTAAATGGACAGGGAAGCACACAGAATTCAAGATAAAAGGCGGGGGTCAAATGAGAGTAACCATTAAGGATATAGCAAAAAAAGTGGGAGTTACGCCGGCAACGGTGTCCATGGTAATTAATAACAGCCCAAAGATAAGCCAGAAAACAAAAGAACTTGTAATGCAGGCAATTAAAGAGATGAATTACCACCCCAATTATATAGGAAGAAGCCTTGTTAAAGGCAAGACAAATAATATAGCCGTAGTGGCTTCTTTTTTTGCATCGCTTTTCGCACTTGAATCCGTAAGGGGTATAGAAAATAATTTAAGAAAGACCGCATACAACCTTATTTTATATTCCACAAGGGGCGTGGAAGAAAATGAAAGGGATGTTTTAAGGCGGGTCTTTTATGAAAGAAGGGCGGACGGCTTTATAATAATAAGTTTAAAACCGGACGATGAACTTGTGGCGGAATTTGAAAAAGAGGGCCTGCCTGTTGTATTTATTGAAGAGATAGTAAAAGGGGCGCCGACAGTAAAGTTTAATAATATTAAGGGCGCTTTTTTAGCCACAGAACACCTGATAAAGAAGAAAAGAAAGAAAATAGCCATTATAAAAGGGTCCAAGGTATTAAACGCCGAAGAAAGGTTTAAGGGGTACAAGGACGCGCTTGAATATTACGGGATTCCTTTTGACGAAAAAAAAGTTATAGATGTTGTTGATTACACTTTTGAAGAAGGCGAAACCCTGCTGAAAAATCTTATGAAAAAAAGCGGCGGAGTGGATGCTATTTTCTGCAGCGCCGGCGATATAACGGCAATCGGCGTAATGGATGCGGCGAAAAAAGCCGGAATAAAGATACCGCAGGACCTTTCCATAATAGGCTATGATGATGTTTACCTGTCCAATCTTACCAACCCCGGCTTAACCACTGTAAGGCAGCCCATAGCGCAGATGGGCATGCAGGCGTTTGACCTGCTTACCGATATGATAGAAGGAAAAGCGCCCATGGAAAGCAAAATAATAAGTTTTGAACCGGAATTAATTATAAGAGATTCTGTCTGAAAACCAGCCAAAATGAGACAAATAAATAAATGCGCCGCGCTTTTTTTAATGTTTTTTATCTGCGCGGCGCCTGTTTTTTCTTCGGGAACAACCGCAGGCGATTTTCTGCTTGTTGATATAAGCGCAAGGGAAGCCGGCCTGGGCGGCATATATGCCCCCAGTTATGCAAGGCCTTCGGCTTCAAATGCCAATCCGGCGGTGCTTCAGGGTATAGAAGAAAAATCCGCGGTGTTTTCCCATTTTACCTCTGTTTTTGGCACAAATTACGAACAGCTGATATACGCGCAGCCGCTTGGAAAAAAAGACAGCCTTTCTGTATCCCTTATGTATGACACCAATCCGGAACTTTACCGCACCAATGAAGAAGGTTATGAAGTTGAAAGGATAGAAAATTACGATATCACCGGCGCGTGTTCATACGCGAGGGAAATGATGAAAGATTTAAACGCGGGTATTAACGTAAAGTTTGCCTTTTCAAAGATTCATAGAAGCGGTAATTTTGGAGCGGTTTTAAATGCCGGGGTATTGCATAAGAATTTTGAACAGAAATATTTAATAGGCGCGTCACTTGAAAATATAGGCATCAACTCCTCCTACACAAAAGAAAAAGCCATGTTCCCGATGTTGTTCAGGGGCGGATACGGCATTTACGTTTACAGAAACGAAGGCGACGTGATACAAATACTTGCGGAAGAAAGAATCTTTCTTGTGGAAAACGAAGGCGCGGAGACTTCGCTTGGGCTGGAAGTCACCTACCGGGATTTTTTTACCGGAAGGATAGGATATGTGTTTGGAAGGCAGGAAGGAAGAATAGCGATAGGCGCGGGCGTGGTTTACGGGCAGGCATCAATTGATTACGCGTATCAGCCATATTTTGTGGCGGACAACGCGCACAGGTTTACCATAACTTTTAAGTTTTAAAAAGGGAGCGCTTAAATAAGATGGATGAAGCGGAAATAATAAAAAGGATAAAAAAGGGCGAAACAGCACTTTTTTCAGAGATAATAAAACAGTATAAAGGCGTTGTCTTTGGCCACTGTTTCAGTTTTTTAAGAAACAGGCAGGACGCCGAAGATGTATGCCAGGAAATTTTTGTTAATGTTTATAAAAACCTAAAAAAATTCCGCGGCGATTCAAAACTTGGCACGTGGATTTACAGGATAACAATCAATTCCTGCAAGAACAGGTTAAAACAGATGCAGCGGCTAAGGTCGCGTATGGCGGAAGAGTCTTACACCGGCAATGATGAAGAGGAAACAAATACCCTTGTTAATAATATTAAAGAGAAAGAAGAGAACGAACCGGATAACCAGTATGTATCCAAAGAAGTAAGGACTGTTGTCTTTAACAGGATAGGCGAACTGACAGAAGAACAAAGGCAGGTAATTATATTAAGGGATGTTGACGGGTTATCATATGAAGAGGTAGGAAAACTTCTTAAATTGTCTGTATCTGCGGTAAAAAGCAAACTTTTTAGGGCAAGGGAAAACCTGCGTGAAAAACTTGAAAAAGATAAAATATTATAAATGATGACAGTGTGATGTCTTATTTTTTCCCGGGATAGAAACCTGCCGGGCAGCAGTATAAAATAGTGCGAAACCTTTTTTAGTATGGGTTGTCAATATATACAAGGACGGTGAAGAAGATGAAAGATACCAAATGTAATAAAATGAAAGAACTTATAACAGAAAGCTTGGATGGCGGCTTAAACGCGCAGGACACGGCTGTTATGTCTTCTCATTTATCTGATTGCGCCGATTGCCGCAAATACATGGAAACCATGAAAGTTATCATAAACGCATCCAAAAGCATTAAATTTGATGCGCCTGATTTTATTGAAACAAGGGTAATGGCAGCCATAGAATCACAAAATACAGCAAAAAAGCCTGTTTTTGCCCATGTTTTAAGGGTTGGAGCCTCTTTTGCGGCTGTGGTTTTTGCCGCTACCTTCCTTATATATAATAACATAAGCGACAAACAGCATAAAGTTGATATGGCATCATTCAATCCTTCTATTATAGGTACTAATAAAGCGGTAAAAACTGTTAAAGTGGATATAAAAAAAGAGACCGTTCAGACGGCAGCGGTAAAAGAAACCGTTAAAGAAGCTGTAACTGAAAAAACAGCTGAAAAATACGAAAAAAATGTCCTTGTATATGAATACAGGCCGGCTCCTAAAAAAGAAGCTGTAAATCAGTCGGTTCCTTATGTGAATACAGCGGCAGCGCCGGCAGTATCAACAGGGGTTCAGGCGGCAAAAGACCCGGGAGTTGAACCCACGCCGTCTACGCCATTACTTGATGATGAAAAGGCAATTATAGCAAATAACCTGATTAACCCGAACCTTGGACAGGCAGCTGCAATAAAGATAAAAGTGGACGAAACTTCAAGGGTAAAGATTGTTATCTATGATAAAGCGGTAAGGGAAGTGGCAAAGCTTGTGGATGAAGATAAAGCGCCGGGCGCTTACCAGATACTTTGGTATGGCAAAAACGATAACAGTGAAATTGTGCGCGAAGGCATATATTTTGTATATATACAGATTGGAAAACGGGTCATTAAAAAGAACATCATAGTTTCCAAGAATTAAACGACGCAAATGCGACGCCAACCTTTTTCAAGCCGGAAACAGCGGTTTGGAAAAGGTTTTTTTGTTTAAAGGGTAATAGAATTCACGGCTTCATAATGCGGTTCTATGTTTTGTTTGACAAAATTGATGCAATTAAGTTAAAATAAGAAAGTTTGTTGTTAGGGAAATGCTTAAATATACTTTGTGGGGTGTTTTATGATTAAAAACGGTAAAACGATTTACCTGTCTATTTTTCTATTCTTTGTTTTCTCGGTATGCTCATTCGCGGGCAACTATACTTTTCCTCAGGAAGCCAACTATCCATACGGGATACGTGCTACCAATTCCAGTTCAAGTACAATTCTAAGTAAATATAATACATGGAAAGCATCTTATGTACAAAATTCTTCTGTATGTACGGGTTGTTTAAAGGTTGTCAGTCCGGAACCTGTTCCCGGTTATGGCGGGGGGTATACCGTATCTGAAGGTATAGCGTATGGAATGCTGGCATCTGTATATATGGATGACCAGGCAACATTTGACGGTATTGCAAAGTTTAAAATAAACAGGGGTGAAGCGGCAACAGGAAAACCGGGTTCGCTTCTTCCGTGGATTATTAACAGCAGCGGAACAATTATAGATCAGGGTTCAGCCACAGACGCTGACATTGATATAGCTTTCGCGTTTTTAATGGCGGACAAGCAGTGGGGCGGAAGCGGAAGCATAGGCAGGACATATATTTCACAGGCGCAGACTGAAATTGCAAATATAAAAAGCTACGATGTGGCGCTTGATAATCATTTAAAACCCGGCGACCAGTGGGATGACCACACTTTCCCTTCATATTTTATAACTGCTTTTTTAAGGGAGTTTCAGACTGTAGACGGCGATGCCAGGTGGGCAACCATTGCGAATAAATGTTTTACTATGATAAACTCATCGGCAAATGCTACAACCGGGCTTGTCGGAGAAATTATAACAACCGGCGGCGCTGCCATAAATTATGACAAGAACGGCGTTGATGGAAGAAAGTATGACTATAACTCCTGCCGTGTGCCGTGGAGAACCGCAATGGATTACGCGTGGTATGGAACCGCTGCGGCTGACACTTATACAACCAAGCTGGCCACTTTTTTTGCGGGCAAAGGCCCATCCGGTGTTGTTGACGGATATTACTATCAGAACGGCACGTCTTATGGCGGTAACAATAACGCTGCTTTTGTAGGGCCGGCGGGCTGTGCTTTCATGGTAACAACAGACCAGACAAATCTTAATAACTTTTATACAAGGACGTCAAGCTTCAGTGCTACAGAGTCTTATTACAACGGTGCTCTTCAGGTTTTAACTTTGCTCTTTATGTCGGGTAATATGCCTAACTACAGGATAATGAGTCCGGAACCTCCTAAAACCCCCACTCCTGTGCCTGACGGCCAGGTTATTGATTACTTTGATGATTACCTTCCTGATTACAATACCGCCAATGACTGGGGCGGTTACTGGTACACATGGGCGGATGCTAAAACTTTGGGTGCAACTGTTTTACCGGCAGAAGGCGAACATTTAACAATGACTGCCGGCGGCGCTGATGCGGAAAGCGATTTTTATCTGCGTATTACAGGTTCAAAAGCTGCGGCTGTTGCCCCTAATTACCCTTCGGTGGGAATAGGAACAGAATTAAAGCCGGAAATTAAAACACTGCCTGCAGGTCAGGATATTGTTGATTTAAGTGATTTTTGGATAACAAATACGCTTCAAGGTGATGGCGGCGGTATCAGGTTCTGGTGTAAAGGCGACGGCGTAACACCGTGGAAAATTATGCTTGGGCCAAAAGGGTCGGGCTCCACTGTTTATATTGACTGGGCCTCCCACGAATTTGAATTTATTCCGCCCACCACATGGACACAGGTTTCAATACCTTTTGGGCAGTTTACTCAGCCGGCATGGACAGCCAATTTATATGACCTTCAAACGGAAATTCTTCCCGTGATGCAGGAAATAAAATGGCAGGTAGGTACTAATAACGCCGTGGCAGCAATTAATTTTTCGCTTGATAAAGTGGAATTGTTCCCGTATTTATGGGCACCCACACCTGTCCCTACAGCCACTTTTACGTTTACGCCCACAATTACCGCCACCTTTGGCGCGTCAGAACTTCTTGATGACTGTGAAGACGCTGATGGTGTAAATAACTGGGGCGGCGACTGGTTTACTTATGACGATTCGCCAAACGCGGGTACAAGCGTTGTAGTTCCGGAACCCGGCGGAATATGGGCAATGGATAACGCGGGCGCCGCATCAACCGCTTACAGCGCGCGTATGACCGGTACGGTAACAGATGTTTATGCCAATGGTTTTGTGGGCATGGGGACTAACCTTATGTCAACAGGCGGAGCGCGCAACTGCACGCCGTTTTTAGGGATAAGGTTCTGGGCAAAAGGCGACGGGCTTCCGTACACCATAAAACTTGTTCCTATTGCCACTATAAACACGGGCAGCAATGACTGGAAATTTAATTTCACGCCGCCTTCGGACGGTTCGTGGAAACAGTATCAGATAGCATTTACCGAATTTACGCAGGAACAATATTGGGGTACGGTTGTACCGCTTACGACAATAAAGACAAACCTTATGGCAATACATTTCCAGACAGTGGGTCAGCCGTGGTCAAGTATTGATTTGGCCGTTGATCAGCTGGAAATGTTCCCAAGCCAGAATTATACGCCTACACGTACAAACACTTCAACTTCAACCAATACCTTTACAGCCACGCAGACATACACTGCAAGCAATACTTACACGCATACAAATACACCGATACCGCCTACCAATACGCACACTTCAACATATACAAATACTTCCACAAATACAAATACATTTACGCAGACATATACAAATACGGCTACTAACACACATACAAATACCCCTTTACCACCGACTGACACGAATACTGCTACAGTGACAAATACTTATACAAATACAGCAACAAACACAAACACCAGCACGCATACAAACACCAGCACGCATACAAACACCAACACGCCGATTCCGCCGACAGATACTTTTACAAATACAGCGACGTGGACATCAAGCAATACAAGTACAAATACGGCAACCCAAACATACACAAATACAGCTACAAACACTAATACATACACCAATACGGCAACAAATACAAACACGCCTACAGAAACAAATACGCCTATAGCCGGCGGGTCGGACCTTGTAATATTATCCGCTTCAATCACAAGCGAGACCGTACCGGTCTGTATTGTAGGAACGGGAATTTATCCTCTGGGCGTCAGAATTAACTACGCCAATCAGGGAGATCAGGATGCCGCCGCCTTTACAATTGATATAGACGGAAATGAAATACCTGTTGCCGGAATTACGGCAAGCACAAGCGGTTCCGTCTGGATACAGTATGTTCCGTCTGCATCTGTCTTGGTTACAATAGATTCTAATGCTGTTATAACGGAACTTGATGAAACAAACAATACGTTCACCGGCGTTCTGCCGATGGCAACTGAAGTTCCGCAGTGTACAAGCACATCCACGGATACATTTACAAATACTCCGACAGAAACAGAAACAGAAACAGATACGGCAACACAAACAGAAACGGCAACTGATACAGAAACGGCAACTGATACCCCCACAGCGACATTTACGGATACGCAAACACAGGAAAACACGCCTACAGAGACTGATACCGTTGAAGAAACATATACATATACCGCAACAAATACGAATACACATACATACACCCATACAGCCACAAATACGGATACAGCCGAAAATACGCCGACTCATACGGCAACAGTTGACGGCGGCGGCTGTTTAATGGAAGACGGCGAAGACGGGGATAACGCAAACCTGTTCGGCGGATACTGGTACACATACCAGGACGGCACAGGAGCGGCAATAGTCCCGATACCTGCAACGGCAGGCGGCACAGACTTTACAATGACAGCGGGCGGATATAACGGCTCACTTATGGCGGCAAGTTTTAACGGGACAGTAGGACCGGTTGACGCGGGTAATAACGATTATCCTTCAATAGGAATGGGTTCGCAGTTAAATCCGATGGCGGGAGCGCCGCCTGAAGGTTCGGGTGAAGTAACAGATATTTCCGGATGCACAGGTATTAAGTTTTACGCTAAAGGAAATGGTAAACAGTACCATATAAAGATACCTTATTCAAATGTTGACGGAACAAGCAAAACAGGATTTGATGATTACAGACATGATTTCACTGCAACAGCTTCCTGGACCCTTGTGGATGTTCCGTTTACATTGTTATTACAGGCAGGATGGGGAACAGCTTATCCTATAGCTGAAGTGCTTGCAAACGCGAAAGAAATACAGTTCCAGACAAGCTTTAACGCCACAGTGCTGGAAGGCACAACAACCGCGGAACTGTGGATAGATGATTTAATTGTCTATGGCTGCACAACATGCCCGACACCGCCGGTTATAAATACGCCGACATACACAAGTACTCCCACAGAGACACACACTAATACCAACACATACACTCAGACACATACATTTACAGAGACAGAGACAACAATACCGGGTTCCACTGACACCAATACACATACAATTACAAATACGCCCACGCAGACTTTTACAAATACATATACAAACACCTTTACAAACACTTCAACAAATACTGCTACAAACACATACACGCAGACACAGACTCCTACACCCACGCTTGGCGTAAGTATGGTTACTTTAATGCCTACAACGGGTACTATTGTAATGCCTGCCGTTGCCACGATAGCGGTAAGCTTTAATTTAACCGGGCAGAATGCGACTTCAACAAGGATAGAACTTATTGACGCTTCGTCCCTTTCTGTTTACACCTTTTTAACAGATAATACTTTAAGGACACCCGGAAGCCAAACAATTAACGTTCCAACTTCCGGTTTAACGGGTATGCCGGACGGCAATTACACAATAAGGGTAACCGTTATGAATACGATACTTGGGCAGATGAAAGAAGCTTCCAGCGCTGTAAGGGCGTTTGATATGGCGTCAGCCGCGACTTTCACGGCAACCAATACAAACACTTATACGGCAACCAACACGCACACATACACAAATACACCGACGCATACATCAACATTCACATATACCCCGACACCCACTGCAACAAGCAAAGTGCTTGATGTAACAGAATTGCTTCCTTATCCTAACCCTTTTGACCCGACTGTACAGCCGTTATTAAGAATAAGGGTAAAAGTAACCCAGAAGGATGTTGAAAGCTTAAGTGTAAGGATATACTCATCAGCGCAGAGATTGATTGATGAAAAAGTTTTTGAAGGGCAGGCTCTTACCCAGATATTAAGCGGAGACTGTGTGTATTACCAGTCAGAAACCTTAAAAAACCTGTCCAATGGCACGTATTATTATGTGATAATGGTAACCAGGGATGGCAAGGAAGTAAGGTCAAAAATTGATAAGATAATAATACTTAAGTCCAAATCAAAGTAAAACTTTTATAGTTTCAAAATGGCCCGGGTAAAACCGGGCCGTTTTTTTAGCCTGTAAATGCAGGTTTTTTGGCAGTTTTAAAAAAGCGCACAAAAAAACACTTAATTTTGACATGTTTTTTACCTTAAAAAAACATTGACATAAATGGCTCTTTTGAATAAAATAGCAGTTACTTTAATATTGAAGTTATTCTATTTTAACGAAAAAAGAACGGAACTTTTTCGGGTATGTTTTGTCTTAATATTCAAGGTATGATTTTAAATATAAAAATATAAAATGTAATAATTCAGGAGGTAATAATATGCACATTAAAAGGTTACTTACGGCTGTAATGACGGTGTTGTTTGTATCAGCGGGTATGGCATATGCCGCGCCTGTCTATACAAATTACCCTTACGGCAATCAGCTTACAAACGGCACTGCCTACGCCACAGACCTTAACACAAAGTGGACAAATTTTAAGGGTAAATTTGTCGTGGCAAACGCGACAAGGGGCGGTTCCAGGGTTATGGCTCCTGAATACCCGCATAACGGCAGAACGGTATCCGAAGGCCAGGCATACGGTATGATTTTTGCCGTTTATATGGATGACAAAACAACATTTGATTTGCTTTTAAAATATAAACTTGCAATTTGCGCGCTTGACGGAAACAGCCAGCTTATGCCATGGTCAACGTCAACTGACGGAAATTCAATAACTGACGGCGGCTCCGCTACTGATGCTGATACAGATATGGCGTGGGCTCTTATGAAGGCAGCGGAACGATGGGGCGGAAGCCCTTCGGGAATCACCGGAGCGCTTACTTATACGCAGTACGCACAGGGTATGCTTAACGCTATTGCAAGCAATTGTATTGCCGGTGATGGAAGTTTAAAACCCGGCGACAGTTGGGATGATATGGAATATCCTTCATATTATTCAGAAGCTTATTTTAGAGAATATGGTACTGTTTACACAAGCGCCAAATGGGCTACGCTTATAACGCAGTGCAACAGCCATATTATTGCAAATCAGGTTGTGTCAACGGGCTTAACATCAGAAACCGCAAATCAGGACGGTACAAGAAGGGATCAGACATACCTTTATAACGCGTGCCGTACAGGAATGAGATACGCGATAGATTATGCGTGGAACGGCGATTCAACCGCGGGAACGGTTATCAACAGGCAGGCAGCTGCGTTCCAGGGAATTGCGGCATCATCAATAGGCGACGGTTATAATGTAAGCAGCACCAGTCCCACAAGCAATAACAATAACGCGACATTCATAGGGCCCATAGGCTGTACCTTTATGTACGGTACTGCATATCAGACCCAGCTTGACGCGTATTACGCAAGGACTTCTTCCCAGGTAGGCAACCATATTAACGGAAATGAATATTATAATGCGGCTGTAGGTTTTTATTCAATGCTTGTAATGTCAGGGTATTATCCCAAGAACTTTTCTTCGGGTGCCACCGCAACGCCCAGCAATACAGTTCCGGCGGGTTCAACAGCGACAAATACTCCTATAGTTGTTGGAAACTGTTCATTTGAAGACGGCGAAGATAATGACGCGGAAAACTTCTTCGGCGGATTCTGGTATACATATGAAGATGGTACAGGCGCGTCGGTTTCACCGACAGCAGGCGGCGATTATTTTATGGGTTCGGGCGGATATGATGGCTCGCTTTACGCGCCAAGGTTCACAGGAACGGTAGGGCCTATAAATGCGGCAAACAACGACTATCCTTCAATAGGTATGGGTTCGCAGTTTAACGCGAATGCCGGAGCACCTCCTGACGGCACCGGAGAGGTTACAAATCTTTCAAGCTGCGACGGAATACGTTTTTACGCAAAGGGAGACGGCAAGTCATACCACGTAAAAATACCTTATACTGCGGCAGACGGCACAAGTATGACGGGTTACAATGATTACCGTTATGACTTCACCGCGGCTGCAACATGGACGCTTGTTGATGTGGCGTTCTCACTTTTCGCGCAGGCAACAGGGTGGGGAACAGCGTATCCTATAGCGACTGTTCTTACAAATGCCAAAGAAGTTCAGTTTCAGACAAGTTTTAACGCGACAACAGGCACCACGACAGCAAACCTTTGGGTTGACAATATAGTAATTTACGGGTGTAATTCATGCCCCACACCGGCTGCCACTTCCACTGTAACACCCGGCGGCCCTACATTCACATTCACAAGCACATATACAAACTCTTATACTGCCACCAATACAAACACAATACCGGCGGGGTCAACCGCAACATTTACACCAACGGCAACATCTGACCTTCCTCCGGGCGAATGCCTGATGGAAAACGCTGAAGACGGGGACAACACCAACCTGTTCGGCGGATACTGGTACACATATCAGGACGGCACAGGCGCGGCAATAGTTAACAGCGGCAAACAATGACTATCCTTCAATAGGAATGGGTTCACAGTTTAACCCGATGGCAGGTGCGCCGCCTGAAGGAACAGGCGAAGTAACAGACATTTCAGCCTGCACAGGTGTAAAGTTCTATGCAAAAGGGAACGGCAAAGCGTACCACGTTAAAATACCTTATTCAGCAGCAGACGGAAGCAGCTTGACGGGATACAACGATTACAAATATGACTTTACTGCGGCTGCATCATGGACGCTTGTGGATATTCCGTTTATTCTTTTTGCACAGGCAACAGGATGGGGAACAGCGTATCCGATAGCGACAGTACTTGCAAACGCGAAAGAAGTACAGTTCCAGACAAGCTTTAACGCGACAGCGCTTGAAGGCACAACAACAGCGGATCTTTGGATAGATGATTTAATCATCTACGGCTGTGCAACATGCCCGGCACCGCCGCCTTCACCCACACCGCTTAACACGGCAACATACACAAACACAATACCTGCCGGTTCAACATCAACGTTTACAAACACGGCAACTTATACAAGGACAGCAACAAACACACCGCCTGCGGGATCAACGGCGACATTTACGCCTACAACACCGCCCGCGGGAGTATGCGTAATGGAAGACGCTGAAGACGGGGACAACACCAACCTGTTCGGCGGATACTGGTACACATATCAGG